>NZ_LRIC01000008.1:0-261778 GCF_001758725.1 Janthinobacterium sp. HH106 | reverse complement strand
CGACGGACTGTTAATCCGCAGGTCCCTGGTTCGAGTCCAGGTCGGGGAGCCAGAATTCGAAAGGCCACGTTGAAAAACGTGGCCTTTTTTGTTTTTGCGCTGTCGGCGGGCAGCTGCTGTCCGGAATAGAAATTTCCCTGGGGGAATCTGGACATGTGCTTGCTTGCCCTATATAATACGGCCTCTTTTCCCTGATAGCTCAGTTGGTAGAGCGACGGACTGTTAATCCGCAGGTCCCTGGTTCGAGTCCAGGTCGGGGAGCCAGAACATCAGCAGTATCGAAAAGCCCAGCCTTCACCGGTTGGGCTTTTCGCGTTTCAGAGCCTGCATGAGGCATCCGTGTCATCACTCTTGATCCCGCGCATAGGCCGCCAGGCACCCGGCGCTATGCTGGAGGCGACAAGGCGCCGGCAGGCCTGTCATCGCCTTCAACTTCCTGGAGGGGCTGAAATGGATGAGGTCACAAGTGTTGGGGCAGCAACGATCGTGCTCGTGCATGGCGGTTTTGTCGACGGGTCGGGTTGGGAAGCCGTTTACCGGGCGCTGCGTGACGAGGGTTGTCACGTTGCCATTGCGCAAAACACAACGCTATCGCTGGCGGACGATGTGGCCGCGACCGGACGGGTCATCGCCGCGTCGCCGGGTCCCGTGGTCCTCGTTGGTCATTCGTATGGCGGTGCCGTGGTCACGCAAGCGGGGAACGATCCCAAGGTCAAGGCATTGGTCTACATCGCGGCGTTTGTGCCGGATCAAGGCGAGTCCGTCGATTCCTTGCTGAAGAATGCCCCGCCTGGCGCACCGGTGCCGCCGATCTTGCCGCCGCACGATGGCTTCCTGTTGCTCGACCAGAAAAAGTTTGCGGCCGCCTTCGCGGCCGATGTGCCCAGGGACAAGGCCCGCTTCATGGCGGCATCGCAAGTGCCATGGGGAGTGGCCGCGCTGACCGGCGTGGTCGGCGCGCCAGCGTGGAGGAGCAAGCCCAGCTGGTACCTGGTGGCGACTGAGGACAAGATGATTGCGCCGGCGATGCAACGCAAGATGTCCGAACGCGCGGGCTCGAAGGTGGTCGAAGTCGCCGGCAGCCATGCCATTTACATTTCGCAAGCCCATGCGGTGGCGACGCTGATCCGCAAGGCCGCCGCCAGCATTGCCGGCGACCAGGCCAACCTGTCCGCTTCCGGGATTGGTGTCCCGTGACGGGGCGTCGTATCAGGACTTCGGCGCTGCATCCAATGTCTTGATGATGGCTTCCTGGAACTGCACCGGTTCATCCTGGTGAATTTGATGCCCGGAATGGTCAAAGAAAAACAGCCCCTTCTTTGGCGCCTTCAATGTTTCAAAATACGCTTGCGTGATCCTGGTCGAGGTCTGGATATCGTTTTTGCCGACGAAGAAATACACGGGGCAGTCAACGCTCTTCAAGGTCCTGGGCAGATCGATGTTCATGACCTCGTTCCAGACTGGCGACCAAGTTTTCGACCATTGAAGAAAGCCCGTCTTGAAGCCCTCGCTCGTGGCAAATTCCTTGCCATCCTTATAAAAAAGCCATTTCCTTAAATAAAACATACTTTCGTCACTTGCAAACGGGAAACTGACGCTGTCCAGTTCCTGGCTGGCGACGGCATTGTCCTTGAAATGCACTTTCAAGGTTTTCAGCAATTCTTTCTCGCTTTCCAGCTGGCTCACGACAGGATTGGACGCGAAATAGGCATGCAGCAGTTCCGGATGATGCTTGACGATATAAAAGCCCAGGACGTTGCCCCAGGAACTGCCCAGCAAGTATATTTTTTCCTGCTTGAGCTCTTTTTGTAGAAACGTGATGACCTGGTACGTGTCCTGCTCCATCTGCGCGACGGAAGGCTGGCTTGGCGAAGGATTCAGTTTCAGGGTTTTTCCTGCATCGCGCTGGTCCCATTGCACAAGCGTAAATCTCTTTTTCAGGATGGCGGTAAACGCATCCGCATTCTTCATCATCGAACTTCCCGGCCCGCCCGATAGAAAGAGAAGAGCAGGCTTGTTGGAGTCATCTGTTTTGATTTCCACAAACTGCTTTATCCCGCCAATGTCAGGAGTCAGCAGCACGTCGATGGCAAGCGGAACGGGTTGTGCTTTACATGCATAAAATGGAATCAAGGCGATGAATAACACGGCCATTATGCTGTTTTTTGTCATGGGCTGGTATGGATGGTTGCTGGCAGGTATGGAGTGTCCATTTAGGATGTTATCCGAATAACATGTTGCATATGAAAAATATCTGCAGCGCGTCCGCAGTGGCGCCATGGCGGGCTGCGGCCTGTGTCTTTTCCCGTTTTGCGCTATCCTGAATGCAACCCCATAGGAGAGTTGCCACCATGACCTGTTCTATCCCGTTGCGCCATATCGTCCTCTGTGATTTTCTTGAGGACATCACACCGGCCAAGCATGCCGAGCTGGTCTATGAATTTTCCCAGCTTAAACATCGCATCCCCGGCGTGCTGCAATTCGAATGGGGGCCGAACGTCAGCCCGGAAGGCCTCGATGACGGCTTTACCGATTGCTTCAGCTTGAGTTTTGCCGATACGCGCGCGCGCGATGCGTATCTGACCCATGCCGCGCACCAGGCTTTTGTCGAGCTGCTTAAGCCATGGCTGGGCCGCGTACTCGTGTTCGACTATCATCCGCAGGAAAATCCGGGCTGAGGTATGCCGCGCATAATTTTTTTCGCGTAAATCTGGACAACTGAAAATTTGCGCTATAGAATGCGGCCTCTTTTCCCTGATAGCTCAGTTGGTAGAGCGACGGACTGTTAATCCGCAGGTCCCTGGTTCGAGTCCAGGTCGGGGAGCCAGAACATCAGCAGTATCGAAAAGCCCAGCCATTACGGTTGGGCTTTTTGCATTGTGACATTGCACGCAGATGTGTCGAAAAGCATCTGTCATACTTGCAGGGCATATTTGCCGCCTCTCGAGGAACACAAGCCTTCCCATGAAGAATATCTGCGCCCTGATGCTGATGCTGGCCGCCGGCATCGTCTATGGGCCCCTTGCCGGCGGCCAGGGACGCCAGCCCTTGTCCGAAGCGAAGGTCAAGCAGCAGATCATCGCCGAATCGATTGCCGCCTATCCGGGGCGCTGCCCCTGTCCCTACCATGCCGCCAAGAATGGCAGCGCTTGCGGAGGACGCAGCGCATGGAGCAGGAAGGGCGGTTATGCCCCCATTTGCTACGAACGCGAAATCAGCAGCGAGATGGTGCGCAAGTGGCGCGAGGAAAATGCTGCGGCGCCGTGACCATTGCCCCGTGCGCAGCGCCTGCAGCTGTGTCGGCGTGGGGGCGATGCCCAAGCGGCCCCATAAATCGTGGTACAGCCTGACCGGCACGAGGCCCGTATGGCCATCGATATCGCCGGGCGTCACCCTCGTGCGATGCCGCTATCTCGCCCCTGGCCAGCACATGTTCTTGCTGGGCAGCCAGCCGGCATCCATGCCGGCATCGCGCAGGGCAAATTCTCAATAGTAATACTACATTGGCAGACAATTTACTTCTGTAGGATAATGTGGAACCGGTTCCATTTATGCGCAAATGCAATGTGGCGCAACCATCGAAGTCAATAAAACAACAAGTCTTGCGGGAGTCTCATGAACTATCCAGGCAGCGAACCATCTGCAACATCCGTTTCATCCCTTCCCCGCATCAGCCGCCGCCACGCCCTGATCGGCCTGGCCGCCTTGCTGGCGCAGGCCGGTTTCTGGAGCAATCCGCTCTCGGCCGCCATGCCGGCGCCAGCCAGCGCTCCGGCGCCCGGCCTGGCGCCCGCCACGATGCTGTTCTACACCTTGTCGCAAACCATCACGGGCCACCGCGATCTGTCCGCCGCGACGGCGGCGCGCATCGAGCAAGCCATGCGCACGAACGTGCCCGGCTTCGCCGAGCGCTTGCCGCAACTGGGCGCGCTGCTCGTCACGGGCCAGGAAGCCAAGGCGCTGCTGGCCGCCGCCAGCGCCGCCGATGCGGGCTTGCGCGAGCTGGCGCTGGCCATCGTTGCCGCCTGGTACACGGGCACCGTCGCCGGCTATGCGGCGCAGGGCACGAAGTCCATCGTCGTCGCGTATGCGGAAGCCTTGATGTACCGCACGGTGGCCGATGGCCAGGTCGTGCCGACCTATTGCAATTACGGCCCCCTGTGGTGGCTGAAGGCGCCGCCGGCCGTGCGCGTCTCCGCGCCCGTGGCGCCCAAACCCGTACCGGCCCCGGCCACTACCGGCACTCCCGAACCGAAAGGCAAGCAAGCAAAATGAAATCACCGCAATTCAAGAGTAATGGCGACGTCGTCGCCGATGTCGTCATCGTCGGCACGGGTGTCGTCGGCGCCATGATGGCCGACCAGCTGGCCGCGCAAGGCCATTCCGTGATCATGCTGGAAGCGGGCCTGCGCATCGAGCGGGGACAAGCCGTGGAAAACTGGCGCAACATGCCGTTCGAGAACCGCGTCGGTTCCGACTTCCAGGGCCTGTATCCGCAGGCGGACAATGCGCCCGCGCCCCTGTATTTTCCGAAGAATAACTATGTGGAATTGTCCGGCCCCAGCGGCAGCAGTTTCCAGCAGGGCTATCTGCGCACGGTGGGCGGCACGACCTGGCATTGGGCCGCGTCGTGCTGGCGCCATTTGCCGTCGGACATGCGCATGAAGAGCGATTACGGCGTCGGGCGCGACTGGGCCATTTCCTATGATGAACTGGAACCCTACTATTGCCGCGCCGAGCAGGAAATGGGCGTGGCCGGCCCCAACGATCCCGCCTTGCAGTCGCCCAGCGAGCGCAGCGCGCCGTACCCGATGGACATGGTGCCCTGGGGCTATGGCGACAAGCGCTTCGCCGAAGTGGTCAACCCGCACGGCTACCGTTCCGTGCCGATTCCGCAAGGGCGTTCGACGCGCCCATGGCAGGGCCGTCCCACGTGCTGCGGCAATAACAATTGCCAGCCGATCTGCCCGATCGGCGCCATGTACAACGGCATCCACCACGTGGAGCGGGCCGAGCTGAAAGGCGCTGGCGTGCTGGCCGAGGCCGTCGTCTACCGCATCGACACGGACCAGAACAATCGCGTCACCGCCGTGCACTGGTACGACGCCAAGAAACAGTCGCACATGGCGACGGGCAAGGCCTTCGTCATCGCCTGCAACGGCATCGAAACGCCCCGTTTGCTGCTTCTGGCGGCGAACCAGAATAATCCGAACGGCATCGCCAACAGTTCGGACCAGGTCGGCCGCAACATGATGGACCACTCGGGTTTCCACTGTACCTTCCTGGCCAATGAACCGATCTGGACGGGCCGTGGCCCCGCGCAAAGCAGCTGCCTGGTGGGCCCGCGCGACGGCGCCTTCCGCGCACAGTATTCGGCCAACAAGATGATCCTGAACAACATCACCAGGGTCGGACCTGCAACGCAGCAGTCATTGAAGCTGGGCCTGGTGGGCAAGGATCTCGACGATGAAATCCGTCGACGCGCCGCGTTCGGCGTGGACCTGTCGATCAGCCTGGAACCGCTGCCCGAAGCGCACAACCGTTTGACCTTGAGCAAGACGCGCAAGGACCCGCTGGGCCTGGCCTGTCCCGACATCTACTATGACGTGGGCGATTACGTGCGCAATGGCGCGAAGGCCGCGCATGCGCAGCTCGAACACATCGGCAAGCTGTTCGGCGCCGTGGAATTCCATATCACCGACAGCCTGAATGCGAATAACCACATCATGGGCGGCGTCATCATGGGCAGTAACCGTCTTGACTCCGTGGTCGACGGCAATTGCCGCGCCCACGACCATGCCAACCTGTGGCTGCCGGGCGGCGGCGCCATGCCATCGGCCAGCGTCGTCAACACGACCCTCAGCATGGCCGCGCTCGGCTTGCGCGCGGCCGACGACATCGCCCGCACCCTGGCAAGGGAGGCTGCATGATGCGCCGTTTCTTGCTGGGCCTGACCCTGGCGGCCGGCTTGCCGCTGGCCGCGCGTGCTTTACCACCTGTGCCGCCGGCGCCGCCCGTCACCCTGACGCCGGACCGTCCGGCCGCGCCGGCCGCAAGCACAGCCGCCAAGCCCGATGCACGGCTGGAGCGGGGCCGCTACCTGGCTATCGCGGCCGACTGCATGGCCTGCCATACGGCGGCGGGCGGCAAGCCGTATGCGGGCGGCTACGCCATCGATTCGCCGCTGGGCACGATCTACGCGACGAATATCACGCCCTCCAAAAAAGGCGGCATCGGCCGCTACACGGAAGCCGACTTTGCGCGCGCCCTGCGCGCAGGCGTGCGCGCCGATGGCAGTCATCTGTATCCGGCCATGCCCTACACCAGCTATGCGCAGCTGACGGATGCGGACGTGGGCGACCTGTATTACTACTTCATGCAGGCAGTCAAACCCGTCGACGAGCCGGCGCGCCAGACGGCCTTGCCATTCCCGTTCAATGTGCGCCTGTCCATGCTGGGCTGGAACACCTTGTTCCTTGACAATAAACGCTTCGTGCCCGATCCGGCGAAGAGCGCGCAGATCAACCGCGGCGCCTACCTGGCCGAAGGGCTGGCGCACTGCAGCGCCTGCCATACGCCGCGCAATATGCTGATGGGGGAGATCGGCAGCCAGACCCTGGCGGGCGCCGCGCTCGGCTCTTGGCATGCGCCGAACATCACGTCCGACAAGGTCAGCGGCGTCGGCGCGTGGACGGATGCGGAACTCACGGCTTACCTGAAGACGGGTCATGTGGAAGGCAAGGGGCAGGCGGCGGGCGGCATGGCCGAAGCCATCCAGAACAGCCTGCAATTTTTGCGCGACGACGACGTGGCCGCCATCGTCGCCTGGCTGCGCACGGTGCCGCCCGTGCGCGCGCAGGGGCAGACCAAGGCTGCCTTCAGCCACGGCAGCGCCGCCAGCGAGGAAGCGGCATTGCGCGGCATGGCCGCTGCCACCGAGCGCCATTCCTTGAATAGCGGCGCCGTGCTGTTTTCCGGCTATTGCGTCAGCTGCCATTCGGCCAACGGCGCCGGCAGCACGGGGCAAAGTTATCCGGCCCTGTTCAACAACACGGCGACGGGCGGCAACACGCCGGCCAACCTGGTCTCGGCCATCCTGTTTGGCGTCGAGCGCAAGATCGAAGGGGAAGAGCACGAAGCGTTCATGCCCCGTTTCGACCAGCGCTCGTACGTGCAGCCCTTGACGGACGAGCAGATCGCCTCGATCGCCAATTACGTGCTGAAACAGTATGGCAACCCGGATGTGTCGGTGACGCCTGCCTACGTGGCGCAGGCGCGCAGCGGCGGCGAAAAACCCGTGCTGGCGCGGGCGCAACCGTTCATGCTGCCGGGCGGCATCGCGGCCATCTTGTTGCTGATCGCGCTGTGCGTGTGGCTGCGCCGGCGCCGTCAAGTCAAGAAATAGGCATCGGAGCCGTGGAGTATCGGCGGCGAATATGAACGTTGGGCGCAACTTGCAGTAAAATGCAGGCTGAAAAATGGTTACGAGCAATCGTAGCCATTTTTTATTCTGGCCCGATCCTGCTATCGTTCATTTGAAAATTGACAATGTCCCATTCCCTGCATCACCAATTCTTGCGTTTCGCCGCCGTCGGCGCTTCCGGCACGGCCGTGCAATACAGCGTGCTGTGGGGCGGTGTGGAATGGGCGGGCATCAGCGCCGCCGCCGCGTCCGGCATCGGCTACATCCTCGGTTCCGTCGTCAACTACCTCCTGAATTACTTTTTCACGTTTAAAAGCGACAAGGGCCATGGCGAGGCGGCCAGCAAGTATTTCACCTTGCTGGGCATCGGCTGGTGCATCAATACGGGGCTGATGTGGCTGCTGGTACACCAGCTGGGCTGGTATTACTGGCTGGCGCAGGTGCTGGCGACGGGCATCGGGCTGGTCTGGAATTTCGCGGGCAGCCGCTGGTGGGCCTTCAAGCCGGCCGGCGCGCCAGGCAAGTAATCAAGTAAGCAAGTAAGCAAGTAAGTAGTTGTTGCAAGAAAAAAAGATGCGCATAGTCCAAGACCAGGCGCGCGGTTTTACCAAAACAAGGGGTTAATCATGCAGTTCCTGGAACGCTATTTCAAACTGAAGGACAACGGGACCAATGTGCGCACGGAGCTGCTGGCCGGCCTGACCACGTTCCTGACGATGGCCTACATCATCTTCGTCAACCCGTCCATCCTCGGTGACGCGGGCATGCCGAAAGACTCCGTTTTTGTCGCCACCTGCCTGGCGGCCGCCATCGGCACCCTGATCATGGGCCTGTACGCGAACTACCCGATCGCGCTGGCGCCGGGCATGGGCTTGAATGCGTATTTCTCGTACACGGTGGTCAAGGGCATGGGCATGAGCTGGGAAGTGGCGCTGGGCGCCGTCTTCATTTCCGGCTGCCTGTTCATTCTGGTCAGCCTGTTCAAGATACGCGAGATGATCATCAACAGCATCCCGCCCGCGCTGCGCACGGCCATTACGGTCGGTATCGGCCTGTTCCTGGCCATCATTTCGCTGAAAAGCGCGGGCGTGGTGGTATCGAACCCGGCCACCATCATCGCGCTGGGCGACTTGCACCAGGCGGCGCCCATCCTGGCCATCCTCGGTTTCTTCATCATCGTCGCGCTGGACCGCCTGAAAGTGCCGGGCGCCATCCTGATCGGCATCCTCATCATCACCATCGCCAGCTTCTTCTTTGGCGGCAACCAGTTCAACGGCATCGTCTCGGCGCCGCCCGCCATCGAACCGACCCTGTTCAAGCTCGACATCATGGGCGCGCTGTCGATCGGCATCGTCAACGTGGTGCTGGTGTTTTTCCTGGTTGAATTGTTCGATGCGACGGGCACGCTGATGGGCGTGGCCAACCGTGCCGGCTTGCTGAAAGACGGCAAGATGGAACGCATGAACAAGGCCTTGCTGGCCGACAGCACGGCGATCGCCGCCGGCGCCTGCCTGGGCACGTCGAGCACCACCGCCTTCGTCGAAAGCGCAGCCGGCGTGCAGGCGGGCGGACGTACGGGCTTGACGGCCGTCGCCGTCGCGCTGCTGTTCCTGGGCAGCCTGTTCTTCGCTCCGCTGGCGCACACGGTGCCGCCGTACGCGACGGCGCCCGCGCTGCTGTACGTGGCCTGCCTGATGCTGCGCGAACTGACGTATATCGACTGGGATGACAGCACGGAAAGCATCCCGGCCGCCATCACGGCGCTGATGATGCCGTTTACGTATTCGGTGGCCAGCGGCGTGGCCTTTGGTTTCATCACCTATGCGGTATTGAAACTGTTGACGGGCAAGGGCAAGCAGGTCTCGGTGGTGGCCTACATCATCGCCGCCATCTTCCTGTTCAAGTTCATCTACCTGGGCGAATAGCAAGTTTGCCTGCAAGCACTGACAAGGCCGCCCGCGCACCAGCAGGGCGGCCTTTTTTTTGGCGCCGCTTACATCAGCAGCGCGGCGACCAGGTCTTTTTTGGCGTCGCCGGCGCTGCCGTCGAAGCGCAAGGCCGCTTCCACGTGCGCCAGGTGCTCGATCATCAGGCGCGCCGCCAGATCGGCGTCGCCGCTGCGTGCCGCATCGAGAAAGCGGCCGTGTTCGTCGCACGAGCAGGCGGCCGCGTGGCCCGACTGGTACAGCATGGTGATGAGCGAGCTGCGGCCCACCAGTTCGCGCACGATGTCGCGCAGAACGGCGTTGCCGGCGATATCGGCCAGCAAGACGTGGAAGTCGCCCAGCAGTTGCGAGCGCAGCGGCGTCGCTTGCGCCAGCGCCAGGCGTTCCGCTTTCAGGTGCCGATCGAGCATCCTGTAGTCGGCAGGTTTGGCCTGCGCGACGAATTCGCGCGCCAGGGCCGCTTCGATGATGCGCCGCGCGGCAAAGATGTCGCGCGCTTCCGCTTCGGTGGGCTGGCTGACGAAGGCGCCCTTGTCGGGCACCATGCGGATGAGTTTGTCTTTCGAGAGAATCAGCAGGGCGGCGCGGATCTTGGTGCGGCTGACGCCATACAGCCGGCACAGCGCCTCTTCGCGCAGCCGCGTGCCGGGCGGCAATTGGCGCGCCACGATGGCGGCCGCCATATGTTCGGCAATTTCTGCCGAGCTGTCGCCGCTGCCGGCCTTGTCTACCAGGGTTGCGCTTGATTCTGTCATGTCGGGTAAGAGCAGTCAGCCAGGGGCAAGGCGAACCTTGCAAGCGCATGTCCGCGCGGCGGCGTGGTTGACGCCCCGCTGCCGGCATGCCGTTGTGCGCCTTGCGTATCGGCAAGGCATGGCTATTCTACTATCTTGCCTGGCTGCGCGCAGACGGGGCCCGCCGCCTGGCGAGGCATGCTCCCTGGCTGCCTGTTTTGCTGGCCATGCAGCAACCATGTAGTAACGACTGGACATGGGAAATTTTGACGTATATAATTCGGCCTCCTTTCCCTGATAGCTCAGTTGGTAGAGCGACGGACTGTTAATCCGCAGGTCCCTGGTTCGAGTCCAGGTCGGGGAGCCAGAACAAGCAGCAGCAAAGGGCCACGTGGCAACACGTGGCCCTTTTGTCATGTGCGCATGGTTTTCATCCATGCTTGCCATCCCGTCAGTGTATCAACGGCCTGCGCGATGCCATCCCGCTGGTGGCAGGGGCACGCGCAATGATGCCCGGATCAGGGATCGACAAACACGTCGAAGCGCACCTTGAGCGGGCTGCCCCAGGAGATTTCCACCCAGGCGCGGAAGCCGCCGTTGTATGGCGCGATGTTATACACGGCCATGCGGGCGGCGCCGATGAAACGGTCCTGGGGATTCGCGCCATATTCGCTGATATTGAGAAATACGCGCGAATTGGCGTGCACATTGGCATTGGCGAAGTTGACCGAAGGATGCACGCCATTGGCCGTCCACGTATAGTAGGTGGTGAAGGCGGCGGGACTCAGGTTCAAGTCCTGTGCGGCCGCGCCTTGGGCGCTTTGGCCTTCCTGCTCCATCGGCGTATCGGTTTCATCCAGTGCCAGGTTGCTGCCGGTGCGATGTTCTACTTTCATTTCCATGATGTACTCCTGATCGATAGTTTGGACGCCGCGCCTGTCGTCGTGCGGCAAGACGCCCTATCTGTGCTGCCGTGACGGCCAGTGTCACGTCCTGGCTGATAAGGTAGCCGCCTGCTCCATGCTGTTGGAGTAATTCATTCTAGGCATACGCGGGGGCGGAAAGCGCGCTGGGCCGCAAGAAAAGCGGCGTGCGATTGTGCTGGCGCAAACACCTTGCAAGCAGGCGGCAAGATATTTTCCCCCAGGCTATTTTTACGGGGCCGCCACGCATGCGGCGCAGGACAATGGCACAATAGGCCCAGTCGACCTGCCGATACGGAACCCGTTGCGAGCCTAGCCCATGCCGATACTGAACCTGAGTGCCGAAACCGATATCTATTACGAACTGATCGAAGGCGACCCCGCCAAGCCCTGCCTGGTATTCCTGCACGAAGGACTCGGTTGCTGTGCGATGTGGAAAGATTTTCCCGCGCAGCTATGTCAGGCGACGGGGTGCCGCGGCTTGCTGTATGACCGTCATGGCTATGGGCGGTCGTCGCCGCTGGCGGCGCGGCGCCAACTCCATTATTTGCACGACTACGCGCTGTGCGAACTGCCGCAAGTGCTGGCGGCACTGCTGCCGGGGCAGGACCATTTTCTCGTCGGCCACTCCGATGGCGGCAGCATCGCCCTGATCTATGCGGCGCAGCAGCCGCCGCGCTTGCGTGGCATCATTACCGAGGCGGCGCACGTGTTTGTCGAAGGCATCACGCTCGATGGTATCCGCGTGGCGGACGCGGCGTTTGGCGCGGGCAAGCTGCGGGCGCTGGCGAAATACCATGGCGACAAGACGGAAACCATCTTCAAGGCCTGGTCGGACACCTGGCTCAGCTACGGTTTCCAGTTCTGGAACATCGAATACCTGCTGCCTTCCGTCGAATGCCCGGCGCTGGTGGTGCAGGGCAGCGAGGACCAGTACGGCAGCGCGGCCCAGGTCGACACGATCGTGGCGCAGGCCCTCAACGCCATGCCCGCCATGGTCGAGCAGTGCGGGCATACGCCGCACCAGGAGCAGCCGCAGGCATTGCTGGCGCTGATGGAAGGTTTCTTGCAAGGCCGCATGGACGCGGCCGCTCACCCGAAAACTATATGATAGACCACCTCGATCATCTGGTATTGACCACCCGCGACAAACCGGCCTGCATCGATTTCTATACGCGCGTGCTGGGCATGCAGCTGGAAACGTTCGGCACCGGCCGCCATGCTTTCAAGTTTGGCGCGCAAAAGATCAATCTGCATGAAGCCGGCAAGGAATTCCTGCCCAAGGCGGACCTGCCCACGCCCGGCGCGCTGGACCTGTGCTTCATCGCGGCCGTGCCGCTGGACGTGTTCATCGCCCATCTGGCGGCGCTGGGCATTGCCATCGAGGAAGGACCAGTGTCCCGCACGGGCGCCAATTGGCCCATCCGCTCCGTGTATCTGCGCGACCCGGACCGTAACCTGATCGAAGTGTCCGAGCGCGCCTGAGGTTTCATGCGGCGCCCAGGCGTTCAATGGCAGGCGGGATCGCTGTCCCAGCGGCCCGAGCAGATGCGCGAACGGCACAGCATGCCTTCGATCAGGCCCAGCTGCTGACAGCGCCGCAACAGTTCCGCCGTGTCCTGTTCCTGTCCCTGTTCCTGTCCCTGCTCCTGCCTGCGCAGCACCACGTCGCGCACGGGCGGCGCCATGCCTTCCTGCCGGTGCGCATGGGCGACCATCGCCGTGAGCAAGGCGACGTCGCTGTCGCCGGATGCGGCGGCCGGTTTCGCTCCCTGTGGGCGGGCGGCCGCCTGGCGCGCGGGCGGCGGCGTCTTGGGCGGCGCGCTTGCTGTGGCGGCGACCGCAGCAGGCAAGGGCGGCGCCGCCGTGTTGACGATGGTGGCCGCCTGTGCCGCGTGCGGCAGCGCCGTTGCTGCTGGCGCGGGCGGAATCTCGGTCATGGCTGTGGCGGGCGCCGGCGGCAGGGGCGGCACCTCCGTGTCGTAGGCAAGCACGGCCATGATCAGCGCCGCCAGGCACAGGGCGCCGGCGGCGCCGTACCGCCAGCCGGGGCGCCAGCGCGGGGCCGGCATGGCTGCGGGCGCGGCGGCGCCGTGCTCGAGTTGCGACAGGATGCCCTTGCCTTCGATGCGCGCGCCCGCCGCGCCGGCCTTGCTCAGCAGGTCAGGACCGCGCGCCTGGCCATCTCCGGTTTTCAGTAAAGACAAAATATCACCTCCGCAATGGATCAAATTCGACTGACCTTGATGTAAACCGCGCTCATGCGGGCCGCGGACGCCTACGATCTAACGATACCGCCGAGCAATGGATTGCCCGGCCCCGCCGATTCCCGTCACGGAGCGCCCCATGTTTGTCGCCCTGGTCCTGATGTATTTCCTGCTCGCCTGTCTCGCTTGCTGGCTGCTGCTGTTTCCCGGCGGCCGCGCCATCGTGCTGCATACGCTCGTCAACCTGGGCTGGCGCATGCAGCGGCGCGCGCAAGGGCTGCAGCGGGGCGGCGGCGCGCAGTGGCAGCGCGTGCAGCAGCACACGGGCTCGGGCATGGCACGCGCCTGGCAATTGCTGTGGCGGCATCGCTGGCTGAGCCTGGCAGGCAGCGTGCTGGTCATCGTGCCCCCGCTGCTGGCCTGGCTGTCCAGCGACCGCATCGCCCTGCGCGGCTATGCCGACCAGCAACACGTCATCAATGACCAGGTCAGCGACTTGCTGAAGGGCGAACAGCTGGTACCGCCACCGACCTTGCCGCCGCTGCTGTTTTCCACTGCCGAAGTCACGCAGCTGCGCCCGCTGCTGGGCGGCGCCAGCCGCAACTGGCAATTGCTCGACCACGATTTCGCGCAACGCCTGCTGCTGGTCTTCAAGATCATGAAGGAGGTGCATGGCTATGACATGGTCTTGCTGGAGGGCTATCGCAGCCCCGCGCGCCAGGACCAGCTGGCGGCGGCAGGCCCGAACGTGACCAACGCGAGGGCGTTTCAAAGCTATCACCAGTACGGCCTGGCCGCCGATTGCGCATTCATGCATGAAGGAAAGCTCATCATTTCTGAAAAAAATGCCTGGGCCATGCGCGGCTACCGTTTGTATGGCGTGACGGCCGAATCGGTAGGCCTGCGCTGGGGCGGGCGCTGGACCATGATGGATTTTGGCCACACGGAATTGCCGCAACCGCGCGGGCCGGGCAAGTAAGCCGCGCCAGCCATTCTAGCGCCGCGTACCGGCCTGAATTTCACCGCTGCAAGCTTACTTGCGCAGCGTCAATTGCACACCGGCGCGGGCCGTGCGCTGGCACCAGGTACTTGTCGTATGTCAACAAAGGCGCGCCGCATTGCTGTCAGCATGGGCCGAATCCGCCTCGCTGCGCGGCGGCGTTCCTCCTGTTTTGCGACCTCACCCTGGGCTCATCATGCTGCGACGACTCTGGCATTTCCTCACCGACAGCCGCAATCTGACCATCTTCGGCTTCGTGGCGCTGGCCGTGTCCCTGTACCTGGGCGCCGAGGTGCTGGAAGTGGCGCTGATCTGGGCGCTGGCCTTGCTGCTGCTGGCTTTTGTCACGTGGCTGGGCCTGTGGCTGTGGCGCCGTCGCCGCGCGCGGCGCAATGCGCAGGAGCTGGGCCAGGCCATCCTCAACGAGGCCGAGATCGCCGCCGCGCAGGCGGCCTCGTCCTCGAGGGCCAGCAACACGCAGCAGGGCGAACTCGACGCCGTGCGCACGGGCATGCTGGCCGCCATCGAGACCATCAAGACATCCAAGCTGGGCCTCAAGTCGGGCGCCGCCGCCCTGTACGAATTGCCGTGGTACATGATCATCGGCAATCCGGCCGCCGGCAAGAGCAGCGCCATCCTGCATTCGGGCCTGCAGTTTCCTTTCGCCGACGGCAAGATCGTGCAGGGCGTGGGCGGCACGCGCAACTGCGACTGGTTTTTCACCACGGACGGCATCGTGCTCGACACGGCAGGGCGCTACTCCGTCGTCGACGAGCACCGGGGCGAGTGGTTCGGCTTTCTCGACCTGCTGAAAAAATACCGGCGCAAGGCGCCCATCAACGGCATCCTCATCGCCGTCAGCATCGCCGAATTGAAGGGCGACCCCGACGTCGGCATGCAGCTGGCGCGCAGCCTGCGCAAGCGCGTGCAGGACGTCATCGAGCGCCTGGAAGTGTTCGCGCCCCTGTACATCGTGTTTACCAAGGCGGACCTGATCGCCGGCTTCACGGAGTTTTTCGCGGACGCCGAACGCAGCGAGCGCGAGCGCGTATGGGGCGCCACCATGCCCTACCAGCGCAAGCTGCCCACGGCGGACTTGCTGAGTTTTTTCGACCAGAGCTTCGATGAATTGCACGATGGCTTGACGGAGCTGAGCCTGGCCAACATGGCGCACCGGCAACGCAAGACGATGGCGCCCGGCGTGTTCACCTTCCCGCTGGAATTTGCCGCCATCAAGCCGGCCCTGCGCGCCTTCATCGCCACCCTGTTCGAGGAAAACCCATTCCAGTTCCAGCCCGTGTTCCGCGGTTTTTACTTGACCAGCGCGCTGCAGGAGGGCGAGCCCGTCAGTGCCTCCTCGCAGCAGGTGGCGCGCCGCTTCGACCTGGCCTTCGCGCCGGCCCCGGCCACGGCGCCATCGGGCGCGCGCCAGCATGGCTATTTCCTGCTGGAGTTGTTCCGCAAGGTGATTTTTGCCGACAAGCACCTGGTGGCCACCTATGCCAACCGCGCCAGGCTGCGCTTCAAATATGCCGTGTTCTTTGCCGCCACCGTGTCGCTGGGCGCCTGCCTGGGCGGCTGGAGCTGGTCCTACCTGGGCAACCGCCAACTGGTGGCCAACGTCGAAGCCGATCTGAATAAAGTCGTGAAGCTGCAGGAGAAACGCCTGGACTTGCAATCGCGCCTGGAAGCGCTCGAAATACTGCAGGACCGCATCGAGCAGCTGGAAGCGTACCGGGAGCAAAGGCCGTGGTCCTTGCGCCTGGGCCTGTATCAGGGCGATTTACTGGAGCGCAAGCTGCGCGAGGAATATTTCGCCGGCGCGCGCCAGGTCATGCTGACCCCCGTGGCGGGCGCGCTGGAAGCCTTGCTGTTCGAGATGAACGCCAGCGCCGACCAGCTGCAGCCCGCGGCGCGCACGCCGCAGACGCCGGGCGCCGCATCGCCCGCTGCGGCGCCCGCCGCGCCGCGCAGCGTGCAATACCAGGCGGCCAGCGCGACGAATGTGGAAGACGCTTACAACGCGCTGAAAACCTATCTGATGCTGGCTGACAAGACGCATGCGGAAAGCAGCCACCTGAACGACCAGATGACGCGCTTCTGGCGCGGCTGGCTGGAGGGCAACCGGGGCGCCATGCCGCGCGAGCAGATGATACGCAGCGCCGAGCGGCTGCTGACGTTTTACCTGGCGCAGATCGGCGACCCGTCCTGGCCGCGCATCGAGCAGAAGCTGGCGCTGGTCGACCAGGCGCGCGAAAACCTGCGCCGCGTGGTGCGCGGCATGCCGGCGCGCGAGCGCGTGTATGCCGACATCAAGGCCCGCGCCTCGACGCGCTTTCCCGGCATGACGGTGGCGCGTATCGTCGGCGAACAGGATCAGGCCCTGCTGGCGGGCAGCTATGCCGTCTCCGGCGCCTTTACGCGCCAGGCCTGGGAAAAGTTCGTCGAGGGCGCGTTTCGCGACGCCGCCAATCGCGAACTGCAAAGCGCCGACTGGGTGCTGAAAAGCGCCTCCACCGACGACCTGACCCTGGAAGGCAGTCCGGAGCAGATCGAGAAAAACCTCGTGGCCATGTACAAGGCCGACTACGCGCGCGAGTGGCAAAAATTCGTGCAGGGCGTCGCCGTCGCCGACCTGAAAGGTTTTGACGGCGCCGTGCAGGCGATGAACCGCCTGGGCGACCCGCAGTCGTCGCCGATCGCCAAACTGCTGACGGCAATTTACGAAGAAACTTCGTGGGACAACCCGGCGCTGCAAAATGCCCAATTGAGCAAGGCTGAGAGGGGCATCATCGCGTGGTTCAAGGAAACGGTGCTGCGCCGCGCGCCGTCGCAGCTGACGGCCAGTCCCGGCGTCAATGCGCAGCTCGATCCGGCGCGCCTGGACAAACCGATGGGCCCCGTGGGACGCGAATTTGCCGGCGTGGGCAAGCTGGTGGCGGCCAGGGACAACAATGCCTCGCTGATGCGCGCCTACCTGGAAGCGCTGTCGAAACTGCGCAGCCGCTTGAACCTGCTGAAGAACCAGGGTGACGCAGGGCCGGGCGCGCGCCAGTTCATGCAGCAGACCTTGGAGGGCAGCGGCTCCGAGCTGGCCGACGCCCTGAAACTGGTCGACGAGCAGCTGCTCACGGGGATGAGCGACGCGCAAAAGCAGGCGATACGCCCCATCCTCGTGCGCCCGCTGATGCAGACCTTTGCCGTCATCGTCGCGCCGGCCGAACTCGATATCAACAAGACCTGGGCGGTGCAGGTGTACGAACCGTTCCAGAAATCGCTGGCCAACAAATATCCGTTTGCCCCAAGCGCGCGCATCGAGGCGAGCAACCTGGAGATCGGGCAGTTCTTCGGCCCGGAAGGCCTGGTGGCGAAATTCGTCACGACGTCCATGGGGCCCCTGGTGGTGCGGCGCGGCGACGTGCTGGCGCCGCGCACCTGGGCCGACATGGGCATCAGCCTGTCGCCGCAGGTGGTGGCGCGCTTCCCCGGCTGGATCGCGCCGCTGGGCGCGGGCGGCGTGGCGGCCACGTCGACGGCGGCGCAAACCGTGTTCCAGATCCAGCCGTCGCCCGCACCGGGCACGCTGGAATACACGGTGGAGATCGACGGCCAGCAGCTGCGCTACCGCAACACGCCTGCGCAGTGGACGAACATGGTCCATCCGGGGCCGCAGGGCGCGGCGGGCATGCAGGGGGCGCGCATCACGGCCGTCACCTTCGACGGACGCACGGTGGAACTGTTCAACGAGCCGGGGCAGTTCGGCTTGAAGCGCATGATCGATGCGGCGGCCAAGAAGCGCAAGGACGGCGGCGTGTTCGAACTGCGCTGGACGCGCGGCGAGGTGGCCGTGGCGGTCGACCTGAAAATCACCAGCAGCGCGGAAACGACGGCGACGGGTGCGGGCGGAACTGCGGCGGTGCAGGAGCAGGGCTTTCGCGGCATGCAGCTGCCCGAGACCATCGTGGGTGCTCCGGCTCCTGTGCCGGTCATCGCCGCGGCTGCGGGAGTGTCGCCATGATGCGCGCGCAACAGCAGGTGCGCCTCGGTTACTTCGGCAAGATCCCCGCGCGCGGCGATTTCATCAAGGCTTGCGACAATCACGCGCTGGTGCAGCTGCTCGACGACTGGCTGGCGCAGGTCATGACTGCGCTGACGGTGGAACCGCGCTGGAAGCTCAATTACGACGCCTTGCCGCCGCTGCGCTTTGCCTTCGTCGGCATGCGCAGCCGGCGCGCCATCGCCGGGCGCCTGGAAGCGAGCAACGACCAGTCGCAGCGGCGCTTTCCCTTCATGGCCATGGGCGCGCTGGAAATCGATGATGCTGAAGCCTTCGTCGGCTGCAGCCCGCTGGCGCTGGCGCCGCTGTGGCAGCGCGTGGAGCAGCTGTCGCAAGGCATCGTGGCCAGCCCGGAGCCGGGTCCTGCCTTGCTGGCGCTGGCTGGCAACGTGGTGGAGGTCGAACCGGCCGCGCCTGAGCACGCGGCACGGCTGGCCGCCTTTTTGCAGGCGCAGACCGTGCATGGCCTGCAAACGATGCTCGCTTCGCCCGCGTTCCCCGTGACGGTGCGCGAATTGCTGCTGGGCCTGGGCCTGCTGCTGCAGCCGGTGCGCCGGAGCGGCTTGCCGCGCCTGGAAAAAAGCCTGGTGCTGCCGCTGCCGCAAGACGCGCAGCTGCGCGACCTGGTGGCCAGCTTCTGGCTGCATCTGATCGCGCCTTTCCTGCGCCAGGCCGATTTCGAACTGGCGCTGTTCTTTTCCCACCTCGACGAGGCGCCCGTGCTGGTGATCGGTTTTTGCGGCGCCGACCCGCATGGCTTGCGCGCGCTGATCGATCCGCAGGCCGGCAGCGAACGGCTGATCATCTTCGACCAGCTCGACTGGGTCGAGGAGCAGCTGGGACACGCATCGGCGCTGCGCCGGTTGTCCGCCTGTTTGCAGCAGGAGCAGCTGTCGCTGCGCTCGGCCTGCGCCATGTTCACGGATACCTTTACCTGAGGGATTGCGATGAAACCAACCGTTTTCTTCCTGCTGCAGCTTGCCGCCACTGCCTGCCACGCCCAGGCGCAAGCGCCGCAGACGCCGATGCCGGGCCAGATCCTCGTCACGGGCACCCTGGCCGACGAGGCGGGCAAGGCGGCCGTGCTGGGCCGCCTGCGCGAACTGTATGGCGCCGAGCGCGTGGTCGACCAGATCAGCATCGGCAATGTGGCGGTGCCGGCCAACTGGAACGGCTACGTGCAAAAGCTGATCGCGCCGAACCTGAAGCTGATTTCACGGGGGCAGATCAGCATAGCCGGCAACAACGTCAGCGTGCGCGGCGAAGTGGCGAACGAGGCGCAGCGCCAGCAGATCGCCAGCGATATCGCCACCAGCCTCAATCCCACCTACACCGTCAACAATGGCTTGCGTGTCAAGGCGGCCGAGGCCGAGCAGGGCTTGCTCGATGCGGCGCTCGATAAACGCATCATTGAATTCGACAGCGGCAAGGCCACCATCACGCCGGCCGGCCAGGCCATCCTCGACGAGATGGCGGCCGCCATGCTCAGGCTGCGGGGCCGCAAGGTGGAGGTGATCGGCCATACGGACGACACGGGCCTGCGCGCCAGCAACGTGGCCCTGAGCCAGGCACGGGCCGAAGCCGTGCGCGCCTACCTGGCCAGCAAGGGCGTCGCGGCCGATACCGTGCTGGTGTCGGGCCAGGGGCCGGACCGTCCCGTGGCCAGCAACGCCACGGCTGATGGCCGGGCGAGAAACCGGCGCATCGAGTTCCGCATTGCTCAATGAAGCACGCGTAATGGGACATGCGCAATGATCAGGGCAGAGTAATGGTCAGGTGCGCGGGCCGCGGCGCCAGCTTGACCAGGTCCGCATACGCGGCCAGGGTCGTTTGCGTGCCGCGCGTCAGATGCGTTTTCAGACCGAGGTAGGCGCAGATGGCCAGCAGGGCGAAAAAGCTCGACAGCGCCCACAGCGGCACGTCGCTGCCGCGTTTGTTGACCACCTGGTCGGGGCGTTCCGCGCGCGGCGCGAAGCCGCGGCTCTTGCCCTTGATGTGGGCGATCTCGTCGCCCAGGCGCGCCGTCAGATAGCTGAGTTTTTCGCCGCCGTCGATCGCATACTTGCCCTGGAATCCCAGCAATAAACACATGTGGAACACCTGCAGCGCCTGCACGCGCATGGCGCCCTTGCCGCGCAAGGCGTCGAGGCGGTCGAAGAAGTGTTCGCCGGCCAGCTGGTCGCCGAAGATCAGCAGCTGCAGCGGGCGCCGCTCCCACTGCTTGCGCAGGGCGAACGGCGAGGCGAGGATGATTTCATCGACGGCCGCGCAGAACGCATACTTGGCCGCCTCGATATCGTCGCCATCGGCGCGGATCTTCTTCGCTTCGCGTTCGAAGTCGTCGAGGAAGGCCGTGATGCGGTCCATGAAGCTTTGCTCGTCGCCGGGCGCCGAACCGTGCTTCAGCATGAACAGCATGTAAAAGCCTTCGTGCATCAGATCCAGCAGGGCGCTGCCCGCATGCCGGCTGCTGCCTGCCGGGGCGGCGCCGCGTGGTCCCAGCAGGGAGGGCGCCGCGCGCCGTTCGATGAGCTGGCTCATGCCGTCACCGCGATCAGTTCCAGCTGCAGGTCGCGTATGCCGGCCGGCACGTAGACGGAAATCGACTGCGCCTTGAGCATCTGCTCGTACAGCGCGCCGCGGTTTTCAATCGCAAAATAATAGGTGTCGGGCCGCACGGGAATGGCCGCCGGCACTTGCGGCGCATGCGACAGTTTCAGGCCGGGCATGGCCGTGAGCACGCATTTTTCCACGTCGTCGGGCGCGCCTACTTTCACCCGCAGCGGCACCACGTCCACCAGCTCGACGGCGGGCATGGCGGCGCGTATCGCCAGGTACAGGGTGGTGTGCTGGTCGATCTTGCCCGAATCGAGCTTGCCCAGGTAGTACGAGGGCTTGTCTTCCAGCAGGGCGATGGAAAAATACTTCGACGAGATGACGGTGTCGAGCAGTTCGCGGATGATCGCGTCGATGGCATCGAAGCAGGCGCCCGGCTGCGCGTGGTCGTAGGCGGGCAGGCTGGCCAGGGTGTAGTGCTTGGAGTAGCTGAGCAGGCCGCCCGCCAGGCCCAGCAGCGCCTCGTACAGGCGCTCCGGATGCAGGGCCGGGTGGCGCACATAGTGCATCAGCGCGGCGGCGGCCGTGCTGACCGTGTGCAGCAGCCAGAACGAGGACACGTCGCCCGAGCGGAACTCGATCACGTTGCGGCTCGGTTCGCGGTGGTGGCCGTGCAGCGCGCTCACTTTCGCCTGCAAGGCGTCGAGCAGGTGTTCCAGCACGCCTTGCAGGCGCGGCGCGCCGGCGATCGCCAGGCTGGGCGCCATGA
This sequence comes from Janthinobacterium sp. HH106, assembly GCF_001758725.1. NCBI lineage: Bacteria > Pseudomonadati > Pseudomonadota > Betaproteobacteria > Burkholderiales > Oxalobacteraceae > Janthinobacterium > Janthinobacterium sp. HH106. Next base: position 240,163 of record NZ_LRIC01000008.1, on the reverse strand, counting down.
ACGAGGGCAGGGGTTCGAAGCCGCCCGATACCGTGCGCCGCAGGGCGATCAGCGGCAGGCAGTCGTAGGAGCCGCGCGCCTCGCTGTCGGGAATCAGGCGCACGGTCTTTTTCAGATAGGCCACGTCGGCCACGGCGGACTCCGTAAACAGGTCGGGCGTGGCGTGCATGGCGTGCGCGAAGCGCGTGGCCGCCGGCGTACCGGCGTTTGACGCCTGCGCCGTGTAATTCACGCCTTCGCGGTTGAGGATGGGCAGGGCCGCGTAATACGTCACTTCCTGCACCGCCGGCGGCAGCGCTTCCAGGTCCACCGGCGGGGGCAGGATATCGCTGCCGGGCGCGCCGTCGCCCAGCGCCTCGAACACTTCGCCGTCGCGGAAGATGGCCGACAGGGCCTGCAGGCGCAGGGTGCCCGTCTTCAGCGCCGCCAGGTCCCACTCCATGTGCGCCACGCCCCACAGGTAGGGATGCAGCGCGCTGGCCGTGTGATGCAGGCGCGCTTCGTGATACTGGTCCTGGCGCTGGAAATGCTGCGGCCGCAGGAACAGGCCTTCTCCCCACAAGACTTTCGCTGCCATGCCCATCTCGTTTCTCCTTGAATGTGTGGCGTGTCTGTTGGTGCTATTGGCAGCGCGGGGCCGACAGCGTGGACGTGCCGCTGATGCTGAGCGCGCACGCATGCAGGCCGACGGTGATGCCGCTGCGTTCCGCGTCGGCGGCGGCAAAGGTGGCGCGCCAGCGCTGTGTCGCAGGCGCGCGGAACAGGGCCACGACGCCGATGAAATACGCTTCCTTGCTGACTTTTTCCTGCACTTCGTAGCGCTGGCCCGGCACCAGCAGCACCTCTTTGACTTCCATCAGGTCGGCGCCCAGCGCCGCTTTTTCGCGCTGCGCGTCGAGGAAGCTGTCGTAAGGCGCCTGCTCGAAGGCGGCGCTCTGGCGTAGCTTGTAGATGCGCGCCACCAGCGCCAGCGGCCGGCCGTCGGCATCGGTGTTCAGGCGCTGCGCCGCGTGCAGGCGGATGCTGACATTGCGCGGCGGCTGCTGCGCGTCGGGCAGTTCCGGCGGCGGCTTGGCCACGCCGGCCATTTGCAGCGCCGCGTTGGCCAGGGTGCCGATGGCGCCGCCCGCGCAGCCGGTCAGCAGCAACGCTTGCAGCAATGCCAGCAACGGTAGCGCGGTGGCGCGGGCCGGGCGGAGTAGGGCGTCAGGTGGCATGGGCGACCTTTGCAAGATGAAGTGTGGAAACAAAAGTGTTGCAGTCATTTAAACGCATGCACGGGCGACCTGCTTGCGTTGGCGCAAGATCGGTCTGCGATCAAGACAATTACTGCGCCAGATCAGGATTCATGTCGTCCTGCGCGGCTGCAGCGTGGAACTTCTTCTTTGCTGATTAATCTCAATTTGGTAAAAAATTGCCGATCAATAATAGTCTTCACGCCGCCCATCTTTCCCAGCGGTAGCGTCCTCCACGTGAAGGAGTACCCCGATGAAGCCAGCCACGATATCGCTCCGTATTGTCTGCCTTGCCAGCGCCTTGCTGCTGGCCGCCTGCGCCACGCCGGACCAGTCGGCGTCCCCAAAACCTGCCGCGGCGACCCTGGCGCAAGTGATGAGCGACGCCGATGCGGCGGCGCGCGCCGGCCAGTACGAGCGTGCCATGACCCTGCTTCAGCGCGGCGGCGCGAGCTATCCCGCCGACAAGGCGCCGTGGCTGCAAATGGCGCAGATGAAGTTCGACCGCGGCCAGTACGGCGACGCCATCGGCCATGCGCTTGAAGCGCTGGAGCGCGACCCGGACGACAAGGTGGCCAACAGCATCGTCGCCGTCAGCGGCTTGCGCCTTTCCGGCAAGGCGCTGGCCGATCTGTCGCGGCAAAACAATCTGAATGGTTCGTTGCGCTCGGAAGCGCAGGACCTGGCCAAGCTGCTGCGCGCAAGCATAGGCGAAGACGTCCTGGTGCCGCCGGCCAGGCGCCCGCCGGCGGCCGGCAAGCGCGCGGCCGGTTCCGGTACGCCGGCGGCGAAGGGCGCGGCGCAGCAAGGCAGCGCGGCCGACCCGTTCAGCGGCCTGAAATAAGCGAGCATCCCCACCATCTCCTTGCAAAGGAAGCGACATGTCCAAGTCCGACAGCGTGCAAAAACGCCTGAAGCAGGTACGCGCGCCGCGCGTGCAAATGACCTATGACGTCGAGATCGGCGACGCGATTGAAAACAAGGAGCTGCCCTTCGTGGTCGGCGTGCTGGGCGACTTTGGCGGCAACCCTGACAGCGAGAAAAAACGCCTGAAGGAGCGCAAGTTCGTTTCCATCGACAGCGCCAATTTCGACGAAGTGCTGGCCGGCGTGGAGCCGGTAGCCCGTTTCGCCGTGCCGAACCGTATCAGCGAGGCGGGCGGCACGTTCGCCGTCGATCTGCACTTCCGCTCGATGGACGACTTCCGCCCGGAATCGGTGGTGCGCCAGGTCGATCCCTTGCGCAAGCTGCTCGAGGCGCGCACCAAGCTGGCCGACCTGCGCAACAAGCTGGCCGGCAACGACAAGCTGGAAGACTTGCTGACGGAAGTGCTGAACAACACGGACAGCCTGGCTACCCTGAAACCGCAGTTCCAAGCGCAGGAGGATTGAGATGAGTACCCAGGCAGAGGCCCTAGCAGTATCCACGCCCGGCGCGCCGGCCGCGACCGATTTGCTCGACCAGATCGTCGAGCAAAGCCGCGTCGCCAAGTCCGGTGCCGAACATGCGCGCGCGCGTGACCTGATCTCGGAACTGGTGGCGCAGGTGCTCGACGGCACGGTACTGATGTCGAGCAGCCTGTCGGCCACCTTGGACGCGCGCGTGGCGGAGATCGACCGCCTGATTTCGGCCCAGCTCAGCGAAATCATGCACGCGGCGCCGTTCCAGCAGCTCGAACAAAGCTGGACGGGGCTGCGCTACCTGGTCGGCAATTCCGACACGGGCACGCGCCTGCAGATCCGCATGTTCAACGCCACCAAGCGCGAACTGGTGAAGGATTTCCAGGCCGCGCTGGAGTTCGACCAGAGCAGCATGTTCAAGAAGGTGTATGAAGAGGAATTCGGCACCTTCGGCGGTGCGCCATTTGCCGCGCTGCTGGGCGACTTCGCCATCTCGCGCCAGCCAGAAGACATGTATTTCGTCGAGCAGATGTCGCACGTCGCCGCCGCCGCGCACGCGCCCTTCATCGCCTCGGCTGCGCCGGAACTGTTTGGCCTGGAAAGCTACGGTGACCTGGGCAAGCCGCGCGACCTGGCCAAGGTGTTCGATACCGTCGAGTACGCGAAATGGAAAGCCTTCCGCGAATCCGAGGACGCGCGCTATGTCGGCCTGACCTTGCCCCGCTTCCTGGGCCGGCTGCCGTTCAATCCCGTCGACGGCACCACGGTCGACGGTTTTAACTTTGTCGAGGAAGTCGACGGCAGCGACCATCACAAATACCTGTGGTGTAACGCCGCGTATGCGTTTGGCAGCAAGCTGACGCGCGCCTTTGCCGACTACGGCTGGTGCGCCGCCATCCGCGGCGTGGAGGGCGGCGGCCTGGTGGACGACCTGCCGACCCACACCTTCAAGACGGACGAGGGAGACGTGGCCCTGAAATGCCCGGCCGAAGTGGCGATCACCGACCGGCGCGAAAAGGAGTTGTCGGACCTGGGCTTCATCTCGCTGGTGCATTGCAAGAACACGGCGTATGCGGCGTTTTTCGGCGCGCAGTCGGCGCAGAAAAGCCGCAAGTACAACAGCGACGCGGCCAACGCCAACGCGGTGCTGTCGTCGCAGCTGCAGTACATCTTCGCCGTCTCGCGCATCGCGCACTACATGAAGGCCATGATGCGCGACAAGATCGGCAGCTTTGCCGCCGCCTCCAGCGTGGAAGATTTTCTGAATCGCTGGCTGATGCAGTACGTGCTGCTCGACGATAACGCCAGCCAGGAACAGAAGGCGCAGTTCCCGCTGCGCGAGGCGTCCGTGCAGGTACATGAAGTACCGGGCCGGCCCGGCGTGTACCGCGCCGTGTCGTTCCTGCGGCCGCACTTCCAGCTCGATGAATTATCCGTTTCGCTCCGACTGGTCGCGGAGTTGCCGAAGTCGACCAATTCCTGAATTACCCATCTTTCAACCAGAGGAGCACACCATGGCAATCGATGTATATCTGCAGATAGACGGCATCAAAGGCGAGTCCACCGATGACAAGCACAAGGACTGGATCGAATGCAAATCGGTCAGCTGGAGCGTCGAGCAGCCGAAGTCCGCCACCGCCTCGACGGGCGGCGGCCACACGGCCGAACGCTGCGAACACAAGGACATCGTCATCTCCAAGCTGGCCGACCTGGCCTCGCCGGTGCTGTTGCAGACCTGCTCGGCCGGCAAGACCATCCCCAAGGCGCGCTTCGAATTCATGCGCGCCGACGGGCAAGGGGAGCGCGTCAAGTATTTTGAAATCGAAATCGAGAACGTATTGATCGGTGCCGTGACGCCGAATGTGGAAGAAGGCGACATCCTCGGTGAACACGTCGGCTTCAAATTCTCGAAAGTGAAGTGGAAATACACGCAGCAAAAAGTGACGGGCGGCGCCGGCGGCAATACTTCGGGCGGCTGGGACCTGGCCGCGAACCGCGTGGCTTGATCCATGGTGCGCGGCGCGCGGCGGCCACCTTCGCCGCGCGCCGCGCCGATTTTTCAGGAGAGCGCATGGACAGTTATGTACCTGGCCTGTTTGACCGCCTGATGGATGACGGCGGCGGTGCGGCGGGCGGCGTGGCGGTGCGCCTGTCGCTGGAACAATTGAAGGATGCGGTGGCGCGCGACCTGGAGGAACTGCTCAACACGCGCGTGGCCCTGCCGCCCGGCGCGCTCGACGCCTATCCGGAATGCGCGGCCTCCATCGTCAACTATGGCCTCATCGATTTCGCAGGCATGTGCCTGTCTAGCAGCGATGACCGCGCCCGCATCTGCGCAGCGCTGAAGGCGGCCATCGAACGCCATGAACCGCGCCTGCGCAATGTGCGCGCCCGCCTGGAGCGCGAAGCGGGCAGCATCAACCGCGTCGGCTTCGTCATCAGCGGCACCCTGGCCGTGATGGCCGGCGGCGAGGCGGTCAATTTCGACGCCGTGCTGCAGCCGTCGTCGCTGCGCTATTCGATCAACCGCAAGGGAGCCGCCGCATGAGCAATCATTTGAAAACCTTGATCGCCAAACTCAATGACACGGCGCGCACGGCCGCCACCCGCGCCGCCGCCATCTGCGTGGGACTGGGCCAGTACGAAGTCGATGTCGAGCACCTGTTCCTGGCGCTGCTGGAGCAGGAGCGCAGCGATTTCGTCACCATCGCGCGGCGCAGCGAAATCAGCCTGACGGCGCTGGAGGCGGATTTGCGCCGCGAGATCGGCGGCTTCAGGACGGGCAGCGCGCGCACGCCCGTGTTTTCGCGCCACTTGCCGCTGCTGTTCGAACACGCCTGGCTGATCGCTTCGCTGGACACGACGCGGCCAGGGCCCATCCGCAGCCGCCATCTGTTGTTGGCGCTGCTGACGGAGCCGGAACTGTCGCAGCTCGCGTACCGCGGCTCGAAGCTGTTCGCCCGCTTCAGCGTGGAGCAGTTGAAACACCATCCGGACAAGCTGACGGCAGGTTCTGATGAAGAGGAAAGCGCGGCGGTGCCGCAGCTTGCCGACCTGTCCGAAGATCCTGTTGCCGCCCTGGCCAGCAAAACCCCGGCGCTGGACCAGTTCACCACCGACCTGACGCAGCTGGCGCGCGACGGCAAGCTCGATCCCGTGATCGGCCGCGAGACCGAGATACGCCAGGCCGTCGACATCCTGCTGCGCCGGCGCCAGAACAATCCGATACTCACGGGCGAGGCGGGCGTGGGCAAGACGGCCGTGGTGGAAGGCCTGGCCCTGCGCATCGCTGCCGGCGACGTGCCCGAGGTGCTGCAGGGCGCGCACATCCACGCGCTCGACATGGGCTTGCTGCAGGCGGGGGCCAGCGTGAAGGGCGAGTTCGAAAGCCGGCTGAAAAATGTCATCGACGAGGTGGCGAAAAGCCCGCATCCGATCATCCTCTTCATCGACGAGGCGCATACCATGATCGGCGCCGGCGGCCAGGCGGGACAGAATGACGCGGCCAATCTGCTGAAACCGGCGCTGGCGCGCGGCGCCCTGCGCACCATCGCCGCCACCACCTGGAGCGAGTACAAAAAGTACTTTGAAAAGGATGCGGCGCTGGCGCGGCGCTTCCAGGTGGTGAAGGTGGAAGAACCGGGCGAAGACATCGCCTGCGCCATGCTGCGCGCCATGGCGCCGCTGATGGAGCGCCACTTCGGCATCCGCGTGCGCGACGCCGCCATCGTCGAGGCGGTACGCCTGTCGCACCGCTACATCAGCGGGCGTCAGCTGCCCGACAAGGCCATCAGCGTGCTCGATACGGCGTGCGCCAAGGTGGCGCTGGGCCAGCGCGCCACGCCGGCGCAGCTGGAAAACGCGAACCGGCGGCAGGAACGCATCGGTGCGGAAATCGCCGCCCTGAGCCGCGAAGCGGCCGATGGCGAAGTGCCCGACAAAGCCGGCGCTGCGCACCTGGCGCAGCTGCGGCGCGAGCATGACGAAGGACAGGCACAGATCGCGGCGCTGGCGCAGCGCTGGGAGCGCGAAAAAACGCTGGTGACGCAGATCGGTGACTTGCGCGCGCAGCTGCGCGGCGAGCGGCCGGGCGAGATCGGCGCGGCGCGCCTGCTGGCGCTGAAGGAAGAGCTGGCGGCCCTGCAGGGAGAAGCGCCGCTGTCGCCGCTGGAAGTCGATGCGCAGGTGGTGGCCGGCATCGTCGCCGGCTGGACCGGCATCCCGCTGGGAAAAATGCTCAAGGACGAGATCCGCACGGTGCTGACCCTGGAGGGCGCGCTGCGCGAACGGGTGCTGGGACAGGACCACGTCATCGACGCGGTGGCGCAGCGCGTGCGCACGGCGCGCGCCAGCCTGGACGACCCGAACAAGCCGCAAGCCGTGTTCCTGTTCACGGGGCCGTCGGGCACGGGCAAGACGGAAACGGCGCTGGCGCTGGCCGACCTGCTGTACGGCGGCGAGCGCAAGCTCATTACCATCAACATGAGCGAGTACCAGGAAGCGCACAGCGTGGCCGGCCTGAAAGGCTCGCCGCCCGGCTATGTCGGCTATGGCGAAGGCGGCGTGCTGACGGAAGCCGTGCGGCGCCAGCCCTACAGCGTGGTGCTGCTCGACGAGGCGGAAAAAGCTCACCCCGACGTGCTCGAATTGTTCTTCCAGGTGTTCGACAAGGGCGTGCTCGATGATGCGGAAGGGCGCGAAGTCGATTTTCGCAACACCATCATCATCGCCACGTCGAACCTGGGGTCCGGCGCCATGATGGCCGCCTGCCTGAACCGGGTCGCGCAAGACTTGCCCACGCCGGCCGCGCTGGAAGAACTGGTGCGCCCGCAACTGGTGGCGCACTTCAAGCCGGCCCTGCTGGGGCGCCTGAAAGTGCTGCCGTTTTATCCCCTGAACGACGCGGTGCTGGCCGAAATCATCGCCCTGAAGCTGGCGAGGATAGGCGCGCGCATCGCGCGCAACCACCAGGCGCAGTTCAGCCATGATGCGGGCCTGGTCGACGCCGTGCTGGCGCGCTGCACCGAGGTCGATTCGGGCGCGCGCAATGTCGATCAAATTCTCAACGGCAGCCTGCTGCCGGCGATCGCCGAAGCGGTGCTGGCGCGCATGGCGGCAGGCGAGCCGGTCGCATCGATACGCGTCACTGCAAATAAGCAGGGGCAGTTCAAATACACCATCAAATAACGTCAGCAAGTAACGTCACCCCGCGGAGGGCACCATGTTCAATCTGGAGCAGTTGCTGCACCCCGTCAGCGCCGTCAGTCCCTGCGGCGAAGACATCACCTTCAGCCAGGAGCTCGACGCCATCGCGCGCGCGCGCCAGCACGACGACCCGAGCCTGGACCAGGGCGAGTGGGTGACGGCGCTGAAGGAAGCCGACTGGCCTTTCGTGGCGACGCGCTGCGAACAGCTGATCGCCACGCACAGCAAGGATTTGCGCGTGGCCGTGTGGTTGGCCGAAGCGCACGCGAAAACGCGCCACTTCCGCGGCTTGGGCGACGGCTACGCGCTGCTGGCCGGCCTGTGCGAGCGTTACTGGGATGGCCTGTATCCGCCGGCGGAAGAGGGCGACCAGGAGCAGCGTATCGGCAATGTCTTCTGGCTGCTCTCGCGCACGCCGCAGCTGCTGCGCGAGATCCCGCTGACCGAAGGGGCCGACGGCCTGTTTTCGCTGCAGGATTTCGATGCGGCGCGCCAGCGTGCGGCCGCCAGCCTGGCGCCGGGCGCGGCGGAGCAGGGCTGGGGCGATGCGCGCCACGACGAAGGCGTGACCCTGGCGCAGATGGAGGCGGCGCGGCAAAGGAACTCGCGCGCCTTTTCCGACGGCCTGCTGGCCGATGCCCAATACTGCATGCAGTCGCTGCTGGCGTTCGAACGCAGCGTCGACGCGCGTTTCGGCGTCGACGGTCCGAGTTTTCGCGCCGCGCGCGAAGCGCTGGAAAACGCCATTCATTTCATCGCGCCGCTGTCACCGGATGCGGACTTTGCCGGCGCGCCGAGGGCCGCTGGCCAGGGCGCTGACGCAGGCGCAGGCGGGGGCGCCATCGTGCAGCGCCAGCAGGCGCTGGCCCAGCTGCGTCAGGTGGCCGATTTTTTCCGCCGCACGGAGCCGCACAGCCCCGTCGCCTACCTGGCCGACAAGGCCGCCAGCTGGGGCGAGCTGCCGCTGCACCTGTGGCTGCGCGCCGTCGTGAAGGATTCAAGCACCCTGGCGCAACTCGACGAAATGCTGGGCACGAACAGCGCGAACGGATGATTGGTTTGCGCGCTTCCATGCTAATCTTCCGGCATGTCCAGAATGTTCATCCTGCCTGCCGCGCTATGCCTGTTCCTCGCTGCCAGTGCGCGGGCGGAAGGGGCGACGCCGCTGGTGATCTATGGCGACGACGATTATCCGCCGTACTCCTACGTCGACAACGGCCAGCTGAAAGGCATCTACACGGAGATCGTGCGCGAAGCCGTGCAATCGATGCCGCAATATGCGGTGCAACTGCGTCCCGTGCCGTGGAAACGGGGCGTGCTGATGCTGCAGACAGGCGAGGCGTTTGCCCTGTATCCGCCGTATTCGTGGCGCAGCGAGCGGCCGTACGTGCGCTATTCCGTGCCGTTGCTGATGGAGCAGCTGGTGGTGCTGTGCAACCAGGACGTGCTGGCGAAGCGCGCGCTGCGGCAATGGCCCGCCGATTACGGCGGCCTGCACATCGGCGTGAACGCGGGTTTTTTGCTGGGCGATGCGCAACAGACGGCAGCCCTGCAAGCGGCCAGCATCGTGTTCGATACGGCCAAGGGCACGCGCACGAATCTGCTCAAGCTGATGCGCGGGCGTATCGATTGCTATGTCAGCGACCGCCTGTCGGCGCAGTGGGAATTGCAGCGCATCCGGCGCGAGGGTGCGCCGGGCACGCCGATGCAGGCGATACAGGAAACCGCGCAGCTGGCCAGCCAGCAGGGCCACCTGGGTTTTACGGAGCGCCGGCCTGCCGCCTACCCTTATCGCGATGACTTTATCGAACAATTCAATGCGGCCATCGTGCGCATGCAAGCCAATGGCGCAATTCGCCGCATCCTGGACCGCGCGCTGCTGCCCTGACTGATTCAACCCGATGGAGAAAAACATGAAAAGAATATTATTGCTATGTGTGCTCGTGCTGGCCGGCTGCGTAGGCCGGCCCGAGAATATTGTACCTGTCAGCAATTTCGACACGACCCGTTATCTGGGCAAATGGTATGAGATCGCGCGCCTCGACCACTCGTTCGAGCGGGGCCTGAGCCACGTGACGGCCGACTACAGCCTGCGCCAGGATGGCGGCCTGAAAGTGCTCAACCGCGGCTACCAGGATGCGGACGCGAAGTGGAAGGAAGCGGAAGGCAAGGCGTATTTCGTCTACAAGAAAGACGTGGGCTACCTGAAAGTGTCGTTTTTCGGGCCCTTCTATGGTTCCTACATCGTGTTTGATTTGGACCAGCATGATTACAGCTATTCCATGATCAGCGGCCCCGACAAGTCCTACTTCTGGTTGCTGTCGCGCACGCCCACCATGGATCCTGCCTTGCAGCGGCGCCTGATCGAGAAAGCCGGCGGCTTGGGTTTCGATACATCAAAATTGATCTATGTGAAGCAAAACTGACCTTGCTTGCCTGCCGCCCGTTCGTGGCGGCATACCGTCTTCTGGTTGTTGCTTTTCTGCATGTTATTTCTTGCAATACCATCCTGATTCACTCACAATCTGCTCCAAAGTGGTGCGCTGCGGCGTGCTGCCATTCTGGTGACGCGCCTGCCGTTGCGTCGCCGCTCGTGATTGCCGCACGGCAGATGCCTGCTATATTGATACGTAGCAGCACGTCGGTTTCGTGGCGTCTGTGCATTGTTTTTTCAGATAGGAATCACGCAATGAAAAACCTCAAAATCGGCGTACGTCTCGGTGGCGGTTTTGCCGCCGTCCTGCTCCTGTTGACGACCCTGACCGTGGTGGGCATCGTGCAGATGCAAAGCGCCAGCAAGGAAACCGATGCGCTGGTCAACGTCAAGGTGCGCAACGAGCGCCTGATTGGTGAATGGACCAAGGTCATCGAGGTGAACGCGGCGCGCACGGCGGCCGCCTGGAAAGTCGGCGATCCCGAACACCAGAAGCAGTTTGAACAGGAAATGGCCGTCTCGTCGGCACGCGCCACGGAAATTCAGAACGCTATCGGCAAAAGCGAGCTGAATGCCGAAGAGCAATCGCTGTACCAGGAGGTGCTGAGCACGCGCAAGGCTTACACGGAAGTACGCAAGAATGTGTTCAAGGCCAAGAATGCGGGCGATCTGGAATTGGGCAAGCGCCTGTACGAAGGCGACATGGTCGCCAAGCGCGACATCTATCTGGCGTCGTTGAAGAAGCTGGAACTGCTGGAAGCCAAATTGCTCGACGAAACGGCTGCGCAAATTCGTTCGCGCTACGAAAACGGCCGCCTGCTGCTGATCTCGCTGGGCGTGGTGGCCATCTTGCTGGGCATTGCCTGCGCCTACTGGATCACGCGCTCGATCACGCGTCCCATCACGCGTGCAGTCGAGGTGGCGCAAGCCGTTTCCGCCGGCGACCTGACCAGCCATATCGTCGTGGAAAGCCGCGATGAGACGGGGCAATTGATGCACGCGCTGAAAAACATGAACGATAAACTGGTCAGTATCGTGGGTCAGGTGCGCGCCGGCACCGAATCGATCAGCACGGCGTCGAGCGAAATCGCGGCCGGCAACCTGGACTTGTCGTCGCGCACGGAAGAGCAGGCCAGTTCGCTGGAAGAGACGGCATCGTCCATGGAAGAGCTGACCTCCACCGTGAAACTCAACGCCGACAATGCGCGCAGCGCCAACCAGCTGGCCATCGACGCCTCGCAGATCGCCAGCAAGGGTGGCGTGGTGGTCTCGGAAGTGGTCAGCACCATGGGCTCGATCAACGATTCCTCGCGCAAGATCGTCGACATCATCAGCGTCATCGACGCCATCGCCTTCCAGACGAATATCCTGGCCCTGAACGCGGCCGTCGAAGCGGCCCGCGCCGGCGAGCAGGGCCGTGGTTTTGCCGTCGTGGCCTCCGAGGTGCGCAACCTGGCGCAGCGCTCTAGCGCGGCGGCCAAGGAAATCAAGGGCTTGATCGACGATTCCGTGCAAAAGGTCGAGGCCGGTTCGCAACTGGTGGACAAGGCGGGCCGCACCATGGACGAGATCGTGCAAAGCATCAGCCACGTGACGCAGATCATGAACCAGATCACCGACGCCAGCGATGAGCAGCGCACCGGCATCGAACAAGTCAACCGGGCCATCGGCCAGATGGACCAGGTGACGCAGCAAAACGCGGCCCTCGTGGAAGAAGCGGCGGCGGCGGCCGAATCCATGCAGGAACAGGCAGCCAAGCTGGCCGACGTGGTGGGCGTGTTCAAGCTCGATGCCACACAGCGCTATGTTTCGGCCAGTGCTGGCCCGTCCGTGACGGCGTCGGCGCCCATCAAAGCTGCGGTGCGGCCTGCCATGCGGCACGCCACGCCGCGGACGCCGGCACCCGCCGTGGCCGCGCCTGCGCCGGGCAAGGCGGCGCCAGCGGAAGCTGTGCGTGCACGCACACCGAAGACGACGGTGGCATCCGGTGCCGACGACTGGGAAGAGTTTTAAGCGCAGGTGTTTTAAGCGCAGCTTTCCCTTGGCATGGCACGGGCGCTACAATCGCGGCTTGAAGACAGCCGCGAACGCGCTCCGCCATGACCACCCGCCGTACCTCCCGCTCTATTTCCAGCGCGATCGCCAGCCCTGGCGCCGCATCCTCCTTCCAGGCTGAACCCGCCAAACGCGCACGCTGCCCGGTTTGCCTGCGCGCTGCGTCCAGCTGCATTTGTCGCTGGACTGCCCCCGTCGCCCACGCCGTGGACGTGCTGATCCTCCAGCATCCGCTGGAAGTCCACAACGCCAAGGGCAGCGCCCGCTTGCTGCATCTGAGCCTGCCCAACAGCCGCCTGCTGACGGGCGAACAGTTTGCCCCGGAGGCGCTCGCTGAACTGCTGGCCGACAAGCACAATGTGCTGCTGTACCCGGATACGCCAGGCGACCGTTCGCTGGGCATCGCGCCGCCGCCAGCGCTCGACCCGTCCATCTTGCTCGATCCGGCCCGATTTTCGAGCCAATTGCGGCTGGTGGTGCTGGACGCCACCTGGCGCAAGAGCCGCAAGATGCTGTATCTGAATCCCCTGTTGCAACAGCTGCCGCGCCTGCCGCTGCGCGATACACCCGCTTCCCATTATCTGATCCGCAAGGCGCATGCGCCAGACCAGTTATCGACCCTGGAAGCGACGTGCTATGCCCTGATGCAGTTGGAGCAGGACGCTTCCCGCTTCGTTCCCTTGATCACGGCATTTGACGGCTTTGTGGCGCAGCAGTTGAGTTATGTCATGCCGCATGGCGAAAAAGCTTGAAACGACAGCACGGTAGCCCTTGATCTTGGCCGCACAGCGGCATAGTATACTGTACGTATATACAGTTGATGGGGCCGTTCATGAAAGCAATCATTCCAGAGCACGATGACAGCTTCGCCGGGCAAGCCATGTTGCCGCCGCAATCGCTGAAAGCGCAAAAGGGGCGCGGGGCCGTCTCGAATCTGCTGGGGCGCCACGAGACGCATGCGCGCGCCGGTTTCGATGACGGCTGGAGCGTGGGCGGCCTGGGCGAGGCGGCTGGGGAGGCGGCGGCGCCGGGATGGAAGACGCAGGTCAGCGACGAACAGGCGCGCACCATTCTCACGCGCAACGCTTCGCCCGATTTGCCCTTCAACGTGTCGCTGAACCCGTACCGGGGGTGTGAACATGGCTGTATTTATTGCTTTGCCCGCCCCACGCACAGCTACCTGGGCCTGTCGCCGGGCCTGGATTTCGAAAGCCGCATCTACGCCAAGGTGAACGCCCCCGAACTGTTGCGGCGCGAACTGGCCAAGCCGTCGTATGTGCCCGAACCGATCGCCCTGGGCGTCAATACCGATGCGTATCAGCCGTGCGAACGCGAACGGCAGCTGACGCGGCGCGTGCTGGAAGTGCTGCACGAATGCGACCACCCCGTGGCGCTGATCACGAAATCATCGCTGATCGAGCGCGATATCGACATGCTGGCGCCCATGGCGGCCAGGCGCCTGGCTGCCGTGGCCGTCACTGTCACGACGCTGGACCCGGCCATCGCGCGCACCCTGGAGCCGCGCGCGGCCGCCCCGGCGCGGCGCCTGCGCACCATCCGCACCCTGACGGACGCGGGTATTCCCGTGGGCGTGAGCATCGCGCCCATCATCCCGTTCGTGACGGAGCCGGAAATCGAGCAGCTGCTCGAAGCCGTGCGCGACGCGGGCGCCATCCACGCCCATTACGTGGTGCTGCGCCTGCCGTGGGAAGTGAGCCCCTTGTTCCAGCAATGGCTGGAAGCGCACTTTCCGGAGCGTGCCCAACGCGTGATGAACCGGGTGCGCGAAATGCGTGGCGGCAAGGATTACGACAGCGCGTTCGGCGCGCGCATGCGGGGCGAAGGCGTGTGGGCCGACCTCATCCGCCAGCGCTTTGAAAAGGCCGTGCACCGGCTGGGGCTGCACGGCAAGGGTGGCCGCTTCAAACAGCTCGATTGCACGCAGTTCCGCCGGCCACTGGTGGTGCCGCCATTGGGTGCAAAAGTAAAAAAAGGCAATGCGGGGCAGCTGGATTTGTTTTAAGTTAAACCAGCGTCAGCGCTGATGCCGCAGGGGTGCGCTGCGGCGCTATCGTGCGGCATTATCCTGTTCCTGCATCTGCGCCAGATGTTGCTCAATGGAAAAGACATGCGGATCGCTCTTGCCCAGTTCGCGCAGGGCGCTGGCCAGGTGCAGCAGGTACTCGCTGTTCGGACCGCTGGGGCCGTTTGATCGGGCGATCTGGCGCGCGATATCGAGTTCCGATGCGGCGCCGAGGAAGGCGGCGTTTTCCTCGTTGGCGATGTACACCAGGCCTTCGACCTTGCTGCCATCGTCGAAGGTGATGTCGGTGGCCAGGCGCAGGTAGCCGTTTTTTTCGCGGTGGTCGAGGTGGGCGAAGACTTCGGGCGTGATCAGATACGCCATGCCGTCGCACACGGCGCCCGCCTGCGGCACGATGGTGGCGACCCGGCCCGGCGCCATCGGCGTGCCCCGGTGGTCGTGCGAACCTTGCCAGAAGCGCCGCGTCCAGCCTTCGATGCTGGCGGGGCGCCGTTCGATATAGGGGAAGTCCGCCTTGTAGATCAGCGAGCCGTAGCCGAACAGCCAGACCTGCTCATGGCCGTCGAATTTGTTCATGCGCTGGTTGATGGCGATGGTAGCGGCGTCGGTGGCAGACAGGGCGTGCTGGTCAGGCTGGGTCATGGTGCAAGTGGATAAGGGGCGATGCGCCATTATAAAGGGGCGCCGGCCGGGCCGCCGGCCGACAGCGCCTCGCGGGCCGTGCCGCCGCCCGCTCCCACGTTCCACTCGTGCGTCTCGACAAAGCGGAACAGGAATGCCATGAAGCTTTCGGCGGCCGGCGACAGCGAACGCCCCGTCTTCGTGTAGACGAAAAAGCGCCGCGTCAGTTCCGGCTCGTGCAGGGTGCGCATGTGCAATTTGTAGAGTTTGACCATCGGCTCCGCGTACGGCAGGCAGACCGTGATGCCGAGGTTGGCGCTGACCATGGCCAGCGCCGTCGTCATGAAGGTCACTTCGTTATAGGGATTGAGCGACAGTTCGCGAAACGCGCCGTGCATGTCGCGCAGCAAACGCTCCGTAAATTGCCCCTGCAGCGAGATGAACGGATAGTCGCCCACGTCGGCCCAGGTCACGCGCTCTTTCTGCTGCAGCGGATGCTGCTCGGGGAAGACCAGTACGAAGGGCATCTCGAACAGCACTTGCGCGGCGATTTCCGCCGTCGGATCGCGCTCGGGGCCGATGCCGAAATCGACTTCGCCGCTGAAGACGCGCGCCGACACGTTTTCCACGGGGCAGTCGACCAGGCGCAGCTGCACCTCCGGGTGCGCCTGGCGGTATGCGGCGATCACTTCCGGCAGCAGGGTGCACGCCATCATCTGCGGCGCGGCGATGCGCACCAGGCCCGTCTTCAGGGCCTTGCGCTGGGCGATGCCGGCCATGGCGCCGTCGAGGTCCTCGATCATCTTTTCAAACAGCGGATACAGTTCGCGGCCGATTTCCGACAGCTGCGTCTTGCGCGTGCTGCGCTCGACCACGCGCACGCCCAGCACGCTCTCCAGTTCCTTGATCAAGCCGCTCAAGGCGGACTGCGTCACGTGCAGGTATTCGGCGGCCAGGGTAAAACTGCCGGTCTTGGCCAGCGCCACGAAGGCGCGCATCTGTCGCAGGCTGGGACTCATAAGATAATCCGATAAATCGATGGTTAAAAATTGTTTGTATGATAGCTGTAACTCGATTCTAATGGTGAAAAGCTGAAAAACCCGCCATCCATCGGAGACAGACATTATGAAGATCAAGCAAATCCACCACGTCGCCTACCGCTGCATCGACGCGAAGAAAACCGTCGAGTGGTACGTCAAGCATTTGAACATGAATTTCGTCCTCGCCATCGCCGAAGACCTGGTGCCGTCGACCAAGGCGCCGGACCCGTACATGCACGTCTTCCTCGACGCGGGCCAGGGCAATGTGCTGGCCTTTTTTGAACTGCCGACGCAGCCGCCGATGGACCGCGACCGCAATACCCCGGCCTGGGTGCAGCACCTGGCGCTGGAAGTGGGCAGCATGGAGGAACTGCTGGCCGCCAAGGAGCGCCTGGTGGCCGCCGGCATCGAGGTGCTGGGCCCGGTGAACCACGCCATCTTCCAGTCGATCTATTTCTTCGACCCCAACGGCCACCGCCTGGAACTGGCAGCCAACGTGGGCACGCCCGAGATGATGGCCAAACTGGACGCCGTCAAATGGGAAATGCTGGAAGAATGGTCGCAGACGCGCCGCGCGCCGAAGCACGCCGCCTGGATGCACGCGCCGGCCGAAGCCTGAGCGCCGCCCACGGCATCCATCTGAACACTAAGCCTAACAAGGAACACACTCCATGAAACTCGCAACCCTGAAAAACGGCAGCCGCGACGGCGCCCTGATCATCGTCAGCCGCGACCTGCGCCAGTACCAGCGCGTGGCCGCCATCGCTCCCACCCTGCAGGCGGCGCTCGACAACTGGGATGCCGTGGCGCCGAAACTGGAACAGGCCTACGCGGCCCTGAACGCGGGCCAGGCGCCGGACGCGCAGCCGTTTGATGCCAATCTGTGCCACTCGCCGCTGCCGCGCGCCTACCAGTGGGCCGACGGTTCGGCCTACATCAACCACGTGGAACTGGTGCGCAAGGCGCGCAACGCGGAAGTGCCGGCCTCGTTCTACACGGACCCGCTGATGTACCAGGGCGGCTCCGACAGCTTTATCGGCCCGCGCGACCCCATCTTCGCCCTGTCGGAAGAGTGGGGCATCGACCTGGAAGCGGAAGTGGCGGTGATCACGGGCGACGTGGCCATGGGCGCCGGCGTGGACGACGCGGCGAAAGCGATCCGGCTGGTGATGCTGGTCAACGACGTCTCCTTGCGCAACCTGATCCCGGGCGAACTGGCCAAGGGCTTCGGTTTCTTCCAGTCGAAGGCGGCCAGCGCGTTTTCGCCCGTCGCCGTCACGCCCGACGAACTGGGTGCCGACTGGGCGGACAGCAAATTGCACCTGCCGCTGCTGGTGGACTTGAACGACAAACCGTTCGGTAAACCAAATGCGGGCGAAGACATGACCTTCAATTTTGCGCAGCTCGTCGCCCATGCGGCGAAGACGCGCGAACTGGGCGCCGGCAGCATCGTCGGCTCCGGCACCGTGTCGAACAAGCAGGGCAACCTGTTCGGCTCCAGCATCGAAAACGGCGGCGTCGGTTACTGCTGCCTGGCCGAAGTGCGCATGTATGAAACCATCGAACACGGCGCGCCAAAAACGGCGTACCTGAAGTTCGGCGACACGGTGCGCATCGAGATGCGCGACGCGGCCGGCGCCAGCATCTTCGGCAGCATCGAGCAGACGGTCGCGCTGTATGTTGGCAACAGCGCCGGCCGCGCCTGAGGGGGAGGCCGCGCCATGAAGCTGTACACCTATTTCCGCAGTTCGGCCGCCTACCGCGTGCGCATCGCCTTGAATTTGAAGGGCATCGATTACGACAGCATCCCGGTGCACCTGCTGCAGGACGGCGGCCAGCAGCTGCTGCCGGCCTACCGCGCCGTCAACCCGTCGGCCCTGGTGCCGGCGCTCGACGACGAGGGCGCCATCCTGACGCAGTCGCTGGCCATGCTCGAATACCTCGACGAGACGCGGCCAGCGGTGCCGCTGCTGCCGGCGGATGCGCTGGGACGCGCCCGCGTGCGCGCGCTGGCGCTGGCGATCGCCTGCGACGCCCATCCGTTGACGAATCTGCGCGTCCTGAAATACCTGAAAAACACCCTGGGGCTGTCGGACGAGGCCAAGCAGGAATGGTACCGCCACTGGATGGCCGAGGGACTGGCGGCCGTGGAAGCGCTGCTGGCGCAGGGCGATCCGGCCGGAGTTGGCCTGTTCTGTCATGGCGACAGCCCGACGATGGCCGACTGCTGCCTGGTGCCGCAAGTGTTCAATGCGCAGCGCTTCGCCATCGACCTGGCGCCGTACCCGCGCGTGGCGCGCATCCACGCGCATTGCGCCGGCTTGCCGGCGTTTGCCGCCGCCCATCCGTCGCAGCAGCCCGACGCCGAATAGCTTTTATAAGGCGCGAGCCAGAACACCCCGCCGGGCACCAGGCGGGGTTTTTTTATGCGTGCTTGATTTGGGCAGTCAATACCCGCTTGCCGGTAGGCTACAATTTGCGTTTGCCCAAATATTTTACTGACGCGCCATGACCGCAACAACCGTTCCTGCCAGCATCACCGATGCCCTGTCCCTGGCGCATGCTTCCTGGCGTCCCGTCCTGCTGCGCGGCTTGCACGCCGTGATGGCGGCCGATCCCGCCTACCTGCCGGCGCTGGCTGCCGACGATTATCTGCCCACGCAGGGCCGGCTGTTCGCCGCCTTTGCCCTGCCGCTGGCGCAGGTGCGCTACGTGCTGGTGGGCGAGGGACCGTATCCGCGCGCCGACAGCGCCACGGGCGTGTGCTTCATGGATGGCGCCGTGGGCAGCCTGTGGTCGGCGACGGGCCTGTCGAAGCCCGTCAACCGCGCCACATCCCTGCGCAACTTCATGAAGATGCTGCTGGTGGCCGATGGCCAGCTGCAGGGCGGCGACACGTCCGGCGTGGCCATGGCGCCCGTGGCCGCCGCCGCGCAGCTGCCGGGCAGCGGCGCGATCCAGACCCTGCCCGACTTGCAGCGCAAGATGACGGAGCAGGGTTTCTTGCTGCTCAATGCGGCGCTGGTATTCCGTGCCCACGTGCCGCCCGTGCAGGATGCGCGCGGCTGGCTGCCTTTCCTGCAGGTGGTGCTGGAAGCGCTGGCGCTGCAGGGCGGGGCGGCCTTGCCGCAACTGGTGCTGTGGGGCAAGATTGCCGAGCTCATCAAACGCTTGCCAGTGGCCGCAGCCTTGCCGCAGGTGACGGCGGAACATCCGTATAATCTGTCCTTTATCGGCAACAGCGACATGCAGGCCCTGTTTGGGCCGATGCAACTGTTGCGTGCTTGAGCTTGAATCATCGCCTGTCTGGCGGAAGTGCGGGGAATATGCAAATCAGTAACGTGGAAGAATTGAAGGCGTGGATCGCGGCGGGCGGCGAGCCCGACTATCTGTATTTCTGGGGCCACACGCCGGCGCAGCCGCAGGTGCCCGACAAAAGCTGCTTCAGCCAGTGGTTTCCGTCGCCGTTCAGCCTCGCTGGAGTGACGTATGCCACGGCCGAGCACTACATGATGGCGCAAAAGGCGGCCCTGTTCGGCGACACGGCCGTGCAGGCGCGCATCGTGGCGGCCGCCCGGCCGTCGGAAGTGAAGAAGCTGGGGCGCGAAGTGGCCAATTTTGACGCCAGGGTGTGGGAAGCGGCGCGCGCGGGCATCGTCTTCGATGGCAATTTTGCCAAGTTCTCGCAAAAAGCCGCGCTGCGCAAGTTCTTGCTGGGCACGGGCGAGCGCGTCATCGTCGAAGCCAGTCCCGTCGACCGCATCTGGGGCGTGGGCCTGGCGTCGGACAATCCGCGCATCGGCGATCCGGCCCGCTGGGACGGCTTGAACCTGCTGGGGTTTGAGTTAATGAAAGTACGTAGCGCTCTGCGTGCCTGAGCAGTATTGTTGTTTTCCTGATGCCGCCGTGCCTGGCGCGGCCGGCCATGCCCCTGCCAGCCCTGTGGTCATCGAGGGGCGCTCTGACAAACCCCGCCGAATTTGTTATACTTGACTAAATCATTCAACTACTCAGGGTTTGAGAAGTTGAAAAACCGCAATATTTTAAACCAGTTGACCAGAGGATGTATGCGTCTGACTACAAAAGGCCGTTTTGCCGTGACAGCGATGATCGATCTTGCCCTGCGCCAGGGCAAGGGACCGGTCACCTTGTCCGGCATCAGCCAGCGCCAGTCGATTTCCCTGTCCTACCTGGAACAGCTGTTCGGCAAGCTGCGCCGGCATGAGATCGTCGAGTCGATCCGCGGTCCGGGCGGCGGCTACAGCCTGGCGCGCCGTGCTGACAAGGTGACGGTGGCCGACATCATCATCGCCGTTGACGAGCCGCTCGACGCCACGCAGTGCGGCGGCAAGGAGCATTGCCACGGCGCCGACGCGGCCACGGGCGCGCGCTGCATGACGCATGAATTGTGGTCCACGCTCAATGAAAAAATGGTCGATTATCTGGATTCTGTGTCCTTGCAGGACCTGGTCGACCAGCAGAGACAAAAGATTGCCGAACAAAGCGTGATGGTGATGCACCGTAACCACGCCGCCCTCGGTTGAACATAACAAAATACCAAGTTGCTGATTGCAGGAGTTATTGATGAACGCCCCAGAAAAAAACGTAGGCCAAGTGCACTTTGAAACCGCACCGCATTTCCCGATCTACATGGATTACTCGGCCACCACGCCGATCGATCCACGCGTCGCCGACAAGATGATTCCCTACCTGCGCGAGCAGTTCGGCAATCCGGCATCGCGCAGCCACATGTATGGCTGGACGGCGGAAAAAGCCGTGGAAGAGGCACGCGGCCACGTGGCGGCCCTGGTGAACGCCGATCCGCGCGAAATCATCTGGACGTCCGGCGCGACGGAAAGCAACAACCTGGCCATCAAGGGCGCGGCGCAGTTCTACAAGACCAAGGGCAAGCACATCATCACCGTCAAGACCGAGCACAAATCGGTGCTCGACACGGTGCGCGAACTGGAACGCATCGGCTTCGAGGCGACCTACCTGGAACCGCAGGACAACGGCCTGATCACCGTCGAGCAGCTGGCCGCGGCCGTGCGCCCGGACACCATCCTCGTGTCGGTGATGCTGGTGAACAATGAAATCGGCGTGATCCAGCCTATCGACGAGATCGGCGTGTTCTGCCGCTCGAAAGGCATCATCTTCCATTGCGACGCCGCGCAAGCGACGGGCAAGGTCGTCATCGACCTGCAAAAGACCAAGGTCGACCTGATGACCTTCACGGCACATAAAACCTACGGCCCGAAAGGCGTGGGCGCCCTGTACGTCTGCCGCAAGCCGCGCGTGCGCCTGGAAGCGCAGATGCACGGCGGCGGCCATGAGCGCGGCCTGCGCTCGGGCACCCTGCCGACGCACCAGATCGTCGGCATGGGCGAAAGCTTCCGCATCGCCAAGGAAGAGATGGACAGCGAAATCGGCCGCATCAAGGCCTTGCGCGACCGCCTGGCCAAGGGCCTGCAGGAGATCGAAGAAGTCTACATCAACGGCGACATGGACCACCGCGTGCCGCACAACCTGAACGTCAGCTTCAACTACGTCGAAGGCGAGTCGCTGATCATGGCGATCAAGGATATCGCCGTGTCGTCCGGTTCGGCCTGCACCTCGGCCAGCCTGGAACCATCGTACGTGCTGCGCGCCCTAGGCCGCAGCGACGAACTGGCGCACAGCTCGATCCGCTTCACCATCGGCCGTTTCTCGACCGAGGAAGACATCGACTTCGCCGTGAACCTGCTGAAATCGAAAGTACACAAATTGCGCGAACTGTCGCCGCTGTGGGACATGTTCAAAGAGGGAATCGATATTAACTCCATCCAATGGGCAGCCCACTAAAAGCACCTGTTAAACCTACTGCGCGTCGCGATTTGCGGCCTGCGATGCTCACTGTGCTACAGCACAGTTCCGCTTCTCGGCCACAACTCACTGCCGCTCGCTACGGTTTTCCAGGCACTTGAAGATAAATTGGCCTCGTGAATGGGGCCGGCAAGAATATTAAAGGAGCATCAAAATGGCTTACTCGGACAAAGTACTCGATCACTACGAAAACCCGCGCAACGTGGGCGCTTTCGACAAGGGTGATGAAACCATCGGCACCGGCATGGTGGGCGCGCCCGCCTGCGGCGACGTGATGAAACTGCAGATCAAGGTCGGCGCCGATGGCCTGATCGAAGACGCGAAATTCAAGACCTATGGCTGCGGTTCGGCCATCGCGTCGAGCTCGCTGGTAACGGAATGGGTCAAAGGTAAAACCCTGGACCAGGCGCTGGCCATCAAGAACACGCAGATCGCCGAAGAACTGGCCCTGCCGCCAGTGAAGATCCACTGCTCCATCCTGGCGGAAGACGCCATCAAGGCGGCGGTATTGGATTATCAAACGCGTCACCCGGCAGCAGCTTAATCGTTGGTAGCCCGCCCCAGCCGCAAGGCCGGGGCAGTTACGGAGAAATACATGATCACACTGACCGAAAAAGCGGCGAAACACATCAACCGTTATATCGAACGGCGCGGCAAGGGCATGGGCCTGCGCTTCGGCGTGCGCACCACGGGCTGCTCGGGCCTGGCCTACAAGCTCGAATATGTCGATGAGGCGGCGGCCGAAGACAGCGTCTTCGAATCGCACGGCGTGAAAGTCTTCGTCGACCCGAAAAGCTTGCCTTACATCGACGGCACGGAACTCGATTTCGCGCGCGAAGGCTTGAACGAAGGCTTCAAGTTCCACAATCCGAACGAAAAAGACGCCTGCGGCTGCGGCGAGTCCTTCAGGATTTAAACAGCTGGCAAGACCCCGGTCGGTGCGCTGTACCCATCGATTGCGGTACAGCGACCACTGACAATTATGCAAAACCACTTCGAATTATTCCAGTTGCCGGCGCAGTTCGGGCTCGACATGAGCGCGCTGGACGCGGCTTATCGCGACGTGCAGGGCAAGGTCCACCCGGACCGTTTCATCAACGCCAGCAGCGCTGAAAAGCGCGTGGCGATGCAATGGGCCACGCGCGCCAATGAAGCCTACCAAACCCTGAAAAGCCCCCAAAAGCGCGCGCAATACCTGTGCGAACTCAATGGCGTCGATCTGCAGACGGAATCGAACACGGCCATGCCCGTCAGCTTCCTGATGCAGCAGATGGAATGGCGCGAGGAACTGGGCGATGCGCGCGCGGGCAAGGATGCCGACGCGCTCGACGCCCTGGACCGCCAGCTGCGCGCCGAACGCAAGGCCTTGCTGGCCCAGGTGGCCGCCCAGCTAGACGCCGACGACTACGTGAATGCGGCGCAAAGCGTGCGCGCCCTGATGTTCCTCGACAAATTCGGCGAGGAAGTGCGTTTTGCCTATGAGGCCATCGAGGCTTGACCCGGCGATCGCTTGACCGGCGTGCCAAGCGCCAGTCCGGCCCCCGTCTTATAATGCGCACCAGGCATCAGCTGCATCACGCAAAAAATTAATCGAGGCACGAATACAATGGCACTTCTGCAAATTTCCGAACCAGGCATGTCGACCGCGCCGCACCAGCACCGCCTGGCCGTCGGCATCGATCTTGGCACCACCAATTCCCTGGTCGCGACCGTGCGCAACAGCATTCCCGAGGTGCTCAACGACGAAGAAGGGCACTCTTTGCTGCCGTCCGTCGTGCGCTACCTGCCGAACGGCCACGCCAACATCGGCTACAAGGCCCTGTCCGCGCAAACCACCGACCCGAAGAACACCATCGTGTCCGTCAAGCGCTTCATGGGCCGCGGCCTGGCCGACATCGCCTACGCGGAAAACCTGCCGTACGACTTCCAGGATACGCCTGGCATGGTGCAGCTGAAAACCGTGGCCGGCGTGAAAAGCCCCGTCGAAGTGTCGGCGCAAATCCTCGCCACCTTGCGCCAGCGCGCGGAAGACTCGCTCGGCGACGACCTGGTGGGCGCCGTGATCACCGTGCCCGCCTACTTTGACGATGCGCAGCGCCAGGCGACGAAAGATGCGGCGCAATTGGCCGGCATCAATGTGCTTCGCCTGCTGAGCGAGCCGACGGCTGCCGCCATCGCGTATGGCCTCGACAACGCCTCCGAAGGCGTGTACGCCGTGTACGACCTGGGCGGCGGCACTTTCGATATCTCGATCCTGAAGCTGAGCAAGGGTGTCTTCGAAGTGCTGTCCACGGGCGGCGACTCGGCCCTGGGCGGCGACGATTTCGACCGCCGCCTGTTCTGCTGGATCAGCGAGCAGGCCAAGCTGGCGCCGCTGTCGGACGAAGACACGGCCATCCTGATGGTGAAAGCGCGCGAAATCAAGGAAACGCTGTCGACCAAGCCGGAAACGATGATCGACGCGGCCCTGAACTCGGGCGAAGAAATCCACTTGCGCATCACGGCCGCGGACTTTGCCGCCATGACGCAGCACCTGGTGGCCAAGACCATGAATGCCATCAAGAAAGCCCTGCGCGACGCGAACGTGGATGCGGATGACGTCGACGGCGTGGTGATGGTGGGCGGTGCCACGCGCATGCCGCACGTGCAGCGCGCCGTCAGCGAATTCTTCCACACGACGCCGCATGCGAATATCGACCCCGATAAGGTGGTGGCGCTGGGCGCGGCCATCCAGGCGAACTTGCTGGCCGGCAACCGTGCCGCCGGCGACGACTGGCTGTTGCTGGACGTGATTCCGCTGTCGCTCGGTATCGAAACCATGGGCGGTCTGGTGGAAAAGATCATCCCGCGCAACTCGACCATACCATGCGCGCGCGCGCAGGAATTCACGACATTTAAAGATGGCCAGACGGCCCTGGCCGTGCACGTGCTGCAGGGCGAGCGCGAACTGGTCAGCGATTGCCGTTCCTTGGCGCGTTTTGAATTGCGCGGCATTCCGCCGATGGTGGCCGGCGCCGCGCGCATCCGCATCACCTACCAGGTCGATGCGGACGGCTTGCTGTCCGTCTCGGCGCGTGAACTGCGCTCGGGCGTGGAAGCGTCGATCAGCGTCAAGCCCGCGTATGGCCTGGGCGACGACGACATCGCCCGCATGCTGCAGGATTCGTACACCTCGGCCGACACCGACATGGTGGCGCGCGCGCTGCGCGAAGAGCAGGTGGAAGCGGAACGCATCCTGCTGGCCACGCAGTCGGCGCTGGACGAGGACGGCGGCTTGCTCGACGACGCCGAGCGCGTGGCTGTCGATGGCTTGATGACGAAGGTGCGCGATGCCATCGTGCAGTCGCAAAGCGGCGCCATCGACCACCAGGCATTAAAACTGGCGATCGAGGCGCTGGCCGACGGCACCGAGGATTTCGCCTCGCGCCGCATGGACCGCAGCGTGCGTACTGCTCTCACCGGCAAGTCGCTGGATCAGGTCGTATAACACTAATTGAACAGCACGCCGCAGGCACTCGCCGCGGCGGCGCTCCGAATGACAGACTGAAAGAAGAAACCATGCCACAAATCGTTATCCTGCCGCACGCCAAGCTTTGCCCGGACGGCGCCGTCATCGAAGCCCCGGCCGGCAAGTCCATCTGCGACATCCTGCTGGAAAACGACATCGACATCGAGCACGCCTGCGAAAAATCGTGCGCCTGCACCACCTGCCACGTGCTGGTGCGCGAAGGCATCGAATCCCTGAACGAAGCGACGGAACTGGAAGAAGACATGCTGGACAAGGCCTGGGGCCTGGAAGCCGTGTCGCGCCTGTCGTGCCAGTCCATCGTGGCCGAGGCCGACCTCGTCGTCGAAATCCCGAAATACACGATCAACCAGGTCAGCGAAGGCAGCCACTAACATGAAATGGTCCGACATACACGCGATCGCCGAGGCTTTGTTCGATGCGCATCCGGACATCGATCCGCTGACCGTGCGTTTCACCGACCTGCACAACTGGGTGGTGGAACTGGACGGCTTCGACGATGACCACACGCGCGGCGGCGAAAAAGTGCTCGAAGCGATACAGATGGCGTGGATCGATGAAGCGCGCTAAGGGCGCGGCACCCGCCGCCACCGCAGCCGTTGCGCCGAAAGACATCATCACGGCCGCCAGCAACATGCCCGAGATCAAGGATGGCCAGTCGGTCGCCTTGCTGCAGGAATTGCACATCCTGACGCGCGACGGCAAGATGAACCAGGACAGCCGCCGCAAGCTCAAGCAGGTGTACCACCTGACGCAGTTCATCGAGCCGCTGCTGCGCGAAGTGCAGTTGGACCACCCCGGCGTGTCCTTGGTCGACCACGGCGCCGGCAAGTCGTATCTGGGTTTCATTCTGTACGATCTGTTCTTCAAGAACGGCAACGACGGTTCGCACATCTACGGCATCGAGACGCGCGAAGAGCTGGTGCAGCGCTCGCAGGAGCTGGCGAAGAAATTCAAGTTTCCCGGCATGTCGTTTTTACCGCTGTCCGTGGCCGAATCGACGGAATCGAACTTGCTGCCGCAGCAGATCGACATCGTCACGGCCTTGCATGCGTGCAACACGGCGACGGACGACGCCATCCACTTCGCCCTGAAGAAAAAGGCGAAGTTCATGGTGCTGGTGCCATGCTGCCAGGCGGAAGTCGCTTCCGTCCTGAAGAAGAACAAGGGCAAGAGTCTGGGCAAGAACGTCTTGACGGAATTGTGGCGCCACCCGCTGCACACGCGCGAGTTCGGCAGCCAGATCACCAACGTGCTGCGCTGTCTGCAGCTGGAAGCCCATGGCTACCAGGTCAGCGTGACGGAACTGGTGGGCTGGGAGCATTCGATGAAGAATGAACTGATCATCGCCAGCTACAAAAACCTGCCGCGCCAGCGCCCCACCGAGCGCCTGCAGGAAGTGCTGCAAACGCTGGGCCTGGAAGAGATGGGCCACCGCTTCTTTGCCGAGGAATTGGCGAAGGCGCAGGCCTGATTGTTGGCTTACGCGGCAAGCCGCTAAGCCAACCTACAAAACCGCACATGGTCAGGTAGGTCGGGTAGGTCGGATTAGCGCAGCGTAATCCGACAATCAGCAGCGTAATCCGACAATCAGCAGCGCAAGTCGTAAAAGGGGAGGAGCGGGTCGGTTACAATACCGGCTTTCTCCTCCTCCTGCTTTTTGCGCCTCCCCATGACCACACCACACGAAATGCCCACCGTCCGCCTGGCCAAGCGCCTGTCCGAAGACGTGCCCTGTTCGCGCCGCGAGGCCGAGCTGTATATCGAGGGCGGCTGGGTGACGGTCGATGGCGTGCTGGTGGAAGAGTCGGGCGCGCGCGTGGCCGACAACCAGACCGTGGTGCTGCTGCCGAACGCCACCCTCGATGAAATGCCGCCCGTGACGATTTTGCTGCACAAGCCGGCCGGCATCAACGGCGGCGTGGGCGCGGAAGGCAAGCCGGCCCTGAGCTGTTTGCGTCCCGAAGAGATTTTTACGCCGGAGAACGTGGCGCCCAGCTCCATCACGCGCTTCCTCAAGCGCCATTTGATCGGCCTGACCATCACCAATCCGCTCGACACCATGGCGTCCGGCCTGCTGGTGTTCACGCAGGATTTCCGCGTCGCCCGCAAGCTGGTCGATGAAGCGAAAACGGTGGAGCAGGAATTTATCGTGGAAGTGTCGGGCACTATCGCTGAGAATGGCCTTGCGCTGCTCAATTACGGCTTGCCCTTCAATGGCAAGCCTTTGCCGCCGATCAAGGTCAGCTGGCAGAACGAGACGCGCCTGCGCTTCGCCCTGAAAAACGTGCAGCCGGGCCAGATCGCCCATATGTGCAAGATGGTGGGACTGGACGTCGTTGCCATGAAGCGCTTGCGCATCGGCCGCATCCCGATGGGCGCCATGCCCGTGGGGCAATGGCGTTACCTTCAAGGTTACGAGAGGTTCTAAAGCTGCGGCGCTCCGATGGAGTGGTTTTCCGCAAAGCTTTTCCATAGCCGTTCGGCAATATTCAAGGCGATGGTATCGGCTTTCTCCTGCAGGGCCGGGTTGCCCATGCTTTCGGTCGTGGCGAAGAACAGGGTCAGCCAGCGGCGGAACATGCACGGCGTTAGGTTTTCCATATTCGCGTGCTGGGCCAGCGGCTTGCCGTGGTAGCGCATGGTGCCGCGCAGCAAGCCTGACCAGAAATCGACCAATGTTGCCAAGTGGGCATCCCAATCCTTGACCTCGGCGGCAAAGATGGGGCCCAGCATGGCGTCGTCGCGCGCGGCCGCATAAAAGGTGTGGACGAGATGCTTGACGTCGTCTTCGCTGCAGACTTCCTCGCGATAGGCGGCGAAGCGTGTGTGGGGGAGGGGGGCGGTATTCTTCATGGCATGCCATGATCGCAGAGCCCCCGTGGCGCTTCAATGACCCAGGTCAAGCCGCATAAAACTCAGGCGGCGACTTTCTTCGCCTTCTTCGCCGGGGCCGGCAATTGCACGATCTGCGTGCCCGCCAGCTTGTCGTGCAGGAATTGCCCGTTGCCGGTGAACAGGGCCGTGGCCGACCAGGCCAGGATGCCCACGCCGATGGCGCCCAAGGCTGTCCAGTGCTGCAAACCGAATACATACGACACCAGCAAGGCTGGCAGCAGCCACATCCATGACAGGATGTAGCGGTACGCGGCCACGCGCAGCGGCACGTGGGCGTGGCCCGGTAGCACGACTTTCAGGCGCCACGTCTTCATGGCCAGGGTTTGCCCTTCGCGGCTCCATTGATGGATGAAATACGCGCCCATGACGAGGAAGGCCAGGCATTGGCGCATGTGTTCCGTCATGGGCGTATGCGCGCCCTGCACGGCCAGTTCAAACAGCAGGAAGGGCAGAAACAGCACGGCCAGGGCCAGCAGCGACTCGTACACCATGGAAATCAGGCGGCGCTTGATCGTGGGATGGGAAGTGATGCTGGCGGCGGGCGTGCTATTTGACATTGGTCGGCAGTGGGGCAGGCGTAACAGGTGGCGTGACAGGCACGGCGGCGGGGGGCGCGGCAGGATCCGTCAGCGGCACGACCGCCGCTGGCGCAGCGGCTGGCGGCAGGACGGGCGCGGCGGCAGGCGCTGCCGGCGTGGCGGGCGGCACGATCACGGGCGGCTTGCTCGTGGTCGAATTGATCGCAGGCACCTTGCCCAGCGGTTTTTTCGGCACGAGTTCCGTCGCCAGCTTTTTCTTTTGATCTTCCGGCAATTGCTGGTATTGCTCCCATTGCGCGGTTTTTTGACCCGGATCAATCTTCTTCGTGCGCGTGTAGTTTTCGCGCACGAGGCGGCGCTGTTCCGGCGTCAGCTTGATCCATTCGCGCATGCGTTCATGCACGCGGATTTGCTCGTCCGCCGTCATCGAGGCAAAACGGCTGGCGATATCGAGCCATTTCTGCTTGCGCAGCGGTTCCAGCTTGTTCCATTCGCCCGCCAGCGGCTGCAGGGCTTCCTGCTGCGCGCGCGACAGCTTGTTCCACGATGGATTCTCGCTGGCCTTGGGCGGCGTGCCGCCCTTGCCGGCTGTGCGGGGCGAACCGGGCTTGACGGCTGAGGCCGGCGCCGGCGCCACCACGGGCGCTGCCGCCACGGGAGGCGCGGCGGGCGCGGGATGTTGCTGCGCGCCTACCCAGGCGGCGCCCGCCAAGGCGCAGGCGCCCAGGCCGATGCCGCCGGCCAGCCAGCCTTTGCGTACGCTCGTGCCTGCCATTTATTGCTCGCGTTTCGTCAGGTAGGCGTTGAAGCCATGGTCCATGTACGCAGACAGCGGCAATTCGTCCGACAGAACGGCGGCATCGATTTCTGCCAGTTCGGCAATATGTTGTTCCTGCTCAAACTGATAGATGCCCACCAGGCCGCCGACGAGCAGCAGCAGGGGGATGATGACGCTCATGCGGCCCAGCCACGACAGCGGCTCGACGAACAGGCTGCTGGCGACGCCGGCGAACACGTTCTGGCGCACGGCGACAGCGGCGGGCGCGTCCGCCTTCTTGCGCGACAGGGCCAGCTTGCGTGCCGCTGCCAGGCGATCGGCGGTCGATGCGGGCAGGTCGTCGAGTTTTTCGTTCAGTGCATGGCGCACTTTGTAAGCGAAATTGAGATCGTCGGTGTTCATAATTTAATTCCCTTGGCTTTCAGCGATTCGGCGAGCGTGTGGGTAGCTCTAGAGCAATGTGTTTTCACGCTACCTTCGGAGCAACCCATCGCTTCCGCTGTTTCAGCCACATCCATGTCCTGCCAATAACGCATGAGGAAGGCTTCGCGTTGACGTGAGGGCAGTTTTTGTACCTCGGCATCAATCAAATCAAGGATTTGCGCGCGTTCGACCTGGTCGGCCGACGATTCGGCGGCGCTGGAGCCCTGTTCCGATTCATACGTGTCAAGTATATCAAAATCTTCATGTTCGTCGCCCGAGGGCTTCATGCCGGAAAACAGGCTGACCCAGGTGTTGCGAACTTTTTCACGGCGGAAATAATCAAGGATGGTGTTCTGCAAGATGCGCTGGAACAGCATCGGCAGCTCGGCGGCCGGCTTGTCGCCGTATTTCTCGGCCAGCTTGATCATGGCGTCCTGCACGATGTCGAGGGCCGATTCTTCCTTGCGGACCGCGTAGGCGGCCTGCTTGAAAGCGCGCCGCTCGACATTTTCTAGAAAGTCGGATAATTCTTTGTCTGTTGCCATGCGGTATGGGGATCTTAGCGGCTGCGGGATGCGGTGGGCGAAATGGGGGCGGGTATGCTTTTTGCAACCCCGTGCATGCTAGCAAAAAATGTGCGTTTCCGCAGGGTTTTTGCACGTTGTGCGAGCAAAAATGCAGCGAGGCCGACATTTTCCTTGACCATAATGGTGCAACGCGATAACGTATGGGACGCTTTGAACACCCCAAAGCCCTATGGTCAGGTCGCGACCGGCACACAAGGCCAGCAGCGGCAAGACGCGCTTTCATTTGTAGGCAGTTTGTTCTAACCCGCGCCACAAGCGCGAGCGGTTCGTACAGGCGCCACAGAAACTCCGGCCAAACGAGTTGCGTTAAGCGTTGTTTTGTAAGGTATCTATGGGTGCCCAAAGAAATTGCGTGACCGCATGAAAAGGGAAGCAGGAGCACTGTTGCGTTAGGCGTACCTCGTCAGGAAAGAACATCCGATCAATCTCCAATGGACCTTGAAAGGAATGTTTCATGAATACCGAAGCAGCAGCAGGACCAATTACGGGCGCAGAAATTGTCGTGCGCTGTCTGGCTGAAGAGGGCGTCGAGCACGTCTTTGGATATCCGGGCGGAGCCGTACTCTACATCTACGACGCCATCTTCCAGCAAAACAAATTCCAGCATATCCTGGTACGCCACGAGCAGGCCGCGATCCACGCCGCCGATGCCTATTCGCGCAGCTCGAACAAAGTCGGTGTCGCCATCGTCACGTCCGGTCCGGGCGTCACGAATGCCGTCACGGGCCTGTCGACCGCGTACATGGACTCGATTCCCATGGTGGTGATCTCCGGCCAGGTGCCGAGCCACGCCATCGGCCAGGATGCGTTCCAGGAATGCGACACGGTCGGCATCACGCGCCCCGTCGTCAAGCATAACTTCCTCGTCAAGGACGTCAAGGACCTGGCAGCGACGATCAAGAAAGCCTTCTTTATCGCCCGTACCGGCCGTCCGGGACCCGTGCTGGTCGATATCCCCAAGGATATCAGCATGCACAAATGCCATTTCGACTATCCGAAGGAAGTCGAGATGCGTTCCTACCGTCCCGTCGACAAGGGCCATTCGGGTCAGATCCGCAAGGCCGTGCAGCTGTTGCTGCAAGCCGAGCGCCCGATGATCTACACTGGCGGCGGCGTCATCCTGGCAAATGCCTCGGCCGAGCTGAACAAGCTGGTCGACCGCCTGGGTTTCCCGTGCACCAACACCTTGATGGGCCTGGGCGGCTACCGCGCCTCGAGCGAGCAGTATGTCGGCATGCCCGGCATGCACGGCACCTATGAAGCGAACATGGCGATGCAGAACTGCGACGTCCTGATCGCCATCGGCGCCCGTTTCGATGACCGCGTGATCGGCAACCCGAAACATTTCGCCTCGCATCCGCGCAAGATCATCCACGTGGACATCGATCCATCGTCGATTTCCAAGCGCGTCAAGGTCGATATCCCCATCGTCGGCAACGTCAAGGACGTGCTGATCGAGTTCCTCGCGCAACTCGACGCGGCCGAAGCCAAGCCGAACGTCAATGCCTTGAGCAACTGGTGGAAGCAGATCGCCGAATGGCGTGGCCGCGAATGCCTGAAATACCCGACTTCCGACCTGGTCATCAAGCCGCAATCGGTGGTGGAAAAAGTGTTCCAGATCACCAAGGGCGACGCCTTCATCACGTCCGACGTGGGCCAGCACCAGATGTGGGCCGCGCAATACTATGGCTTCGACAAGCCGCGCCGCTGGATCAATTCCGGCGGCCTGGGCACCATGGGTGTCGGCTTGCCGTACGCCATGGGCGTGCAGATGGCCAATCCGGACGCCACCGTTGCTTGTATTACCGGCGAAGGTTCGATCCAGATGTGCATCCAGGAACTCGCCACGTGCAAGCAGTATCATCTGACGCCGAAGATCATCATGCTCAACAACCGTTTCCTCGGCATGGTGCGCCAGTGGCAGGAAATCGATTACGGTTCGCGCTATTCCGAGTCGTACATGGATTCGCTGCCCGACTTCGAGAGACTGGCGGAAGCGTATGGCCACGTGGGCATGAAAATTGAAAAACCGGGCGACGTCGATGGCGCGCTGAAAGAGGCGTTTGGCATGAAAGACAGGCTGGTATTCATGAACTTCATTACCGACCAGTCCGAAAACGTGTGGCCCATGGTGAAAGCCGGCAAAGGCCTGTCCGAAATGATGCTCGGTTCGGAGGATCTCTAATATGCGCCACATTATTTCTGTCTTGCTGGAAAACGAAGCGGGCGCCCTGTCGCGCGTGGTGGGCCTGTTCTCGGCACGCGGCTACAACATCGAAACACTGACCGTGG
The DNA here is from genome assembly GCF_001758725.1 of Janthinobacterium sp. HH106. Taxonomy (NCBI): domain Bacteria; kingdom Pseudomonadati; phylum Pseudomonadota; class Betaproteobacteria; order Burkholderiales; family Oxalobacteraceae; genus Janthinobacterium; species Janthinobacterium sp. HH106. Next base: position 207,224 of record NZ_LRIC01000008.1, on the reverse strand, counting down.
CGCCGACGGAAGACTCGACCCTGTCGCGCATGACCATCGTCACCAGCGGTTCGGACGACATCATCGAGCAGATCACCAAGCACCTGAACCGTCTGATTGAAGTGGTGAAGGTGGTGGACCTGACCGAAGGCCAGCATATCGAACGCGAGCTGATGCTGATCAAGGTTCGTGCCGTGGGCAAGGAGCGCGAGGAAATGAAGCGCACCGCCGATATCTTCCGTGGCCGCATCATCGATGTCACCGAAAAGACGTACACGATCGAACTGACCGGCAACAAGGTCAAGCTCGACGCGTTCATCGATTCGATCGACCGCGCCGCCATTCTGGAAACCGTCCGTACGGGCGGTTCCGGCATCGGCCGCGGCGAACGCATCCTCAAAGTATAAAAATATAAGCAGCACTACGCGGCCCTGGGGCCGCATTTAAAACAACAACGCATCATCAAATGATAGGAAATACCATGAAAGTTTTTTACGACAAAGACGCTGACCTCTCCTTGATCAAAGGCAAAAACGTTGCCATCATCGGCTACGGTTCGCAAGGCCATGCACACGCGCAAAACCTGAACGATTCGGGCGTCAATGTCACCGTCGGCCTGCGCAAGGGCGGCGCTTCGTGGACCAAGGTCGAGCAAGCCGGCTTGAAAGTAGCGGAAGTCAACGACGCCGTGAAAGCGGCCGACGTCATCATGATCCTGTTGCCGGATGAAAACATCGCCCAGGTCTACAACGAAAACATCGCGCCGTTCGCCAAGCAAGGCGCCGTGCTGGCCTTCGCCCACGGCTTCAACGTGCATTACGGCCAAGTCGTGCCGCGCGCCGACCTGGACGTGATCATGGTCGCGCCGAAAGCCCCGGGCCACACCGTGCGCGCCACGTACACCCAGGGTGGCGGCGTGCCCCACCTGATCGCCGTGTACCAGGACAAATCGGGCATCGCCCGCGATATCGCCCTGTCGTACGCTTCGGCCAACGGCGGCGGCCGTGCCGGCATCATTGAGACGAATTTCCGCGAAGAAACCGAAACGGATCTGTTCGGTGAACAAGCCGTGCTGTGCGGCGGCGCCGTGGAACTGATCAAGGCCGGTTTCGAAACCTTGACGGAAGCGGGTTACGCGCCTGAAATGGCGTACTTCGAGTGCTTGCACGAACTGAAGCTGATCGTTGACCTGATCTATGAAGGCGGCATCGCCAACATGAACTACTCGATCTCGAACAACGCGGAATACGGCGAATACGTGACCGGCCCTAAAGTCGTCACCTCGGCCACCAAGGATGCGATGCGTCAATGCCTGAAAGACATTCAAACGGGCGAATACGCGAAGAGCTTCATCCTGGAAAACAAGGCAGGCGCACCGACCCTGATCTCGCGCCGCCGTTTGACGTCCGAGCACCAGATCGAAGAAGTGGGCGCGAAACTGCGCGCCATGATGCCTTGGATCGCCAAGAACAAGATGGTTGACCAGTCGAAGAACTAAGCAGCAATCGTTCCTCACACGAAGCCGGCGCAAGCCGGCTTTTTTTTGCGCGGGCGTTTGGCCGCCAACATCCGTTACAATCAGGCCCAATCAACCATAGCGTCAGCACCATGCTCGTTTTTTCTAAAGTTTTTGTCGGCAATCTTCACGTGGTCAAACGCCCCGTCTCGGTTGCCATCAGTTGCTGGTTTCTGGTCCTCGGCTCGCTGTCAGCGCTGGTGTCTGCTTACCTTGGCCGCAACGATCCCGCCATGCAGGCGTGGATGACGGACGGCGTGATTCCCGCGGAAGTGCAATACGCGATTTTGCTCTTCAGTCAGGGCCTTACCCTGGTGACAGCGCTGGCCATGCTGCAAAGGCAGCGTGGCGCGCGCACCGTGTATCTGGTGTGGGGCGTGATCGACATTGCCATCTGCCTGGCGACCGTGCCGCAGAAGATGTACGTCTTGCCTGGCGCGCTCACGTTCGCCGTCATCTGCGCCTTCCTGTACAGCCCGAAATCGAATGCCTGGTTTTCGCCGCGCAAGGCGGCCAATGATGCCTGCATGACGCCAGCCTGAGCACGGTTGGTTTCGTCACACGCTGTTGGCGCGTTTGCTTTACAATCCCGCCCTTCCTTTGCAGTTTCCTATGGACTGCATCTGTTTCGGTATCTGCCGACCGCAACGCGCATCACCGCTTTTGTAGCACGCCAGGCGCTAGTTTTTTAGCCGCTTGCGCAACCAGAAAGGCCTCCATGACTGACCGTATCACCGCCACGGCGCCCTCGCAGGCTGCTGTTGACTCTTCCATTCCCATCCTCGCCTTGCTGGCCTTGGCCATGACGGCGTTTCTCGCCCTCCTGTCGGAAACCTTGCCGGCCGGCTTGCTGCCGCAGATTGCCCGCGACCTGAATATTTCCGAAGTCATGACGGGCCAGCTGGTCACCGTCTATGCCATCGGTTCCATCCTGACGGCGATCCCCCTGACGGCGCTGACCAGCACCTGGCGCCGGCGCAATGTCCTGTTGCTGGCCATCATCGGCTTCCTGATCTTCAATACGGCGACGGCCCTGGCGCCCAGCTACATCGTCGCCCTGGTCGCGCGCTTCGTGACGGGCATGGCCGCCGGCCTGGCCTGGGGCTTGATGGCCGGCTACGCGCGCCGCATGGTGTCCGTCGAGCAGCAGGGCAGGGCGATGGCCATCGCCATGATCGGCACGCCGCTGGCCCTGTCGCTGGGCGTGCCGCTGGGCACCCTGATGGGTGGCGTGCTGGGCTGGCGCAGCATCTTCGGCATCATGTCCGGCCTGGCCGTGGTGCTGGTCGCGTGGGTGCTGCTGGTCGTGCCCGATTATCCGGGGCAAAAGAATGGCGAACGTCTGTCGATCCGCCAGGTGTTCATGACGCCGGGCGTGCGGCCGATTCTGGCGGTGATCGTCGCCTGGATGCTGGCGCATAACATTCTCTATACCTATATCGCGCCGTTCCTGGCGCCGTCCGGCTTGCGCCCCCGCGTCGACCTGGTGCTGCTCGTGTATGGCGTGGGCTCCTTGGCCGGCATCTGGCTGGTCAGCCAGCTGATCGACCGCTGGCTGCGCCCGCTCGTGCTGGGCTGCATCGCCGCCTTTGCCCTCGTGATGGTGGCGCTGGGCCTGGCGATGGACTCGCCCGCCGTGATCTATGTCAGCATGGCCATCTGGGGCATCACCTTTGGCGGCGCCGGCACCTTGCTGCAGACGGCGTCGGCCGATGCGGCCGGCGACGGCATGGATGTGGCGCAAGCGATGGTGGCGACCATCTGGAACGTGGCCATCGCGGGCGGCGGCCTGGCGGGCGGCATGCTGCTCGACGGCTATGGCGCGGCATCGTTCCCGTGGGCCATGCTGGCCTTGCTGCTGGTGGCCTTGACCATCGCCTGGTGCGCGCACCGCCACAGTTTCAAGCCGGGCCGGCGCAGCGGCGGCGCGGTGCTGGGTCACTAACACACTGTTATTTTCAATGACGGTGTGTTGAAATGTGAGCAGATGTGACTGGCAAGCACATTTTGTGACGATTTGTTAATTTGCGCCACGGGAATGAATGAGGCGTTAGAATCTACACAGTTTGACAAGTTTCTCAGGCGAAAGGGATGGCAAAAGCGTCCCTTTCGCGGGCTGTCAGCCACATTAACTACCTAGGAGTACCCCCATGACCATGATGAAATCCGTCCTTGTTGCCGCCGCAGCCACCGTTGCCCTGAGCGCGCAAGCCCAATCTTTGCCGACCAACGGCACCCTGGTGGTCGTACCCGCATTTGGCGAAGTCAAGCATGTCAATGACCAGGTGGTCGCTACCCTGGCCGTCGAAGAACAGGACAAGGACAAGGCTGCCGCTGCGTCGAGAGTCAACCAGAAGATGAACAAGGGTATCGCCATCGTCAAGCAGGCCGACCCGTCGGCGGCACTGAAATCGTACGGCTACTACACCTATCCCGTTTACCCGGAAGAGCGTCCATTGCCGGCTGGCGCCGTGGCCAAGCCGCGTTTGCCGACGGCCTGGCGCGTCGGCCAGTACCTGGAAGTGACGACGGCCAACCTGGCGTCCCTGCCAAAAACCGTGTCGGCGGCGCAAGGCGTGCTGACCCTGAATGGCTTGAATTTCGGCCTGAAGCCGGAAACCATCCGCTTGCTGGACGACCAGCGCATCGCCGCCACCTATAAAAACCTGAACGAGCGCGTGGCTGCCATCGCCAAGGCCATGGGCCGCAACGTCTCGGACGCCGTGCTCGATACGGTCGACTTCGAAGGTTCGGGCAACTACGCCACGGAAAGCCGTCCTGCCGCCGCGCCGATGATGATGCGCAGCGCCAAGATGGCCGAAGACAGCACCGTCGCCGAACCGAGCTTCGAGCCGGGCGAAACGACGCTCGACATGCGCGTCGTCGGCAAGGTCAAGTTCAAGTAAGCGCGTTAGCGCGGAAATATTTTCGCGTTAGACTGTTTTAAAAATCATGGGGCTGTTGGCCCCATGGTCGTTTTTGCCCCATTATTTTCCAGGAGAACACCATGACCGTCATGAAATCGCTGCTGGCAGCAGCCGCCGCTACCGTTGCCCTGGGCGCCCAAGCCCAGGCCATGCCCACTTCCGGCACCCTCGTGGTGGTGCCCGCCAATGGCGAAGTGGTGCACGCGAACGACCAGGTGACCGTCACCCTGGCCATCGAAGAGCAGGACAAGGACAAGGCCGCCGCCGCCTCGCGCGTCAACCAGAAGATGAACCAGGGCACGGCCATCGTCAAGAAAGCCGATCCGCAAGCCGTGCTGAAGACCCAAGGCTATTACACGTATGCCGTGTACCCGGAAACGGCGCCCTTGCCGCCTGGTGTCGCTGCCAAGCCCAGAGTGCCGACCGGCTGGCGCGTAGGCCAGTACCTGCAGGTGACGACGACCAACCTGGCCGCCTTGCCGAAAACCGTTTCCGCAGCGCAAGGTGTGTTGACCCTGAACCGCCTGAACTTCGGCCTGGCGCCCGCCACCGTGCGCAAGCTCGACGACCAGCGCATCGCCGCCGCCTACAAGAACCTCAACGAGCGCGTGGCCGCCATCGCCGGCGCCATGGGCCGCAACGTCAATGACGCCGTGATCGACACCATCGATTTCGAAGGTTCCGGCAACTATACGCAGCGCGCCAACGTGGCAGGCGCGCGCGCCATGAGCGCCGATTCCATGGGCTACGGCGGCAGCCAGGTGGCCGAACCGAGCTTTGAACCGGGCGAAACGACCCTCAACATGGGCCTGGTGGCCAAGGTCAAGTTCAAATAAGGCTAGTATTGGTGTCAATATTGCCGGCTTGACGCCGCCGCGCTTTTCTTTGGCGGCGGCTCCTCTATAATGACAACATCGGCAGGCGCATGCCCTGACAGTCATGCGCCTGCCATCTGGCACCGATTCCCCCGCAGTACACAAGATATGGAACAACATGGCAAACTTCCCCCGTCGTAGAGGCAAGAACGGCACCCCCGCAGTATCCAAAGCGTCCCGCTTCAGCAAATTCGTGCGCCAGCCGGTGACCGATGGCACTGGCAAGAAAACCTTGCGCCGCCGCGGCATCTATCTGTTGCCGAACGCCTTCACGACGGCAGCCCTGTTTTGCGGCTTCTACGCCATCGTCATGGCCATGAATCAGAAATTCGAACACGCGGCCTGGGCCATCTTCATCGCCATGATCCTCGACGGCCTCGACGGACGCATCGCACGCCTGACGAATACGCAGAGCGAATTCGGCGCGCAGTACGACAGCCTGTCCGACATGGTGTCGTTCGGCGCCGCGCCGGCGCTGGTGATCTACGAATGGTCGCTGCGCGGCATGGGTAAACTGGGCTGGCTGGCCGCCTTCGTGTATTGCGCCGGCGCCGCCCTGCGTCTGGCCCGCTTCAACACGAACATCGCCGTGGTCGACAAGCGCTTCTTCCAGGGCTTGCCCAGCCCGGCGGCGGCGGCCATGGTGGCCGGTTTCATCCTGCTCATGAACGACCTGGAATTTGCCGGCAACCAGCTGGCCTGGGTGTCGTGGACGATCGCCCTGTTCTCGGGCCTGACCATGGTCACCAACGTGCCGTTCTACAGTTTCAAGGATGTGAATTTCCGCAAGTCCGTGCCTTTCATCGTGGTATTCCTGCTGGCATTGTTCTTCGCGCTCATTTCCATCGATCCGCCGAAAGTGCTGTTCCCGATTTTCGTCGTCTATGGCCTGTCCGGCTACGCCGTGTTTTTCTGGCGCATGGCGAAGGGCAAGCCCGTCAGCATCATCCAGACCGACCCCGAGCATTAATACGGCGAGTCGGTAGCGTCGCCAGTCTTCAGCCAGCCAGGAGCAGCCATGAACACCAGCAACCGACTCATCATTTTTGACACCACCTTGCGCGACGGCGAGCAATCGCCGGGCGCCTCCATGACGCGCGAGGAAAAGCTGCGCATCGCCAAGCAGCTCGAGCGCATGAAGGTCGACGTGATCGAAGCGGGCTTCGCCGCCGCCTCGCAGGGCGACTTCGAGTCGATACGGGCGATTGCCGGCGCCGTGCGCGAATCGACCATCTGTTCGCTGTCGCGCGCCAACGACCGCGACATCGCCCGCGCCGCCGAAGCGCTGGCGCCCGCCGAGCGCAAGCGCATCCACACGTTTATCGCCACGTCGCCCCTGCACATGCAGATGAAGCTGCGCATGACGCCCGAGGAAGTCCTGCTGCAGGCGCAGAACGCCGTGCGCTACGCGCGCCAGTTCACGGACGACATCGAATTCAGCCCCGAAGACGGCAGCCGCTCGGACGAGGATTTCCTCTGCCGCGTGCTGGAGGGCGTGATCGCCGAGGGCGCCACCACCATCAATTTCCCCGACACGGTGGGCTACGCCGTGCCTGAAATCTTCGGCAATACCATCAAGCGCTTGCGCGAACGCATACCGAATTCCGATAAAGCCATCTGGTCCGTCCATTGCCATAACGACCTGGGCCTGGCTGTGGCCAATTCTCTGGCCGGCGTCATGATCGGCGGCGCGCGGCAGATCGAATGCACGGTCAATGGCCTCGGTGAGCGGGCCGGCAACACGGCGCTGGAAGAAGTGGTGATGGCGCTGCGCACGCGCGCCGCCTATTACAACTTGACGGTGGGTATCGATACGACGCAAATCGTGGCCGCCTCGAAAATGGTGTCGCAGATCACTGGTTTTGCCGTGCAGCCGAACAAGGCCGTCGTCGGCGCAAACGCCTTTGCGCACGCGTCCGGCATCCACCAGGACGGCATTTTGAAGGCGCGCGAGACGTATGAAATCATGCGCGCCGAAGACGTGGGCTGGACGGCCAACAAGATCGTCCTCGGTAAACTGTCGGGCCGCAATGCCTTCAAGCAGCGGCTGCATGAGCTGGGCATCGCGCTCGAATCCGAGGCGGAAGTCAACGCCGCTTTCCTGCGTTTCAAGGAGCTGGCCGACCGCAAATCCGAGATTTTCGACGAAGACATCATGGCCCTCGTCAGCGAGGAGCAGCAGGCGCAGGAGAGTGAGCACTACCGTTTCATTTCCCTGACGCAGCAGTCGACGACGGGCGCCGTGCCCCATGCGCGCGTGGAATTTCTCGTCGGCGGCGAACAGCGCAGCTGCGAAGGGCGGGGCGACGGTCCCGTTGACGCCACCGTCAACGCCATCGAAAGCGCGGCCGCCAGCGGCGCGGAACTGGTCTTGTTCTCAGTCAATGCCATCAGCACGGGCACGCAGTCGCAGGGCGAGGTCACGATGCGCCTGTCGCGCGACGGGCGCATCGTCAACGGCGTGGGCGCCGACCCGGACATCATCGTCGCGTCGGCCAAGGCGTATTTGTCGGCGCTCAACAAACTGCATGCCAAGGATGAGCGCATCGACCCGCAGCCGTAAGCCGGGGTCAGACCCGCCGGGTCTGACCCCAGAATTTGCATTTGGGATAGGCGCTAGTCTTGGTGCAAGACGCTCGTCACCAGAAAAAGCGCCGCTCTTCCTTGGCCGGATCGGGCCCGTTCATCATCATGCGCACGATGCCGTCGTGGTCGAAGTGCACGTGCATCATGGAATCCCACACGCCCGATTCCTTGTAGCGGTAGGACCAGACGTAGAGCTTGGGCAGCGGCAGATACGATGTTTCCGTCGGGCGGCCCAGGGTGTGCAGCACGTCTTGCTGCGTCGATACGCCTACCTTGATGCGGGCAAAGCCCGGCGTGTCGAGCACCTGTTCGTAGGAAATGAGCTTGTCGTCGGGGCCGAAGCGGGCCATATACGTGTACTGGCCGTACGGCCCCGTCGCGTATTCGAGTTCGGGCCCCGTGGGCAACTGGTAGATGGCCGTGGGCCGGCCCAGGCGCGCTTCCACGGCGGCGCGCGGCTCGCCCGGCGGCGGCGGCGGGACGTTCCAGCTGGCGCAGCCGGCCAGCGCGGCAAACAGCAGCGGCGTTGCTAATTTGAGCAGTTTTTTCATGTTTGACCTCCTGAAATGCAGGAAAACCCTATCATGCACCGAGAAAAGCGCGCACGGCAGGATACAGGCGGGCATTTTTCCGATATACTTGCGCGTCTGGTTGGAAGCATAGACCAGTATTTTAATAATCGTAGTTCACGGTGGATAGGGTTCAGACTCTGTGCACCGCATGTGAAAGGTTTATCATGACAGTAGAAAACATCAACAAAGCCGCTATCATCGCGGACAACGCACGTGGTCAAAACGACACCGGCTCCCCTGAAGTGCAAGTTGCACTGCTGACAGCTCGCATCAACGAACTGAACGGCCACTTCAAAGCCCACTCGAAAGATCACCACTCCCGCCGCGGCCTGATCATGATGGTCAACCGTCGTAAGAGCCTGTTGTCCTACCTGAAGGCTAAAGACGCTACCCGTTATCGCGACCTGATCGCTAAACTTGGTCTGCGCAAGTAATTTTTGCCGTACAAGGTTTATACAGAAATGCCTGCGCCAGTTCGCTGACGCGGGCATTTTGTCATTTGAATTCCGGATTTATGTCGAGAAGTACAGTATTCTCTACCGATATCATGTTTTAAAAGTAAAGTAGCAAAGGTGGTAACAAGTAAAGGCAGCATTTTTACGCCGCCTGTGGTGAGGTGAACGACAGCCCCTGAAAATCTGTCGGCAATTAGAAAAGGGATACCCCATGTTTAACAAAGTTACGAAAACCTTCCAGTACGGTCAACATCAAGTGACCCTGGAAACCGGCGAAATCGCGCGTCAGGCATCCGGCGCAGTGCTGGTGTCGATCGAAGATACCGTCGTTCTGGCAACGGTGGTGGCACGCAAAGATGCCAAGCCAGGCCAGGATTTCTTCCCTTTGACGGTTGATTATGTCGAAAAAACCTATGCTGCCGGTAAAATTCCGGGCGGTTTTTTCAAGCGCGAAGGCCGTCCTTCCGAAAAAGAAACACTGACATCGCGTCTGATCGACCGTCCTATCCGTCCGCTGTTCCCGGAAGGCTACCTGAATGAAGTGCAAGTCATCATTCACGTGTTGTCGGTCAACCCTGAAATCGATCCGGACATCGCCGCCATGATCGGCGCCTCCGCCGCCCTGTGCGTGTCGGGCGTGCCTTTCAACGGTCCTATCGGCGCCGCGCGCGTCGGTTACGCCAACGGCCAGTACATCCTGAACCCGACCGTCCAGCAACTGAAAACGTCGGAAATGGACCTGGTGGTCGCCGGTACCGAAACGGCCGTGCTGATGGTCGAATCGGAAGCGAAACAGCTGTCCGAAGAAATCATGCTGGGCGCCGTGGTCTTCGGCCACGACCAGATGAAAGTCGTCATCGACGCGATTCACGACCTGGTGCGTGACGGCGGCAAGCCGGAAGTGGAATGGGCGCCTGCGCCGAAAAACGAAGCGCTGATCGCCCGCGTCGCGCATTTCGCCAACGCCAAGATCAATGATGCGTATCAAACCAAGGACAAGCAAGAGCGTACGGCCAAGCTGAAGGCAGCAACGTCGGAAGTGATCGCCGACCTGTCGGCTGAAGCGGCTGCTGCCGGCGGCGCGTCGATCGACAGCGCTGAAGTGAACAACATCCTGTTCGACATCGAAGCGAAAATCGTGCGTACGCAGATCCTGGACGGCGAGCCACGCATCGACGGCCGCGACACGCGCACCGTGCGTCCTATCTCGATCCGCACCAGCGTGCTGCCACGCACCCACGGTTCGGCTCTGTTTACGCGCGGCGAAACGCAGGCGCTGGTCGTGGCAACGTTGGGCACCGCCCGCGACAGCCAGAAGATCGATGCGCTGATGGGCGAGTTCACCGATTCGTTCATGCTGCATTACAACATGCCTCCGTTCGCCACCGGCGAAACGGGCCGTGTCGGTACGCCAAAACGCCGCGAAATCGGCCACGGCCGCCTGGCCAAGCGCGCGCTGATCGCCGCCTTGCCAGCAGCCGAAGAGTTCAGCTACTCGGTGCGCCTGGTGTCGGAAATCACGGAATCGAACGGTTCCTCGTCGATGGCATCGGTGTGCGGCGGCTGCCTGGCACTGATGGACGCCGGCGTACCGATGAAAGAACACGTGGCCGGTATCGCCATGGGCCTGATCAAGGAAGGCGGCAAGTTTGCCGTGCTGTCCGACATCCTGGGCGACGAAGATCACTTGGGCGACATGGACTTCAAGGTAGCCGGTACCCGCAACGGTATCACGGCACTGCAGATGGACATCAAGATCATGGGCATCACCAAGGAAATCATGCAAGTGGCACTGGCGCAAGCCAAGGAAGGCCGCGAGCACATCCTGGGTGAAATGCAAAAAGCCATGCCGCACGTCAAAACCGAACTGTCCGATTTCGCACCGCGTCTGATCACCATCAAGATCAACCCGGAAAAAATCCGTGACGTGATCGGCAAGGGCGGCGCCGTGATCCGCGCGCTGACCGAAGAGACGGGCACCCAGATCGACATCAGCGACGAAGGCGTGGTCACCATCGCTTCCGTCGATGCTGCCGCCGGCCAGGAAGCCAAGCGCCGCATCGAAGAACTGACGGCCTCCGTCGAAGTGGGCAAGACCTACGAAGGCACCGTGCTGAAACTGCTGGACTTCGGCGCCATCGTGCAAGTCATGCCAGGCAAGGACGGCTTGCTGCACATCTCGCAGATCGCCAACGAGCGCGTCAACGCCGTGGCCGACTACCTGAAAGAAGGCCAGCTGGTCCGCGTCAAAGTGCTGGAAACGGACGACCGCGGCCGCCTGAAGCTGTCGATGAAAGCTGCCGAAGGCAACGAAGCGCCAGCCGCTTAATTTCCTTCGGGTTCGCCTGAATGTGGCCTCGGCCGCATGCTCAACAACCGCCAGCGCGCAAGCCCTGGCGGTTTTTTTATGCGCGGCGTTTGCGCTGTATCGAAGGTGTATGCCGACGCGTGCACCGGCATTGATCCAGCGCGTATCGGCCGCTGCCGCGCCTTGTAGATTCGAAGTGGGATTTTCCCTCGAACGAGTCTTCCAAGGAGATGCAGCATGCGCACATTCTGCTGGCTGGCCGCCGCCTTTCTGCTTGCCGTCGCGCCCGGCGCCTGGGCGAAGCTGGACAACGCACCCACGCCGGTGCCGCTGCCCATCCCCATCGCCGCCGCGTCTGGGGCCATGCCGGCGCAAGACCTCGACGCCTTGCGCGCCGTGCATGCGCGCGAAATCAATGACCTCAGCACCTTCAGGACGGCGGGCTTGCCGCGTGAGGCTATCGACTCCTATCTCGATAGCGGACCAGGGCAGCAATTTTTGCGCGAACTGCGCGCCGCCGATCCTGCCGCCTCGGCCGACACCCTCTATGCGCGGGCCGTCGAGCAGCTCGCGTCCGGCAGCACCTTGCCGGACCTGCAGCCCATGGCTGCCGCGCTGGTAAAAATCGTGCCGCATGGCCAGAATGTGTCGCCGTATTCGCCATACTTCACCACCAGCGCGCAGTTGCAGCTGGCCTCGGGCCGCTGCGCCACCCTGGCCGACTGCTTCGGCTTGCCCTTGAAGAGCGAGGCGCCGCTGTATGATGTGTATCAGATCATGCCCAAGGGCACCGTCAACGTGTTCGTCAGCCAGGTCGCGCCGACGGAAGAGTTGGGCGGGCTGGTGCGGCGCAAGGGCGGGGCGCAGCAGTATTTGCTCCCCAACCGCAGCTTGTGGTCGGCCCCCGTGCTGATCGGCACGATCAAGAATTGAGGAGAGAAGATGGATCAGCAGCGTTTGCAAGCCCATGCCGCCGAATTGGAGCAGTTGCTGGCGCGCCTGGCGAGCGCCGACGGCGAAGTGGCCGACCTGCGCAGCGCGCTCGAGCCGCTGCTGGCCCTGGCGGGCAGCGGTGCCTTGAGCGCACCGCTGCCGTGGGGCGATATCCCCGGCGGGCGCTATTTTACGGAGGGCGGCTTGCGCCGGTACCCTGAGCTGGAACAGGCATTTGCCCGCTTCCGCATCGAAGCGACGGGCGGCGATTCGCCGGCTCTGCGCAAGCTGCGCGGCGAGATATAGTTAGTATTTTATTATCGTGTGCTTAATATAAGGTATCAATTGTTGTTTATGGGTAATCGAGAGTCGGTATTGCTTGACGACAAAATCTTATTCCCTGACCATGGCGCATCCCTCCCGATTTTCTCTTTTTTATTGGATGCACCATGTTGTCCTCCCTTAAGGCGCGGCTGATCGCCATTGCCGTTTCAATCGTCGTGCTGGCCATGCTGGCCGTCGCCATCGCCAATTTCTTCACGACGCGCGCAAGTACCCTGGCCGCGCTCGACACGCAGATGCTGCAGTTGTCGCACAGCCATGCGCAAGCCATCGCCGAATGGCTGCGTTCCAAGCAAGCCGTCGTGGGCTCGCTCAAGCAGGGCGCCACGGCGGCCGATCCCTTGCCGGCGCTGAAGGCGGCCGAGCAGGCAGGCACGTTCGACATGGCGTATATCGGCTTTGCCGACAAGCACGCCGTCTTTTCGCAGGAGCGCAAGCGCGCCGCCGACTACGATCCCACGGCACGGCCCTGGTACAAGCTGGCGTCCGAAGTGGGCGGCCCCATCATCACGGCGCCGTATATCGGCGCCAGCACGGGCAAGCTGGTGGTGACGTTTGCCGAGCCGCTGGGCGGCAAGGGCAGCGTGACGGGCGTGATGGCGGCCGATGTGATGATGGATGCTGTCGTGCAAAACGTCGCCTCGATCAAGCCGACGGCATCCAGCTACGCCTTCCTTGTCGACGGCGGCGGCAAGATCATCGCCCACCCGGACGGCAAGCTGACCCTGAAGCCGCTGGCCGAACTGGACCCGGGCCTGAGCGCGCAGGCGCTGGCCGATATCGAAAAGAGCGGCGACGGCGCCGCCATCCGCCTGGGCGACCGTAACGGCATCTTGCATGTGAGTAAAGTGCCAGGCAGCGACTGGCTGCTGGCTACCGTGCTCGACCGGGCGGAAGCGACGCAGGCATTGACTTCCATGCTGCGCGCCTCGGTCCTGACGGCCTTGCTGGTGCTGGCCCTGGCCGCCACCGTCTTGAGCGTGCTGGTCGCGCGCGCCTTGCGCCGCCTCGGTCTGGTCCGTGATGCGATGGAAGCGATCGCCACGGGCGACGGCGACCTGACCAGCCGCCTCGACGCGGAAGGTTCGGACGAGCTGGCGCAGATCGCCAAGGCCTTTAATTTGTTCGTCGAAAAGATCGCCACCGTGCTGGTACAGATCCGCAGCATCAGCACCCTGGTGCGCAGCGAATCGGCCGATATCGCCGCCGGCAATGCCGACCTGTCCTCGCGCACGGAAGCGCAGGCGGGCGCGCTGGAGGAAACAGCCAGCTCGATGGATGAGCTGACCTCGACCGTCAAGCAGAATGCGGAAAACGCGCATGCGGCCAACGAGCTGGCCGTGTCCGCTTCGGAAGTGGCGGCCAAGGGCGGCCGCGTGGTGCAGCAGGTGGTGGGCACCATGGCAGGCATCCAGGAAAGCTCGCGCAAGATCGTCGACATCATCGGCGTGATCGACGGCATCGCCTTCCAGACGAATATCCTGGCCCTGAACGCGGCCGTCGAGGCGGCGCGCGCGGGCGAGCAGGGCAGGGGCTTTGCCGTGGTCGCGTCCGAAGTGCGCAACCTGGCGCAACGCTCCGCTGGCGCGGCGAAGGAAATCAAGGAATTGATCGGCGATTCGGTGGAGAAGGTCGATGCGGGCGGCCGCCTTGTCAATGAAGCGGGCCAGACCATGGACCAGGTGGTGGCCTCGGTGCAGCAACTGACGACCATCATGAGCGAGATCACAGTGGCCAGCCGCGAACAGAGCGCCGGCATCGGCGAGATCAATACGGCCGTCACGCACATGGACACCATGACGCAGCAGAACGCTGCCCTCGTCGAGCAAGCTGCGGCCGCCGCGGAAAGCCTGCAGGAACAGGCCGTGGACCTGGCGCAAGCCGTCGGCATGTTCCGCTTGGGCGATGCTGGCCCTGCTGCGGCATCCGCACCGGTGGCGCGCCTCAAGGCGAAACCGGCCGCGCCAGCGCCGCGCGCGCCGGCCCGTGCGCTGTCGCCGGCCAAGCCCGTCAAGGCGGCCAAGTCCGGCGCCGACGAGTGGGAAGAGTTTTAAGCTGCAAGCGCAGCGATCTGCGCGTTCATCCGCGTTTTTGTCAGGCCAGCCTGCCAAAAGCGCAGTTCGTCGCAATCGGCGTGTCTGGCGGGGGCGGTATGGCTATAGTGACACCATACCGCAAGCCCACTGCCAGACACCCGAGGAGAACAACATGAACGTCGCTAAAAACATGGAAATCATCGCCGTTGCCGCCGCCATCGTGCTCGGCGCCGGCTGCTACGCCATCGCTCCGGCCGCCCCGGCCCTGCAAGTGGCCAGTTCCACGGCCACCGTGGCTGCGCCAGCAAACAAGGCTGCCATGCAAGTGGTGGTCGTCAAGGCCAGGCGCCTGAACGCGGCCGAAAAAGCCCGTTTCGCATAATTGATTGCCAGTCATTTTCCGCGCTGCTAGAGTGCAAGGCGCGATGCAATGCCGGCCGCCCGACGCGGGCGCCGCAAGACATAAAAACAAGATACCGAGGATGCACTACATGAAAAAGATACTGCAACTGGCGCTGCTGTTCCTGGCGACACTGGGCCTGGTGCGCGGCGTGGCCGCCGAGACCCGCTTGCTGGAAATGCGCAACGTCGACGCCCGCGTGGTGCGGGTCAAGCTCGACGGCGTGATGGAGGTGCGCATCCGCCAGGGCAACGTGCCTTCGCTGAGCATCACGGCCGACAAGCGCTACATCGCCGATGTCAGCACGGCGCAAAGCGGCGACACCCTGCACATCGAAACGGAAGTGCGCGGCTTCAAGCTCGGCCCTTCGTCGATCCGCGCCGACCTGGTCTTGCCGAACCTGCGCGAACTGAGCTCGGAAGGCTTCGGCAGCACCGACATCACGGGTTTCAAGGGCGAGGAACTGACCCTGTCGCTGGAAGGGGCGGGCAGCATCAAGCTGGTGGGCGACTACCGCAAGCTCAATGCCAGCCTGGGCGGCGTGGGCAGCATGCAGCTGTGGATCGGCAACAATGAGCGCGCGGAGCTGGACTTGCAGGGCGCCGGTTCCGTGGTGCTGGGCGGACGCGGACGCCTGCTGAAAGCGAGCCTGGGCGGCCTGGGCAGCCTGAACGCGCAGCAGTTCGAAGTCGATGCCGTCAACCTGGAATTGAGCGGCCTGGGTAATGCTACGGTGAATGCCCATACGAATGCCAAGCTGAACCTGAGCGGACTCGGTTCGGTGGTGGTGTACGGCAAGCCGGCCAATCGCGATGTCAGTGTCGAGGGCCTGGGCAAAGTCAGCTGGAAGTAAAAGCATCCTGCCGCAGGCCTTCTGCAGGACAAGAATAAGTTGTCAGACCACATCCCATTCCGATGAAAAAACTGATCATTACATTACTCATGCTGTTGACGATACAGCTACCCGCGCGGGCCGGCTTCGCCGAAGGCGCCAGCGCCTACAACAACAAGAATTACGCGCTGGCTTACAAGGAAATATTGCCCCTTGCTAAGACCGGCAATGCCGATGCCCAGCATTTGCTGGGTTTGATGTATTACATGGGGCGGGGCTTGCCGCAGGATTACAAGCAAGCCATGTTCTGGCACCGCAAGGCGGCCGAGCAGGGCAAGGCCGACGCCCAGTACGTGGTGGGCGCCATGTATTACACGGGCAACGCCGTGCTGCAGGACCACAAGCAGGCCGTCGGCTGGTTCCGCAAGGCGGCCGAGCAGAACCATGCCGAGGCGCAGCAGGTGCTGGGCCTGATGTACCGCTATCACATGGGCGGCGTGCAGCAGGACAATGTCATCGCCTACATGCTGTGGAACCTGGCGGCGGCGAATGGCAACGCGAATGCGGCCGACCAGCGCGCCGCCGTGGTGCGCAAGATGACGCATGAGCAAGTCGAGGAAGGGCAGGCCCTGTCGGCCCAATGGAAGCCGGGCACGCCCTTGCCGCGCCAGTCGAAAACGGGCGGTGGCTGAAAGGTCATGTAGCGGCCTGCAAGGGTGGACGGCTTGGCGTACAATCGCCGTTTTCCCTTGAAAGAGTCCCGCCATGCGTGCAGTTGCCATCAGCCAGCCAGGTCCCGCCGACGTTTTGCAGATCGCCGAACGTCCCACGCCGCAATATAAGGCGGGCGAACTGTTGATCAAGGTGCATGCGGCCGGCATCAACCGCCCCGACGTGCTGCAGCGCCTGGGCAAGTATGCGCCGCCTGCGGGCGCCTCCGACTTGCCGGGCCTGGAAGTGGCGGGCGAAGTCGTCGATGGCGATTTCAGCAACACGGCATTCAAGAAGGGCGACCTCGTCTGCGCGCTGGTGCAGGGCGGCGGCTATGCCGAATACTGCGCCGCACCCGCCGGCCAGTGCCTGCCCTTGCCGAAAGGCTTGACGGCGCTGGAAGGCGCGTCCCTGCCGGAAAACTTCTTTACCGTCTGGAGCAATGTGTTCGACCGCTGCGCGCTGGCCGATGGCGAAACGTTATTGGTGCAGGGCGGCACGTCCGGCATCGGCGTGACGGCCATTCAATTGGCGGCCGCGCTCGGCCACCGCGTGTTCGCCACGGCGGGCAGCGACGAGAAGGCGCGCGCCTGCGAGGCGCTGGGCGCCGAACGCGGTATCAATTACCGCACGGAGGATTTCGTCGCCGTCGTCAAGGAATTGACCGATGGCAAAGGTGTCGACGTCATCCTCGACATGGTGGGCGGCGACTACCTGCCGCGCGAAATCGATTGCCTGGCCGACGATGGCCGCATCGGCCTGATCGCCGTGCAGGGCGGCACCAAGGCGGAACTGGACCTGGGCGCCTTGCTGCGCCGCCGCCTGACAGTGACAGGTTCCACCTTGCGCCCCCGTTCCGTCGCCTTCAAGGCGGCCGTCGCAAACCACCTGCGCACGACCGTCTGGCCGCTGATCGAGGCGGGCAAGATCAAGCCCGTGATCTATCAAACTTTTCCGTTGGAAAAGGCCAACGAGGCGCATGCCTTGATGGAAGCGAGCACGCACGTGGGCAAGATCATGTTGCAAGTTGCCTGAAACGGGGCACTGCCTGTTTGACCGGCATCGGTGCCGGAGTTAGAATGACGGGTTATTAAGAATTTAGGCTACTATGCGTCGCAAACTCGTCGTCGGAAATTGGAAAATGAACGGCAGTCGCACCTCGAACGCGGTGTTATTGTCTGAAATAGTTGCTGGCCTGGCTGCTTCTGGCGCCGCCAGCGCCGTCTGTGTGCCTGCGCCGTATCTGGCGCAGTGCCAGGCGCAATTGGCAGGCACGGCGCTGGGCTGGGGCGCGCAGGATGTGTCCGCGCACGCCAGCGGCGCCTACACGGGCGAAATCTCGGCCGCCATGCTGCAGGATTTCGGTTGCGGCTATGTGGTGATCGGGCATTCCGAGCGCCGCGCCTACCATGGCGAGAGCGATGCGCAAGTGGCGGCCAAGACGGTTGCCGTGCTGGCGGCAGGCATCACGCCTATCGTCTGCATCGGCGAGACCCTGGCGCAGCGCGAAGCGGGCCAGACCGACGCGGTCGTGGCGCAGCAGCTGGGTGCCGTGCTGGCGGCGATTTCCGCCGACGACGTGGCAAAGCTGGTGCTGGCCTACGAGCCGGTCTGGGCCATCGGCACGGGCAAGACGGCCACGCCGCAGATGGCGCAGGACGTGCATCAGGTATTGCGTGCCCAGCTGGCGGCAAAGAATGCGGTAGCGGCCGCCGGCGTGCAGATTCTGTACGGCGGCAGCATGAAGCCGGAGAACGCAAAAGAATTGATGGCGATGCCGGATATCGATGGCGGTCTGATCGGTGGAGCAGCATTGAAGGCGGCGGATTTCCTGGCGATTATTCACGCCGCCGATTGAATTAATTTAAACTGAGAATGGAATTGCAATGAACATGATGTTCAATCTGGTAGTGGTAGTACAGGTTATTTCGGCATTGTCGATTATCGCGCTGGTGTTGCTGCAGCACGGCAAGGGCGCCGACATGGGTGCCGCCTTCGGCTCGGGCGCCTCGGGCAGCCTGTTCGGTGCGACGGGTTCGTCGAACTTCATGTCGAAGTCGACGGGCGTTGCCGCCGCGATCTTCTTCGGCGCCACGCTGGCCCTGTCGCTGATGGCCAATCAGCGCGCCACCACGGTGGGCGGCGGCGTGATGGACAAAGTCGTCAAGCCAGTGCCGGTCACCGGCGCGGGCGCGATCCCGACGACGGTACCTGCGGCAGCTCCGGCGGCCAGCGCTCCAGCAGCGGCCGCACCGGTTGCCAGCACCCCGGCAGGCGCGATTCCGAAGTAATTCTGTAGCAACTCGATACCTCATCGAGAGTAATTCTCATTACGGGCAGATTATTGCTCAATGTTTCAGCAGTGCGGCAGGAAAAAATCGTGACGCGCTGGAAGATGTAAAAATTTATCGTTTTTATCTGTGTTTTGATGCATTTGTGCATTAACTTTAGCGGCAAAGCAGAGTAGAATACGGGCCTTACCGCCGACGTGGTGAAATTGGTAGACACGCTATCTTGAGGGGGTAGTGGCGCAAGCTGTACGAGTTCGAGTCTCGTCGTCGGCACCAGAAATCAGAAGCCAGCAACGGCGCACGAGCCATGGCTCGTACAAAGTTGCTGGCTTTTTTTACGAGGATGTGTCGTTCGATCCTGGTCTTAGCTTTGATTGGGGTCGTGCGTTAGATACGCTGCAAATGATCGCAGCGTCCTCATTTAACCGATCGTTCAATATAAGCTTATCAATCGTGAACCTCGAAAATTACTTCCCCGTCCTGCTGTTCATTATTATCGGCCTCGGTGTCGGTATCGCTCCCCAGCTCCTGGGGCGCCTGTTAGGCCCTAACAAGCCTGACGCAGCAAAACTCTCCCCGTACGAATGTGGCTTTGAAGCATTCGAAGACGCGCGCATGAAATTCGATGTGCGCTACTATCTGGTCGCAATCCTGTTTATTTTGTTCGATCTGGAAACGGCATTCTTTTTCCCATGGGGCGTTGCAATGCGCGACCTGGGCTGGGCCGGTTTCGTCACGATGATGGTGTTCATCGCTGAATTCGTGGTCGGATTTTGGTACATTTGGAAGAAAGGTGCCCTTGACTGGGAATAAGCCATGGCTATTGAAGGCGTATTAAGCGAAGGTTTCATCACCACCTCGGCCGACAAGCTGATCAACTGGGCGCGCACCGGGTCTATGTTCCCGATGACGTTCGGTCTGGCCTGCTGTGCGGTCGAAATGATGCATGTGGGCGCAGCCCGCTACGATATGGACCGTTTCGGCGTCGTGTTTCGTCCGTCGCCGCGTCAGTCCGACGTCATGATCGTTGCCGGCACCCTGTGCAACAAGATGGCGCCGGCCCTGCGCAAGGTCTACGACCAGATGGCAGAGCCACGCTGGGTCATCTCGATGGGTTCCTGCGCCAATGGCGGCGGGTACTACCATTACTCCTATTCCGTGGTGCGCGGTTGCGACCGCATCGTGCCCGTCGACGTGTATGTGCCTGGCTGTCCTCCGACCGCTGAAGCCTTGCTGTACGGCATCATGCAGTTGCAGAACAAGATCAAGCGTACCAGCACGATCGCACGCTAACCGGGCCGCTTCAGATTATGACAACACATTTAGAAGTATTGCAAAACGCCCTCGGCACTGCCCTGGGCGATCGCGTTAGCACGACGGTTGCACTGGGCGAAGTCACCTTGCAGGTCAAGGCCGAGGACTACCTGGCCGTGATGCAGACCTTGCGCGATGATCCGAGCCTGCATTTCGAGCAATTGCTCGACCTGTGCGGCGTCGACTACTCGACCTATGGCGACGGCAGCTGGGACGGCCTGCGTTTCGCGGCCGTTTCGCACTTGCTGTCGGTCAAGCACAACTGGCGCGTGCGCGTGCGCGTGTTCGCGCCCGACGACGACATGCCGTTGCTGCCCTCCGTGGTCGGCATCTGGCGCGCCGTCAACTGGTACGAGCGCGAAGCGTTCGACCTGCTGGGCATCCTCTTCGAAGGCCACAACGACTTGCGCCGCCTGCTGACCGACTACGGTTTCATCGGCCATCCGTTCCGCAAGGATTTCCCCGTCTCCGGCTATGTCGAGATGCGTTACGATCCGGAACAAAAGCGCGTGATTTACCAGCCCGTGACGATCGAGCCGCGGGAAAACGTGCCGCGCGTGATCCGCGAAGAACATTACGGGATGAAATAATGGCTGAGATTAAGAACTACACCCTGAACTTTGGGCCACAGCATCCGGCCGCGCACGGTGTGCTGCGCCTGGTGCTGGAAATGGATGGCGAAGTCATCCAGCGCGCCGACCCGCATATCGGCCTGCTGCACCGCGCCACCGAAAAGCTGGCCGAACAGAAGACCTACCTGCAATCCGTGCCGTACATGGACCGTCTCGACTATGTGTCGATGATGTGCAATGAACATGCGTACGTGATGGCCATCGAAAAGATGCTGGGTCTGGAAGTGCCGCTGCGCGCGCAATACATCCGCGTCATGTTCGACGAGATGACGCGCATCCTGAATCACCTGATGTGGCTCGGCACCCACGCGCTGGACGTTGGCGCCATGGGCCCGTTCCTGTATTGCTTCCGCGACCGCGAAGACTTGTTCGACGCCTACGAGGCAGTCTCGGGCGCGCGCATGCACGCGGCCTACTACCGCCCGGGCGGCGTGTACCGCGACCTGCCGGACGCGATGCCGCAGCACAAGGCGTCGATCATCCGCAACGCCAAGGCCATCGGCAAGCTCAACGAAAACCGCCAGGGTTCGCTGCTGGACTTCATCGAAGACTTCGCGCGCCGTTTCCCGAACTCGGTGGACGAGTACGAAACCCTGCTGACCGACAACCGTATCTGGAAACAGCGTACCGTCGGCATCGGCGTGGTCTCGCCGGAAGATGCGCTGGCCATGGGCTTTACGGGCGCCATGTTGCGCGGCTCGGGCGTGCAGTGGGATTTGCGCAAGAAACAGCCGTACGAAGTGTACGACCTGATGGATTTCGACATTCCTATCGGCACCAACGGCGATTGCTACGACCGCTACCTGGTCCGCGTGGAAGAGCTGCGCCAGTCGAACCGCATCATCAAGCAATGCGTGGAGTGGCTGCGCAACAATGAAGGTCCTGTCATGACCAGCAACCGCAAGGTGGCGCCTCCTGGCCGCGTCGACATGAAGACCAACATGGAATCGCTGATTCACCACTTCAAGCTGTTCACGGAAGGTTTCCACGTGCCGCCAGGCGAGGCCTACAGCGCCGTGGAACATCCGAAGGGCGAGTTCGGCGTGTACCTGGTGTCCGATGGCGCCAACAAGCCGTACCGCATGAAACTGCGCGCGCCAGACTACGCGCACTTGCAGTCGCTCGACGAGATGGCGCGTGGGCACATGCTTGCCGACGCCGTGACCATCATCGGGACGCAAGATATCGTGTTCGGCAGTATTGACCGCTAAGAGGCAAAAAGTATGTTGTTATCAGAGCAATGCTATAAGAAAATTGACCGCGAGCTGGCCAAGTACCCGGCCGACCAGCGTCAGTCGGCCGTCATGGCCGCCCTGGCCCATGCCCAGGATGAACTGGGCTGGCTGGCACCGGAAACCATGAAGGAACTGGCCGATTACATCGGCATGCCGGCGATTGCCGTGCAGGAAGTGGCCACGTTCTACAATATGTACAACGTGAAACCCGTGGGCAAGCACAAGATCACCGTGTGCACCAACCTGCCATGCGCCCTGTCGGGCGGCGTGCGCGCTGCAGAGTACCTGAAGCAGAAACTCGGTATCGATTTCCGCGAAACCACCGCAGATGGCCAGTTCACCCTGGTTGAGGGCGAGTGCATGGGTGCTTGCGGCGATGCGCCGGTCTTGCTGGTCAGTAATAAAACCATGTGCAGCTGGATGTCGAACGAGAAAATCGACGCCATGCTGGAGGAACTCAAGAAATGACGTCACTCCACAACCGCCATATCGATCCATTGATCCTGAAGGATCTGGATGGCAAGAACTGGCATTTGCAAGATTATGTGAACCGCGGCGGCTATTCGGCCCTGCGGCGTATCCTGGAAGAGAAAATCACGCCGGAACAGATCATCGCCGACCTCAAGGCCTCGTCCTTGCGCGGCCGTGGCGGCGCGGGTTTTCCTACCGGCTTGAAGTGGAGCTTCATGCCGCGCCAGTTCCCGGGCCAGAAATACCTCGTCTGCAATACAGATGAAGGCGAACCGGGCACTTTCAAGGACCGTGACATCATTCGTTACAATCCCCATGCCCTGATCGAAGGCATGGCCATTGGCGCTTATGCGATGGGCATCACCGTTGGCTACAACTATATCCACGGTGAAATCTTCCAGGAATACCTGCGTTTCGAAGAAGCGCTGGAAGAGGCGCGCGCCGCCGGTTTCCTGGGCGACAAGATCATGGGCAGCGAGTTCTCGTTCCAGTTGCATGCGCACCATGGTTATGGCGCCTACATCTGCGGCGAAGAAACGGCCCTGCTCGAATCGCTGGAAGGCAAGAAAGGCCAGCCGCGCTTCAAGCCGCCTTTCCCTGCCTCGTTCGGCCTGTACGGCAAGCCGACGACGATCAACAACACGGAAACCTTCGCGGCCGTGCCCTTCGTGC
This sequence comes from Janthinobacterium sp. HH106, assembly GCF_001758725.1. Classification (NCBI taxonomy): domain Bacteria; kingdom Pseudomonadati; phylum Pseudomonadota; class Betaproteobacteria; order Burkholderiales; family Oxalobacteraceae; genus Janthinobacterium; species Janthinobacterium sp. HH106. Next base: position 184,137 of record NZ_LRIC01000008.1, on the reverse strand, counting down.
TGAACATCGGTCCAGAGAAATACCTGGCCATGGGCAAGCCGAACAACGGCGGTTCGAAGATCTTCTCGATCTCGGGCGACGTGGAAAAACCGGGCAACTACGAAGTACCGCTCGGCACCCCGTTTGCGACCCTGCTGGAACTGGCAGGCGGCATGCGCGGTGGCAAAAAGATCAAGGCCGTGATCCCTGGCGGCTCGTCCGCGCCGGTGATCCGCGGCGACATCATGATGCAGACCGACCTGGACTACGACTCGATCGCGAAAGCCGGTTCGATGTTGGGTTCGGGCGCCGTCATCGTGATGGACGAAACACGCTGCATGGTAAAGGCGCTGGAACGCCTGTCCTACTTCTACTTTGAAGAATCGTGCGGCCAGTGTACGCCTTGCCGTGAAGGCACAGGCTGGATGTACCGCATGGTGCACCGCATCGAGCAGGGGCAGGGTCGTCCAGACGACCTGGACATGCTCAACTCGATCGCCGACAACATCCAGGGCCGCACCATTTGCGCGCTGGGCGATGCGGCTGCCATGCCGGTACGGGCCTTCATTAAGAATTTCCGTGAAGAATTTGAATATCATATCGAGCACAAGCATTGCTTAGTGCCCGCATATATCTAAGCTGCGTCAGGTAACGATCACCATGGTTGAAATCGAAATAGACGGCAAAAAAGTCGAAGTCCCTGCTGGTAGCATGGTGATGGACGCCGCCAACAAATTGGGAACCTACATTCCGCACTTCTGCTATCACAAGAAATTGTCGATCGCAGCGAACTGCCGCATGTGCCTGGTCGAAGTGGAAAAGGCGCCCAAGCCTTTGCCCGCTTGTGCGACCCCGGTCAGTGCCGGCATGATCGTGCGCTCCGCCAGCGATAAAGCTGTGCAGGCGCAAAAGTCGGTCATGGAATTCTTGCTGATTAACCACCCGCTCGATTGCCCTATCTGCGATCAGGGCGGCGAATGCCAGTTGCAAGACTTGGCCGTCGGTTACGGCAAGAGCGAATCGCGCTACAAGGAAGACAAGCGCGTCGTCACGCCGAAGGAAGCCGGTCCGCTGGTCTCCATGCAGGAAATGTCGCGCTGCATCCAGTGCACCCGCTGCGTGCGCTTTGGCCAGGAAGTGGCCGGCGTGATGGAGCTGGGCATGATCGGCCGCGGCGAACACTCGGAAATCGTGTCGTTTGTCGGCCAGACGGTCGACTCCGAACTGTCGGGCAATATGATCGACCTGTGCCCGGTCGGCGCACTGACCTCGAAGCCGTTCCGTTACAGCGCCCGTACGTGGGAACTGTCGCGCCGCAAATCGGTCAGCCCGCATGACGGCCTCGGTTCGAACCTGATCGTGCAAGTGAAAGCTGGCAAGGTCAAGCGCGTATTGCCGCTGGAAAACGAAGCCGTCAACGAGTGCTGGATCTCGGACAAGGACCGTTTCTCGTACGAAGCGCTGGACAGCGCCGAGCGCCTGACGTCCCCGATGCTGAAACAAGGCAACGAGTGGAAAGAAGTCGATTGGCAGACCGCGCTGGAATACGTGGCGCACGGTTTGAAAAATATCAAGCACGAGCATGGCGCTGACGCCATCGCCGCGCTGGCCACCCCGCATTCGACCGTCGAAGAGCTGGTCCTGCTGCAAAAAGTCGCCCACGGCCTCGGTTCCGAGCACGTCGACTTCCGCCTGCGCCAGACCGACTTCGCGCTCGACGCCAGTGTGAAACCATGGCTGGGCATGCCGATCAACGAATTTGGCCAGATCAAGCGCGCCTTCGTCATCGGCTCGTTCCTGCGCAAGGATCACCCATTGCTGGCCACGCGTTTGCGCGCGTCCGTCAAGGGCGGCGCCAAGCTGTCGATCCTGCACGCCTCCGACGATGATCAGCTGATCACCATCGCCAACAAGATGATCGTCGCGCCAAGCGATTGGCTGGCGGCCTTGTCGGAAGTGGTCGTCGCTGTTGCTAAAGCGAAAGAAATCACCGCGCCAGCCGGTTTTGAAGCAGTTGTTGCTTCGGACGTGGCCGTCGCCATCGCCGCCAGCCTGATGGCCGGCGACCACGGTGCCGTGCTGCTGGGTAACGCCGCAACGCAACACCCGCAAGCGTCGCAACTGCATGCTGCCGCGCAATGGATCGCCGAACAGACGGGCGCCAAGCTCGGTTACCTGACGGAAGCGGCCAACACGGTAGGCGCGCACCTGGTCGCCAAGCCGCGCGCCAACGTGCAAGCCGCATTTGCTGCTCCGAAAAAAGCCTACGTGCTGCTGCACGCCGAGCCGGAACTCGATGCCGCCAATCCACAGGCGGCCCGCGCCGCCCTCGATGGCGCCGACATGGTCGTGGCGATGTCGGCCTTCAAGCACGGCATGGATTACGCCGACGTGCTGCTGCCGATTTCCCCGTTCGCTGAAACCTCGGGCACCTTCGTCAACTGCGAAGGCCGCGCGCAAAGCTTCAACGGCACCGTCAAGCCGCTGGCGGAAACCCGTCCAGCCTGGAAAGTGCTGCGCGTCCTGGGCAACATCCTGGGCCTGGCCGGTTTCGACTACGACACCTCCGAAGCGATCCGCGACGAAGCGTTCGGCGCTGGCGTGACCGATCTGTCGGCACAGCTGAACAATATCGCCAAGAACGCACCGGAAGCGGCAAGCTACGCACCGGCTTCGCCAGCGCTGCAACGCATCGCCGACGTGCCGATCTACTTCGCCGACGCGCTGGTCCGCCGCTCCGAACCGCTGCTGCGCACGGTCGACGGCGCCGCGCCGCAAGCCCATCTGTCGCCGGCATTGGCCGAGAAGCTGGGCATCAAGGCGGGCGACAAGGTCAAAGTGGCGCAAGGCTCCGGCAGCGCCATCCTGGTGGCGGCACTTCATGCCGGCCTGCCAGCCAATGTGGTCAAAGTGTCGGCGGCGCATGCCTCGACGGCCAGCCTGGGCGGCATGTTCGGTGACATCACAGTTGAAACAGCAGAGGGGAAAATCTGATGGCTCTGCCTGAATTTGTAAACGTCATCAACAGCAGCGGCCAGGATCTGCTGGGCGGCTCGTGGCCGTTCTTCTGGACCCTGATCAAGATCCTGTGCGTGCTGTTGCCGCTGATGGGCCTGGTTGCCTACCTGACCTTGTGGGAGCGCAAGCTGATCGGCTGGATCCAGATCCGCGTCGGCCCGAACCGCGTCGGCCCCTTGGGCTTGCTGCAGCCGATCGCCGATGCGCTGAAACTCTTGTTCAAAGAGATCATCATCCCGTCCAAGGCCGCCAAAGGCCTGTTCGTGATCGGCCCGATCATGACCATCATGCCGGCCCTGGCCGCCTGGTCGGTCGTGCCCTTCGGTCCGCAAGCCGTGCTGGCCAATGTCAACGCCGGCTTGCTGATGCTGCTGGCGATTACCTCGATGGAAGTCTACGGCATCATCATCGCCGGCTGGGCTTCGAACTCGAAGTACTCGTTCATGGGCGCCATGCGCGCTTCGGCACAGATGATTTCGTATGAAATCCCGATGGGCTTCGTGATGGTCATCGTGCTGATGGTCTCGGGCAGCCTGAACTTCATCGACATCGTCGGCGGCCAGCAGATCGGCTTCTTCGCCGACAAGGGCGTCAATTTCATGTCGTGGAACTGGCTGCCGCTGCTGCCGATGTTCGTCATCTACCTGGTGTCGGGCCTGGCTGAAGCCAACCGTCACCCGTTCGACGTCGTCGAAGGCGAGTCGGAAATCGTGGCCGGCCACATGGTCGAGTACTCGGGCATGGCCTACGCCATGTTCATGCTGGCCGAATACGCCAACATGATCCTGATCGGCGCCCTGGCTTCGATCATGTTCCTCGGTGGCTGGTCCGCACCATTTGCTTTCCTGGAGTTCTGGGGTGGTTTCGGCGGCTTCTTCTGGCTGTTCGCCAAGACCTTCTTCATCGTGTCGGTGTTCATCTGGGTACGCGGTACGTTCCCACGCTACCGTTATGACCAGATCATGCGCCTCGGCTGGAAAGTGTTTATCCCGTTGACGCTGGTCTACCTGGTCTTCGTCGCTGCCTGGATGCAGACATCCTGGAATATTTGGAAGTAAGAGAGTGCATACGAATGGATAAGGTAAAAGATTTCTTCAGCAGCCTCTTGTTAGGCGAGCTGATCAAGGGCATGGCGCTGACAGGCAAGTACATGTTTTCGCGCAAGATCACGGTGCAATTCCCGGAAGAGAAGACACCGATCTCGCCGCGTTTCCGTGGCTTGCACGCGCTGCGCCGCTACCCGAACGGCGAGGAACGTTGCATCGCCTGCAAACTGTGCGAAGCGGTTTGCCCGGCGATGGCCATCACGATCGAATCGGAACAGCGTGACGACGGTTCGCGCCGTACCACGCGTTACGATATCGACTTGACCAAGTGCATCTTCTGCGGTTTCTGCGAAGAGTCCTGCCCGGTCGATTCGATCGTCGAGACGCAAATCCTGGAATACCACGGCGAGAAACGCGGGGATTTGTATTACACGAAAGAGATGTTGCTGGCCGTAGGTGATCGTTATGAAAATGACATTGCCGCTGCGCGCGCCGCCGACGCACCTTATCGCTGATGGATGCGCCGTAGCCCCTGGCTGCGGCGCGCCCCTCGTTCATCTGTACGTCTATTGGGTTTTTTATGGACTTTAAAACAATTTTGTTTTACGCCTTCGCGCTGATCTTGATTCTGGCAGCGACGCGCGTCATCACGGCCCGTAATCCGGTCCACGCAGTACTGTTCCTGGTACTGTCCTTCTTCTCGGCAGCGGGCATCTGGATGCTGCTGCAAGCTGAATTCCTGGCCATCGTGCTGGTATTGGTATACGTCGGCGCCGTGATGGTGCTGTTCCTGTTCGTGGTCATGATGCTCGATATCAATATCGACCGCATGCGCGAAGGCTTCTGGGGCTACTTGCCACTGTCCGTGACGGTGGGCGTGATCATCGTGCTGGAAATGGCCGCCGTCCTGTGGCACGGTTTCCGCAACTTTGCGCCGAGCATCGCGCCAGTGAACGTCAACCTGGGCGGCACCAAGGAACTGGGCCTGTTGATCTATACCAAATATGTGTTCGCCTTCGAAATCGCCGCCGTCGTGCTGCTGGTGGCCATCGTCGCCGCGGTCGCACTGACTTTGCGCAAACGCAAGGACACCAAGCATTTTGCTCCAGGCGATGCCGTGCGCGTCAAGCGCAACGACCGCCTGAAGATCATCAAGATGGACGCGGTCGTCGAGCGTCCTGCGGCTGAGCCGGAAGTTAAGGAGGCACCATGACATTATCGCTCACACATTTTCTGGTCCTGGGCGCGATCCTGTTCGCAATCTCGATCGTCGGTATTTTCCTGAACCGCAAGAACATCATCGTATTGCTGATGGCAATCGAATTGATGCTGCTGGCGGTGAATATGAATTTCATCGCGTTCTCCCATTTCATGGGCGACGCGGCCGGTCAGATCTTCGTTTTCTTCATCCTGACGGTTGCCGCCGCTGAGTCGGCTATCGGTCTGGCTATTCTGGTGGTGATGTTCCGTAATCTGGATACCATCAACGTCGAAGACCTGGACAGCCTCAAAGGCTGATGTTTTTCAGACTCGATCTCTCGAATAATAACGATTAAGGTTCATCATGGCGGGGCAACTCCTCAACCCTAACCTCCTTCTTGCCGTACCGCTGGCGCCGCTGGCCGGTGCCGCGATTGCAGGCTTGCTTGGCACCCAGTTCCTGGGTAATTTGGTCGGACGCAAGACGTCGCATACCGCGACGATCCTGGGCGTACTGATTGCGTTCATCCTGTCCGTGCAGACACTGCTGGCAGTGATGGATGGCGCGACATTCAATGGCACGATCTATAACTGGATGACGATCGGCACCCTGAAGATGGAAGTGGGCTTCCAGATCGATTCGCTGTCGGCGATGATGATGTGCGTGGTCACCTTCGTCTCCCTGATGGTGCATATCTACACGATCGGCTACATGAAGGACGACGAAGGCTACAACCGCTTCTTCGCCTACATCTCGCTGTTCACCTTCTCGATGTTGATGCTGGTCATGGCCAACAACTTCCTGCAACTGTTCTTCGGTTGGGAAGCCGTGGGCCTGGTCTCTTATCTGCTGATCGGTTTCTGGTACCAGCGTCCGACGGCCATCGTGGCCAACATGAAGGCTTTCCTGGTCAACCGCGTGGGCGACTTCGGCTTCATCCTGGGCATCGGCCTGCTGCTGGCATTCGCCGGCACCATGAACTACCAGGAAGTGTTCGCCAAGAAAGACGAACTGGCACTGCTGACGATGCCGGGCACCGACTGGGCTCTGCTGACCGTTGCCTGCATCTGCCTGTTCATCGGCGCGATGGGCAAGTCGGCGCAGTTCCCGCTGCACGTGTGGCTGCCTGACTCGATGGAAGGTCCTACCCCGATCTCGGCACTGATTCACGCCGCGACGATGGTGACGGCCGGTATCTTCATGGTCTCGCGCATGTCGCCGCTGTTCGAACTGTCCGACACGGCACTGTCCTTCATCCTGGTGATCGGTTCCATCACGGCGCTGTTCATGGGCTTCCTGGGCATCATCCAGAACGACATCAAGCGCGTCGTCGCTTACTCGACCCTGTCGCAGCTCGGCTACATGACCGTGGCGCTCGGTTCGTCCGCATACTCCGTGGCCGTGTTCCACCTGATGACGCACGCATTCTTCAAGGCACTGCTGTTCCTGGGCGCCGGTTCCGTCATCATCGGCATGCACCATGACCAGGACATCCGCAACATGGGCGGCCTGCGCAAGTACATGCCGATCACCTGGATCACTTCCCTGGTCGGTTCGCTGGCCCTGATCGGCACGCCGCTGTTCTCCGGTTTCTACTCGAAAGACAGCATCATCGAAGCCGTCGAAGCGACGCACATCTGGGGCGCTGGCTTTGCCCAGTTCGCCGTGCTGGCTGGCGTGTTCGTCACCGCGTTCTACTCGTTCCGCATGTATTTCCTCGTTTTCCACGGCAAGGAACGTTTCGGCCAGGCACACGCGCACGGTCATGACGACCACCACGCGCCTGCGGCCAAGCATGATTCGGACGCGCACGATGAAGAAGACGAAGACGACCACGCGCACCATGGCCTGGAACCTGGCCAGAAGCCGCATGAATCCCCGTTCGTCGTGTGGTTCCCGCTGGTGATGCTGGCGATCCCGTCGCTGCTGATCGGTTACCTGACGATCGGCCCGATGCTGCATGGCGATTTCTTCAAGGGCGTGATTTTTGTGGGCGAAAACCATCCAGCAATGGAAGAGTTGTCGCATGAATTCCACGGCGCGATGGCGATGGCGATCCACGGCCTGTCGACGGCACCGTTCTGGCTGGCATTGTCCGGCGTGGTGGCAGCCTACTACTGCTACATGGTCAACCCGCGCGTACCGGCCTGGTTCTTTGCCAAGTTCCACGCGATCCACACCCTGCTGGACAACAAGTACTACATGGACAAGTTCAATGAAGTCGTGTTCGCCGGCGGTGCCCGCTTGCTGGGTAATGGCCTGTGGAACTTCGGTGACAAGAAGCTGATCGACGGTTTCGTCGTCAATGGCAGCGCCAAGGTTGTCGCCTGGCTGTCCTCGCTGTCGCGAGTGTTGCAGACCGGCTACATCTATCACTATGCATTCGTGATGATCCTGGGCGTGCTGGGCTTCCTGATCTATTTCCTGCCATTCTGGCCCGCTAAGTAAGCTGACCTGATAAAAGAATACTGAGAACCATGATGCAGTCTACGATTTCTACACTACCTCCTTACCTGAGTCTGTCGATCTGGGTGCCGATCATTTGCGGCGTCCTGATCCTGGCTCTTGGCCGTGACAGCAAAGCGGGCTTTACCCGCTGGCTGTCGCTGGCTGGCGCCGTGCTCAGCATGCTGTGCACCTTGCCGCTGATCCAGCATTTCGACAACGCCGCGCACGGCATGCAATTCGTCGAAAAAGCGCCGTGGATAGCAACCTTCAATATCTGGTACTCGCTGGGTATCGACGGCCTGTCGCTGTGGTTCGTGCCGCTGACGGCCTTCATCACGGTCATCGTCGTCATTTCGGCTTGGCAAGTGATCGAGAAGCGCATCGCCCAGTACATGGGCTCGTTTTTGATCCTGTCGGGCCTGATGATCGGCGTGTTCTGCGCGCTGGACGGCTTGCTGTTCTACTTCTTCTTTGAAGCAACCCTAATCCCGATGTTCATCATCATCGGTATCTGGGGCGGTTCGAACCGCGTGTACGCGTCGTTCAAGTTCTTCCTGTACACCTTCTTCGGTTCGCTGCTGACCCTGGTTGCCATCATCTACCTGCGCAATGTGTCGGGCACCTTCGACATCCTGGCCTGGCATGCGTTCAAGCTGTCGATGAACGAGCAGATCTTCATCTTCCTGGCGTTCCTGATGGCGTTTGCCGTGAAAGTGCCGATGTTCCCGGTCCACACGTGGTTGCCGGACGTCCACGTGGAAGCGCCGACGGGCGGTTCCGCCGTGCTGGCCGCCATCATGCTGAAACTGGGTGCCTACGGCTTCCTGCGTTTTTCGCTGCCGATCACGCCGGACGCCAGCCACTACCTGTCGGGCTTCATGATCGCCTTGTCGCTGATCGCCGTCATCTACATCGGTCTGGTTGCCCTGGTGCAGACCGACATGAAAAAACTGGTCGCCTATTCGTCGATCGCGCACATGGGCTTCGTCACCCTGGGCTTCTTCATGTTCAACGACATTTCGGTGCAGGGCGGTATCGTGCAGATGGTCTCGCACGGCTTCATCTCCGGCGCGATGTTCCTGTGCATCGGCGTACTGTATGACCGCATGCATACCCGCAACATCGCCGACTACGGCGGCGTCGTGAACCGCATGCCGAAATTTGCCGCCTTCTTCGTGCTGTTCTCGATGGCCAACTGCGGTCTGCCAGCGACGTCCGGCTTCGTCGGCGAGTTCATGGTGATCCTGGGCGCGGTGCAATACAACTTCTGGATCGGCTTGCTGGCTGCGACGGCATTGATCTGGGGCGCGGCGTACTCGCTGTGGATGGCCAAGCGCGTGGTGTTCGGCAAGATCAAGAACAAGCATGTGGCCGAACTGACCGATATCAACAAACGTGAATTCTTCATGCTTGCTGTGCTGGCCATCGCCGTGCTCGTGATGGGTCTGTACCCAGCCCCGTTCACCGACACGATGCAAACTTCGGTTGCCGACCTGCTGCAGCATGTCGCCATCAGCAAGTTGCCTTAAATAGAAGACCGATAACATGACTAATGCACCTAATCTGGTACCGCTGTACGCGGAAATCTTTCTGCTGATCGCCACGTCGGCGCTCTTGCTGATCGATATGTTCTTGCCTGCGGCGAAGCGTTCGATCACCTATGCGCTGTCCTTGCTGACCCTGGCCGGCTGCGCCTTGCTGACCGTGGGCGACTTCAACGCGGGCACCACCGTCTACACGTTCCACAATATGTTCGTGTCGGACCCGATGTCGCAGCTGCTGAAACTGTTCTCGTACGGCGCCGTGGCGCTGACCCTGATCTACTCGCGTGCCTATGCCACCGACCGCAGCATGCTGTCGGGCAACCTGGGCGGCGAGTTCTACGTGCTGGCCCTGTTTGCACTGCTGGGCCAGATGATCATGATCTCGGCCAACAACTTCCTGATCATCTACCTGGGTCTGGAACTGATGTCGCTGTCGCTGTACGCGCTGATCGCTCTGCGCCGTGACAATGCCAAGGCCACGGAAGCGGCCATGAAATACTTCATCCTGGGCGCACTGGCTTCCGGTTTCATGTTGTACGGTATCTCGATGCTGTACGGCGCGTCCGGCACGCTGGATTTGAACGAAGTGCGCGTAGCGCTGGAAAACGGCAAGACCAACGGCACCATCATGGTCTTCGGCCTGGTGTTCCTCGTTGCTGGCCTGGCCTTCAAACTGGGCGTCGTGCCATTCCACATGTGGGTGCCTGACGTGTATCAAGGTTCGCCGACGGCCGTGACCCTGCTGCTGGGCGCGGCGCCGAAACTGGCCGCCTTCGCCATCACCCTGCGCTTGCTGGCCGAAGGCTTGCTGCCGATGGCACATGACTGGCAGCAAATGCTGCTGGTGCTGGCCGTGATGTCGCTGGCCATCGGTAACTTCACCGCCATCGCGCAAACCAATTTGAAGCGCATGCTGGCGTACTCGACCATCGCGCAAATGGGCTTCGTCCTGCTGGGCTTGCTGTCCGGTACCGTCGACGCGCCGAACAACACGCTGAACGCGGCTGGCGCAGCCACCGCCTACGGCGCTTCGATGTATTACGTCATCACCTACGTGTTTACCACCCTGGGTACCTTTGGCGTGATCATGTTGTTGGCACGTAACGGTTTCGAAGCTGAAGAACTGGCCGACTTCAAGGGCCTGGGCAAACGCAGCCCGATCTTCGCGCTGGTGATGACCCTGTTCATGTTCTCGCTGGCCGGCGTGCCGCCGCTGATGGGCTTCATGGCCAAGTACTCGGTGCTCGCTTCGGTATTGGCGACGGGCCAGCTGTGGCTGACCATCGCCGCCGTGCTGTTCTCGCTGATCGGCGCCTTCTACTACCTGCGCGTCGTGAAAATGATGTGGTTCGACGAGCCGACCGACAGCAATGCGCTGGTCGTGCATGGCGACATGCGCGTCGTGCTGGCACTGAACGGCGTGTTCGTTCTGGCCCTCGGTGTGATGCCTAACAGCATCCTGGCTGCCTGCGCGACCGCCATCACCAAGACCCTGGCGTCCTGACCGATGGATGTCACCGCCTCGAGCTGGCTGGTGATCGCCCTGGGCATCCTGGGCGCCAACCTGCCTTTCCTGAACGAGAAACTGTTTGCCGCCGTGCCGCTGAAAAAGGCGGCGCAAGCGGAGCAGGGCTGGCGCAAGCCACTGGCGCTGCGCCTGCTGGAGATGGTGATTCTGTACTTCATCGTCGGCGCCGTGGCGTTCGCCCTCGAAGCGCGCATCGGCAACGGTTTCCCGCAGACGTGGGAGTTCTATGCCATCACGGGATGCCTGTTCCTGGTGCTGGCTTTCCCAGGTTTCGTGACTCGTTATCTGCGTAAACGCCGCTAGGCACCATCCTCCGAAAGCGGCGCCTCTGGCGCCGTTTTTTATTGAACATAAGGAAATGTATGGATACCCAAGCCACTGATACGCAATTGATTGAAACTAAGGTCGACGGCGAGCTCGTCTACCAGGGCGGCTTCCTGCGCGTGCAGCGCGACCGTGTTGCACTGCCGGACGGCAAGATTACGGCGCGCGAATTCGTGCTGCATCCGGGCGCCGTCGTCATCCTGCCGCTGCTCGACGACGGCACGGTGCTGATGGAACGCCAGTACCGCTATCCGCTGGACCGGGTCTTCATCGAATTTCCTGCTGGTAAAATCGATGCGGGCGAGTCGCACCTGGCCTGCGCCCAGCGCGAATTGCTGGAAGAGACGGGCTACACGGCCAGCGACTGGCAATTCGTGTCCACCATCCACAACGCCATCGCCTATTCCGACGAACACCTGGAACTGTTTCTGGCGCGCGGACTCGTGGCCGGCGAACGCCAGCTCGACGAGGGCGAATTCCTGGAAACGTTTACGGCCACCGTGCCGCAGCTGCTCGGCTGGGTCAGGGATGGCACCATCACGGACGTGAAGACCGTCATCGGCATCTTCTGGCTCGACAAGATTACCAGCGGCGCCTGGCAAGCGGCCTGATTCCGCACATGCGCACGGCGCTTTTTCTGCTGCTGGCCTGTGTCACCTGGGGTGCGCAGGCGCAGGCGCGCACGCCGTTCCAGGTGCGCTGCGAAGACACGATCAGCAAGACCGTGTCCGTGCTGACGGCGCAGCAGAACGGCTACAGCATCGATACGCATCTGCCGTACAAGGCCCTGACGGTGATGAAGGGCACGGCGCGCGCGAACACCTGGGTGCTGGGCTTGACGAAGACGGATTCGCGCGTGGCCATCGCGCTGGCCGGTCCCATGCTGCAAGACCCGGCCAGCGGCTATGAATGCGTGGCGCCGCAGATTACCGTGAGCCTGACATATGCGCCCGTGGTGATCTATATCGGCCGCGAGTTTGCCCCCGGCACGTGCGCGTATGATGAGATACTCGCGCACGAGCTGCGGCACATGAAAACCTATATGGAACACTTGCCGCGCGTGGAAAAGACCGTGCGCGCCGCGCTGGCCAGACGCTTCGAGGCGCGGCCCCTGTACGCGCCCAGCGGCACGGCCAAGGCGGCGCTGGCGCGCGAAATCGACACGGGCTGGTTGCCGTATATCAAGGCGGAAATGCGCAAGGTGGAAACCTTGCAGGCCGCCATCGATTCGCCGCAAGAATATGCGCGCCTGGGCAAGGCGTGCAAGGGCGAAATCCAGAACATCCTGTCGGGCAAGACAGCGCCCGCCAACTAGACAAGGAATGGCATGACCGCAGCATCGAACACCGTCCGTTATTTTGCCCTGATCCCCGCCGCCGGCGTGGGTGCGCGCATGGAAGCGGGCAGTCCCAAGCAATATTTGGCCATCGCCGGCAAGCCCATGCTGCGCCACGCGCTCGACGCCTTTCTCGCCAGCCCCCTGATCGCGCACACCTATGTCGTCGTCAGCGCCGAGGATGGCCAGATCGACGCCGTCGTGCCGGAGCAGGGCGCGGGGCATGGCGTCACCGTGCTGCGCTGCGGCGGCGCCACGCGCATGGACAGCATCCTGAATGGCTTGCACGCCGTGCACGGCAGCATCGATGCCCATGACCAGGTGCTGGTGCACGACGCGGCCCGGCCCGGCCTGACGCCGGCGCTGATCGAAAAGCTGATCATGGAAGTGGGCGACCACCCGGCCGGCGGCTTGCTGGCCTTGCCCGTGGTCGATACCGTCAAGCGGGCCGGCCTCGCCCATGTGTCGGCGCAGACGGTGCCGCGCGATCATCTTTGGCTGGCGCAGACGCCGCAAATGTTCAGCTACGCCTTGCTGCACCGGGCACTATCCGAGGCGCCCGATCCGCTGGCGATCACGGACGACGCCAGCGCCGTCGAAGCGCTGGGCCTGGCGCCGAAACTGGTCGAGGGCCACCCGCGCAACCTGAAGGTGACCTTGCCGCGCGACATACACACGGCCGAGCTGTATTTGGCCCATTCTTGACTCCAGAAAGACCTGCATGCACACAACGACTCCCGACCTCCCATTTCGTATCGGCCAGGGCTATGACTGCCACGCGCTGGTGGATCACCGCGACCTGATCATCGGCGGCGTGAAAATTCCCCATCACCTCGGTTTGCTCGGCCACTCCGACGCGGACGTGCTGCTGCACGCGATTACGGACGCCATCTTCGGCGCCGCCGCGCTGGGCGACATCGGCCGCCACTTCCCCGACACGGACGCGCAATTCAAGGGCGCCGATTCGCGCACCCTGCTGCGCGAAGCCGTGCGCCGCGTGCAAGCGACCGGTTATATCATCGGCAATATCGACGCCACCATCATCGCCCAGCGTCCGAAAATGGCGCCGCATATCGCCGCCATGTGCGCCAACGTGGCCGAAGACCTGGGTGTGACCGTGGGCCAGGTCAATATCAAGGCCAAGACGAATGAAAAACTGGGCTACCTGGGGCGGGAAGAGGGCATCGCGGCAGAAGCCGTGGCCCTGCTGCTGCGCGCCTGAGACGCCAACTATTGATCGATTAACGACAGGAGTCGCCATGTTCCAGTTACGCCGTACCGGTATCGCGCTTGCACTGGCATTGACTGCCGCGCCAGCGGCCTGGGCCGAACTGCAAGCCACGGGCGAGCCGCCCGCCGCCAGACAGGGTTGGAAGGCCGAGACCGTCGCGCAGGGCGTGCGCCAGCCGTGGGGCATCGCCTGGCTGGGCGAGGGCCGCGCGCTCGTCACCAGCAAGCAGGGGACCTTGCATCTGCTCACTGGCAAGACATTCGAGGACGTGGCGCTGGAAGGCATGCCCACGGTGTTTACGGGCGGGCAGGGCGGCTTGCTCGATATCGTGCTGCATCCGCAGGATGCGGGCAAGCCGAACCCGCGCGTCTACATGACGGTGTCCACAGGCACGAATGACGCCAACCGCACGACCCTGGTGCGCGGCGTGTTCGACGGCAAGAAGGTGACGGGCATCGAGACCCTGTTCAAGGTGGCGACCGACAAGAGCGGCGGCCAGCATTTCGGTTCGCGCCTGCTGTGGCTGCCGGACGGCACTTTGCTCATGAGCGTGGCCGATGGCGGCAATCCGCCGCTGCGCATCGGTGACCGCCTGGCGCGCGAGCAGGCGCAAAACCTCGCCACGCACCAGGGCTCCATCCTGCGCCTGACGCAAGACGGTAAACCGGCGCCCGGCAATCCGCTGGCCGCCAAGGGGGCCTTGCCGGAAATCTGGTCGTACGGCCACCGCAACGTGCAGGGCCTGGCACTCGACCCTGTTTCCGGCCGCGTGTGGGCCACGGAACACGGTCCGTATGGCGGCGACGAGCTGAACCTGGTGGTGGCGGGCGGCAACTATGGCTGGCCCCTGCAAAGCTACGGCGCCGACTACAAGACGCATGAACCCGTCGGCAAGCATGAGGTGCCCGGCATGCTCAATCCGAGCGTGGCCTGGGTGCCGTCGCCGGCCCCGTCGGGGCTGGCCGTCTATACGGGCGACAAGATCGCCGCCTGGCGCGGCAGCATCTTCAGCGGCGGCCTGGCGGCCAAGGATATCCGCCGCATCGCCGTCGATGCGAACGGCAAGGTGACGGGCCAGGACCGCCTGGACATCGGCGCGCGCGTGCGCGACGTGCGCCAGGGACCGGATGGCTACCTGTATGCGCTGACGGACGAAGACAATGGCCGACTGCTGCGCATCGTGCCGCGGTAATACGCCAGGCGCCATCTTCGCTTAAGATGGCGCCTTTATTTCATTCAAGGTGGCGGCATGGCCCGTGATACTTATGCATACCGGCATGTTGCCGTCGAATCGCGCGCGATTCATGGCCGCGTGGAAATCCGCCCCGTGCCGGGCCAGGCCTTCTCTCCCGAACTGGCCGTGCAGTGCTCGCGCCGCCTGGTTGACCTGCAGCGCTATCCGCTGGGCAGCCGCTTTTTACTCTTTGCCAAGCTGACGGACCGCCTGGGCGGCACGCCCTTCCTGTATGCCTATCACGGCGATGCGGACGTGCCCATGACGCCGTCCGAAGTGACGAAATTCCTCGGCGAATTCCGTCGCGGCCGCATCTGAAGCCACGGCCCTACGACGCTGGGCACGCCGCGCCGGCCTTGGCGGCGGCCTGCGGCTTGCCGAACAGCGCGATCGTCAAGGCGCAGCCGAGGGCGAACAGGCCGCCCACCACCATCGCGCTCGACACGCCCAGCCGGTCGACGGCCATGCCGCCGAGCAAGGCGCCCGACGCCAGCGATACTTGCACGATCGCAACGAACAGCGCGCTGCTGCCTTCCATCAAATGGGGCGCCGCCTTGAACATCCACGTCTGCACGGCGATCGGCATGGCGCCGAAACCGAAGCCCCAGACGGCCACCAGCATCATGGCCGTCACGGAATGGCTGCCGAACGCGGCCAGGGCCAGGGTGGACAGGCCCAGCACGGCGCCCGTGACCATCAGCGCGGCCCGTTCGTAGCGCCCGGCGCCCCAGCCCCCCACGAGGTTGCCGATGAAGCCGGAAGCGCCGTAGACGAGCAGCATGGCGCTGACCGTGCCGGCCGCCAGGTGCGAGATCTGCGTGAGGAAGGGCGCGATATACGTGTAAGCGGCGAACTGGCCCGTGAAGAGCATGGCCGTGGCGATCAGGCCCAGCCTGGCCTTGCCGATGCCGAAAATCATCGGCAACTGGCGCAGGCGGATGGCCTGCGTCGGCGGCAGCCTGGGCAGCAGCAAGAGCTGGCCGATGAAGACCAGCACGGCAATGGCGCTGGCCGCGCCGAAAGCCACGCGCCAGCCCACCAGCTCGCCCACCAGCGCGCCGGCCGGCACGCCCGCCACCGTGCCCAGCGAAACGCCGGCGAAGATGATGGACATGGCGCGCGACGCATGTTGCGGCGCCACCAGGCGCGGTCCGATGGCGCTGCCGATGGCCCAGAAACCGCCCACGCCCACGCCCAGCATGGCGCGGCCCAGCAGTATCCACGCATACGAGGGCGCCAGCGCCACCAGCAGGTTCGAGACGACGAGCAGGGCGGTGAGCGCCAGCAGCACGATGCGGCGGTCCAGCCGGCCCGAGCCGACGGTGACGAAGATGGCGGCGAACGCGGCAACGATGCCGGGCGTGGTGATCATCAGCCCCGCCTGGCCCTTGCTGATGGCCAGTTCGGCGGCCATCGCGGGCAGCAGGCCGACGGGCAGGAATTCGGAGGTGACGAGGGCGAAGGCGCCGATGCCGACCGATAAGACGGCCAGCCACGGCGCCACGGTGGTATCGTCGGCAGAGGTGTTGGAAGGTGTGTGCATAGGGTTCCTGAAAAGCCGGGAGGTTTTTAACCGGTCGGTATATAATCAGGGCAGGCAGACAGTGTTGTCAATAATTTTTTACCGAACGGTATGAAACAAGATAAAAAAGAGGAAGTCGTCAAGGCGAAAACGGGACGGCCACGCACGTTTGACGCGGACGAGGCGCTCGATTGCGCCATGAAAGTGTTCTGGGAAAAGGGCTATGAGGGCAGTTCCCTGCCGGAATTGACGAAGGCCATGGGCATGAACCGGCCCAGCCTGTATGCCGTCTTCGGCAACAAGGAGCAATTGTTCCACAAGGCGCTCGAGCGCTACAGCGACACGCGCATGCGGTTTTTCGATGCGGCACTGGAACAGCCGACGGCGCGCCAGGTGGTGGAAGCCCTGCTGACGCAGTATGTCGACGCGCAAACCATGCCGGACGGCCCGCACGGCTGCATGGGCGTCAATGCGGCGCTGGCCTGCAGCGACGACGCCTTGCCGATCCGCGATGAATTGTTCGCGCGCCGGCTGCGCGGCGAAATCAAGTTGCGCGACCGCTTGCGGCGCGCCAAGGAGGAGGGGGATCTGCCGCCCGATTCCTGCCCGGAGCAGCAGGCGCGCTTTGTCGTGACCTTGTCGCAGGGCATGGCCATCCAGGCGGCGGCCGGCGTCTCGCGCGAGCAATTGCAGCAAATGGTGGGCTTGCTGCTGCGCAATTGGCCGATGTAGCTAAGTAATCCTCGGGAAATTAGTGTGAATTTATGACGAACAGAACCGGATGCTATGCAAGGCGCTCGCTGCGACGCAGTGCGGGCACTGCTAGCAGTGAGCAAGCCTCGTCGGCCACCTTGCAGAGCGCCGATTATGGCAGTCAGAAATTACAATAATTTATTGGGGGTTACTTAGCCCGTCGGGGCGATGGTTTTGGCCAGGTCGCTCGGTGCCTTGCGCCGCCAGGCGGCCGTCAGGGCGGCGGCCAGCATGTCCAGCTCCGCGTCCGCCAGGCATACCGTGATGCCGGCCAGGCGTTCGCCCCACCAGAGTTTCTCGCAGCCCGATGGCGTGATGACGGTGGCGATATGCGCCGCTTCCGCATCGAGCAGCACGTTGATGTGCTCGTCATCGGGCAGGGTGGCAAAGATCTTCCCGCCCACGCGGAAGGCTGGACGGTCGTGGTGTTCTTCCTCGCTCGTGTCGGGAAACGACAGTGCCAGATAGCGTAGTTCTTCCAGGTCGACCATTCCTCTTTCCCCCTCATCGGACAGATAGCAGCGTGACTACATTTTGCCATGCTGTTTCGCCCCGTGGTGCAGCGGCATGCGAAAAGAAATGCGCGCGATGCGACACTGACGGCCTGATCTGTGGTGCCGCCGCGACATGCCGCGCGCCGCAGATGGCCGTCGCGCCAGAGTGGAAGCTGGCGCTTTTCTGCCGCTGGGCAGGTGATTGCCAGAAAAATATCTTTCATGGTCAAAAGAAAAATACTTTTCTTCTGGGGAATTTACGCTAGAATAGCTCCATCGTCTTACCTGATCCGTCAATTGTCTGGCCTTGTCCCGGGAACCCGAACCCTTTCCAGGACGCTTGCAGTGCCGCCATGGCACGCCGCAAGTCCGCACTGTCACGCGGAAGTTCACGCCCCCGACCGCTCATCCTTGCAATTCCTGGCGCTATGCCGACACGCCTCAATGCAGCGTGTATTCAGCTCCAGTGCCCCTTGCTGCGCCCACTGAATACTTACTTACTGGATACCATCATGAAAAACTTGCCTAAAATCGCCCTGTCCCTGATCGCCGTCGGTGCGTTTGCCCACGCGAACGCCAGCACCATCACCGTGTCCACCGGCTATTCGAACGCTGGCGCGCAAAGCTCCGCCGCCGCCTATGAATCCGCCGTGAACGCCGCCGTGGCCACGCCAGGCGCCGGCTATGGCTCGACGACGATTGCCAGCTACGATAACGTCAACAACAGCGGCCTGTTCGGCAGCGGCTCGAACATCGCCTTCAAATCCGTCATCAACTTTGGCGTCAGCGCGGCCGATGCGGGCGCCTGGAGCTTCCGCAGCGGCGTCGACTTCGGCAAGGGCGGCGCCCTGTTCCTCGACGGCGTGGCGCTGGACTTCAAGAGCAATGACATGTGGTGGGCAGGCAACTACAACAATGGCAGCCAGTTCCTCAGCGGTTCGAGCGCCTTGTCGGCCGGTAACCATACCCTGAGCATCTACGGCCTGGAAGGTTGCTGCGATGGCGGCCAGCAAGCGCAGTTCAAGGCGGGCAACAGCAATTTCGTCAGCTTCGGCGCCAACGATGGCTTGATCTCGGCCGTCCCTGAGCCAACCACCTACGCCATGCTGCTGGTCGGCCTGGGCTTGCTGGGCTTTACGGCGCGCCGCAAGCAGGAAGCCAAGTTCTAAACAGCGATACGCTGCGCGCCTCGCGGCGCACTTAAAAAAAGCCCGCCGGTCTGTCAGGACACGGCGGGCTTTTTGCATGGCGGCGCTTGCATCGTCAATCGCCGCTGTCTTCGTCTTCGTCGGCGCCCTTGGCCGCCTTGCCCCGTTCGGCGTCGACGGCGCGCTGCAGGCTGGCCGCGTCGCGGAAGAAGGCATCCGTCGTGTGATCCGGGCTCAGGCGCAAGGCCGGCGGGTAGAGCGCCGCCATGTACGCCTCGTCGGCCAGGCGGCCGCTGATCTGCAGGTTGCTCAGCAAAATCAGGGTCGAGCCAAGGATGGCCAGCACGACGGCGACGAGGCCGAAGCGGCGCGGATGCTGGGGCTTGATCGTGCACAGATGGTAGTAGATCATGGCGCAGACGATGACGATGAACACATGCCGTCCGTAGCGCGTCAGCGCTTCCAGCGAGAACGCATACGCCGCCACCTTGCTGCCCAGTTCCCACACTTCCATGGCCAGCAAGCCGCAACCGATGATGAACAGGTGGCGGCCGAAGCGCGCCACATGGCCGAACAGACGGTTCGCCACGGCCCAGATCGACGACCACACGAGGCCGCCGGCCAGCGCGGTGGCGATGATCATCAGGTAGGAAATCGGATCGAAGGCGTCTGCATCGCTGAGCCAGTTGCTGAAGGCGGCCGAAGCGCCGATCATGGCCAGGCCGGCGACGGCCGGGCGCAAGCCTTCCCAGTCATGCCTGGTCGTGTCGCCCAGTTCGGGCGCCACCGGATGGTCGCTGGCGCGCACGCGCAGGCGCGTGTGGCCCAGGCGCACGATGCTGTTGCCGTTCAGGGCCACTTGCGCTTGACGCTGTCCCCGGTGGATCACGCCGTTATGGCTGCCCAGGTCGCGCAGCAGCAGGCCGCCTGCGCCATCGTCCTCGACAATGGCGTGCTCGGCCGCCGTATGCGGATCGTCGAGGATGAAGTCGTTGTCATAGCCGCGGCCGATGCGGATCGGCAGGGACTCCATCCGCTGGCGCCGCTGCACTTCGCCATTCTCGGCGAGGATTTCAAGGTAATAGGGCGGCTTCATGGCTTGCGGCTGCTTTCCCGCGACAGCGCTTCGAGGAAGGTGCGCGTGACGCGCATGCCGTTGGCGTAGGACACGCCGCGCGCGTCGATGCGGCTTTGCAGGCTCATCAGTGGCTCATCGGTGCTGGCGGCCAGCAGGGCAAAGTCGTACAGGCCCGTAAACTTGCGGTAGGCGCGCACGCACAGCACGGCGCGCAGGGGCAGGGTCTTGTTCTTGACGAACTGTTCGGTGCAATGGGGGCCTGTCAGGTGCGCGCTCTTGTAACTGCCGAAACTTTCATTCTTGAACGAGGCGCTGGCCAGCTCGGAAAATCGCAGCGGGCCCAGTTCGCTGCTGCGCAAGAATTCGTGGCGCATCGACACCTGCCCCGTCTGCAGGGCGCCGGAAATGAAGATGGCCGACTCCATGGCGCAACTGGTGTTGTCGAGCAAATAAGGCTTGTCGGACTTGACGTTGGAGCGCCCCCAGCAGCGCATCTGGTCGGACTCGCGCACGGGCACGCGATACGGGCCCATGGCTTTCAGGCTCAACGGCGTGTCGAGCAGGCGCGCCAGCATGACGTCCTGGTGCGCCAGCAGTTGCGCCGTCACCAGCGGCTTGAAGTCTTTCGGCGGCTTGCCTTGCTGCGCCACCTTGGCCAGCAATTGCTGGGCATAGCGGGCCGGCACGAGAAAACTGACGAGTTCGCCGTCGAGGCGTTTCGACACGTTCACGCCCGCGACGTCGCCATTCGCGGTGACGCTGGGGCCGCCGCTCATGCCGGAATTGATCGGTCCCGTAAACATCAGCTGGTCGTAGAAGCTGCGCGTGACGACGCCGTTGTACGAACCTTCCGAAATGGCGAAACCCAGGTCCAGCGGGTTGCCCATCGAATACAGGTACTGGCCCTGCGTCAGCGGTGCCAGCGCTTCCGGCATCTTGAAAAAGCCCGTGCCGTGGCGGTTCACGCGCAGCACCGCCAGGTCGTGCAGCACGTCGACGGCCAGCAATTCCACATTGCCCCGCTGGCCGCTCGTGTCGACCCATTCGCCCACATAGGTGTCCGGGTCGAGGGCGAATTGCGACACGACGTGATAGTTGCTCACCACCAGGTCGCCCGTGCCGATCAAAAAGCCCGAACCGACGGACGACTGCGTGCGGCCGTTTTTCAGCAGCACGCGCACTTGCAAAATGTCGGCGCGCGCGGCCGTGTACAGTTTTTGCGCGGCCGACGAGGGCGGCGGCAGGGCCGCATGTTCGGTGGCGGCAGGCGCGGCGGTGGCTGGCGGCGGCTTGGCGGGGGGAGTCGAAGCGGCGGTGGCCGCGGCTGGTGCCGGCGCCGGGGCCGGGGCCGGGGCCGCGTGGGCGCCTGCGCCAGCGCACAGGCTGGCCAGCAAGCAGGCGTAGTCAGAGAATTTCATGCATCCTTTGTGCGTGAGCAGGAGCGAAACGGGGGGCGCGCTGCCGCGCCGGCGCGGCTAGCCGGTTGGCAATTACAGGGCGCCGTCTTCCAGCGCCGGCGCCGTTTCCGGCGTCATCATGTGGCCCAGTTTGCTTTGCTTGGTATTCAGGTAGTGCTGGTTGAACGCATTGCGGTTGACCAGCAGCGGCACCCGTTCGGCCACCGTGATGCCCAGCGCTTCCATGGCCGCGATCTTGCGCGGGTTGTTCGTCATCAAACGCAGGCTGTGGATGCCGAATTGCGCAAACATGGGTTTGCACAAGGTGTAGTTGCGCGCGTCGGCCTTGAAGCCCAGCTGTTCATTCGCCTGCACCGTGTCGGCGCCTGCTTCTTGCAGGCGGTAGGCGCGGATTTTATTGATCAGGCCAATGCCGCGCCCTTCCTGGCGCAGGTACAGCAAGATGCCGCGGCCTTCCTCGGCGATGCGTTTCAAGGCGCCTTCGAGCTGGGCGCCGCAGTCGCAGCGCTGCGAAAACAGCACGTCGCCCGTCAGGCACTCGGAATGCACGCGCGCCAGCACCGGTTCGCCGTTGCCGATATCGCCCAGCACCATGGCCAGGTGTTCCTTGCCCGTGGCGTGTTCGACAAAGGCGTGCAGGGTGAACTGGGCCCACGGCGTCGGCAGTGCGCAGGAAGTCGTGTAATCCAATTCGCCTGTCGCCAGGAGGTCTGCGCCGCTTTGCATGGTTGTGCTCATATAAGTAATTGTCAAAAATAAAAGGCGCGCGACACCACTCCGGTGCCGGCGCGCCTTGCCATCATACCAAAAAGCAGGGAAACGTTTTCCCCGGTTGCCATTCGGTCGTTGCAATGTCTGGTGATGAACCTTACTTAGGGGCACTTCCTCCTTTTACAAGGTCGATGTCTGGCTATGCCTGGCGGATGCCGCCGCCAGGCACGTCACATCAACTGCCGATGCGGCCGCCGTCGTTCTTGGTGATCACGATGGTGGCCGAGCGGGGACGCTTGCCGGCGCCGTAACCGGCGTTGGCCGGCCACTGGCTCGTGTATTTGGACGGATCGCCGATGTTGGCCAGCGCGGTGTTTTCGCCCGGATGCTGGATATTGATGAACATGGTCTTGCCGTCCGGCGTTTCGCTGATGCCCGTGATTTCCGAGCCGACCGGCCCCACCAGGAAGCGTTTGAGCGTGTCGGCCGTGGGTTTCTTGCCGATGAAGGTATCGACGGCCAGGTTGCCGCCGGCCGCCGTGGCGTAGTTCAGGGTGGACTTGGCGCCGTCGCCCACCTTGCCGGGGATGGCCGCGAGCATCATGCAGTTGGTCACATCCGTGTACGCGCCATCGTCCGTCTGGATCCAGCAGATGCCCGTGTAGGGGCTGAAGGCCAGGCCGTCCGGGCTCGAGAAATCCTGGTCGGCCGTCAGGTTCGACAGGTTGATCTTGCTGGCGTCGGCGCCGCTCTCGGCGCCAAACAGGTAGACATCCCACGTAAAGCTGGTGGCCGCGGCCGCGCCCGTGCCTTCCTTGAAGCGGATGATGTGGCCGTTCGGATTGCCGTTCTGCGCGCTGCTGCCCTTCATGTCCGTGTAGGCGCGCGGGTTGGCGCTGTCGGGCGCCAGCTGCGACGAGCCGCTCGGATTGACGGTGCGGTTCGAGTTGTTGGTCAGCGTGTAATAGATTTCGCCATTGGCCGGGTTGACCGAGCACCATTCCGGACGGTCCATCTTCGTCGCGCCCACGGCGTCGGCCGCCAGGCGGGCATTGACCAGCACGTCGGCCAGGTCGGCGAACTTGTAGGCGCCGTACGCCTGGATCTGCGCGTTCGACAGGGACAGCTCGATCCACTGGCCCGTGCCGTCGGCGGCCAGCTTGGCCACGTACAGCTTGCCCGAATCGAGGTATTTGTCGCCGGTGGCGATACGGTCCGCAGGCGTCGCATCCGCGGCGGCCCAGACGGCCGTCGTGACGAATTTGTAGATGTATTCGTTGCGCGAATCGTCGCCCATGTAGACGGCCAGCTGCTGGCCCACGGTCGGCACGCTGAAGGCGGCGCTTTCGTGCGCGTAGCGGCCCAGCGCCGTGCGCTTGCGGATCGCCTTGGTCTTGTCGTACGGGTCCATTTCGACGATGTAGCCCATGCCGTTGAGCTCATTGCGGTAATCGTCGCTGCCGTCGGCTGATGCGCCGGTCTTGCTCAGGTTCCAGCGCGCGTATTTGTCGTCGCTGCCGCCCGTTTCCCAGCCGTGGCGCGAGGCGCCGCCCTGGCTGCGGCCATAGCGGTTCAGCGACACCACGGACTTGTCGCCGCGCGCCGCGTTGTCGGTGGCCGAGCGCGTGAAGTAGCCGGCCCAGTTTTCTTCGCCGGAGAGGTAGCTGCCCCATGGCGACTTGCCCGTGCCGCAGTTGTTGATGGTGCCGCGCGTCTTGGTGCCGGTCGGCGAATACTTGGTCACCACGAGGGCGTTGCCGCGCACGGGGCCGGCAAGCTCGATGTCCGTCAACGGCGTGACGCGGCGGTTGAAGGCGGAATCGTTGACGGTGGCCCAGGTGCTGCCCGTCTTCTTGACTTCCACCACGCTCAAGCCGTGGACGGCCACTTCCTTGTCGACTTCGGCGGCGGGGCGCGGCAGCGTGGTGGTGCCGCCATTCAGGTGCAGGAAGTGCGAGGACAGTTTTTCGTCCGTGGTCGCTTCGTGGTTCATCGCCAGCAAGCCCCGTTCGGCGCCGGAGGCCAGCGGCGCGCCGGCGGCGGACAGGCCGTAGTATTCCATGCCGTCGTGGTGGTCGCCGGCGCGGTTGTCGAAATCGGTATCGCTGCCGTCATTCTTGTAGGCTGGCGTGGCCGCGCGCAGCGAGTCGCCCAACGCATACAGCGCGGTGGCCGTGTAGCCGGCCGGCACCGACACGACGTCGGCCAGGCTTTTAGGCACGGCCGTGAAGGCCAGCAGTTTTTCGGGTGTCGGCGTTGGCGTCGGTGTGACGGCCGCCGCATCGCTGCCGCCGCCACAGGCGGACAGACCCATCGAACCCATGACGGCGGTAGCGGCCGTGACGGCGCTGCCGCGCAGCCAGTTGCGGCGGCTCAGGCGGGCGTTCAGGATGCTGTTGAAATGGTTGTCGTGGGACGCGTTGCTGTCAATGTCGTTCAGATCGGTGGCGCGGATGGCCAGATCGTTGGGCTTGTTCATGGGCTGCGATGTCCTGTGGTTGCGTGATTTAAAGGCAACCGCATGATAGTTGTCGAATGTGACAGCGCCATGTCAGCTTAATGACAAAACGGTGACAGGCTGCCGGCCGGACGGGACGCGTCGATGACGGGCCCGTCCGGTCAGGCAGCCTTGGCCTCACTTGGTCTGGCGAAAGCCGCGCTCCACCAGCAAGAGCATGCCGCCGAAGATGGACAGGTTCTTCAGGAAGTTCGTCAGCTGGTCCTGGAAGTGGGCCGCATCGGCGCTCCAGAAGGCGTGGAAGATCACGGTGGTCGGAATCAGGAACAGCGCCAGGGCCAGCGCCGCCCAGCGCGCCTGCCACCCCGTGATCAGCAGCAGGCCGCCGCCCACTTCCAGGGCGATCACGCCCACCAGCAAGATATTGGCGATCGGCAAACCCTGGCTGGCCATGTAGCCGGCCACACCGGCAAAGCCGCCGATTTTCAGCAAGCCCGAGACAAAGAACAGCACGCCAAGGGCGGCACGGCCGAGGGGCAGCAATACGTTGGTTCTGTTTTCCATGATTTTCTCTTTCTTTGTATTTATCAATTATTTCGGTAAATCGAAGACCAGAAACTCTGCGTCCTCTGCTTGCGTGATGATCACGGCCGCTTCCTGCGTCAATTTCAGCGCGTCGCCCGCTTTCAAGGGCGTGCCGTTGACGACCAGGCTGCCGCGGATCAGGTGCACATAGGCGAGGCGGCCTTCTTCCAGCGCATGTTCGGCTTGCTCGCCTTCCTGCAGGATGCTGGCGTAGATGGCCGCATCCTGGTGGATCAGCACGGAACCCTGGCGGCCGTCGGACGAGGCGATCAAGCGCAGCTTGCCCCGTTTGCTTTCCGGCGTGAAGTGTTTCTCTTCATAGCTGGGGGGAATGCCCGTCACGTTCGGCTGGATCCAGATCTGCAGGAAGTGCAAGCCATCCGTCGCCGAGTGGTTGAACTCGCTGTGGCGCACGCCGCTGCCGGCGCTCATGCGCTGCACATCGCCGTAGTGCAGCACGGAACCGGTGCCCATGCTGTCCTTGTGTTCGAGCGCGCCGTCGAGCACATACGAAATGATTTCCATGTCGCGGTGGCCGTGCGTGCCGAAACCCTGGCCTGGCGTGACCCGGTCTTCATTGATCACCAGCAGGGGACCAAAGCCCATGTGCAGCGGATCGTGGTAGCTGCCGAAGGAAAAGCTGTGGTGGGAATTGAGCCAGCCGTGGTTGGCGGCGCCGCGTTCTTCGCTATGACGAATCTGTAACATGGTGGACTCCGTTTCTAAAGGTTAATGTGCGATAATTTCGAAGGACCGTTGCCTGGCGCTATGCCTTGGGTTCTTTTCTGCCCTTCGCTGTACGATGAACAAAGTATAGGCGCCTCAGAAGAGAAAGAAAAACGGAAAATCTTGCGACCTATGATCGAAAAAATCGAATGTTAAGACTGAGCCTGGAAGCGCTGCAAATCGTCGATGCCATCGACCGCCGTGGATCGTTCTCGTCGGCCGGCAAGGAGTTGCATAAAGTCCCGTCCACCATTTCCTATACGGTGGCCAAGCTCGAGGACGACCTGGGCGTGCAGGTGTTCCAGCGCAATGGCCCGAAAGTCATGCTGACGGCGGCCGGCCAGGAATTGCTGAAAGAGGGCAGGTATTTGCTGAAGGCGGCACAGGACCTCGAGCACCGCGTGCGCAGGGTGGCGTCCGGCTGGGAAACGGAATTATCCATCGGCATCGATTCCATGTTTTCCGCCGTGGCCCTGGCCGACGACGTGCGCGCCTTTTACGACGTGGCGCAGCAGACGCGCTTGCGCCTGTCGCAAGACACCTTGTCGGGCACCTGGGAAGCGTTGCTGGACCGGCGCGCCGATTTGCTGGTGGGCGCGCCAGGCGACGGGCCGGCGGGCGGCGGCTATATCGCGCAGCCGATCGGCATGCTCGACTTCGTCTTTACCGTGGCGCCCACGCATCCGCTGGCGCGGGTGGCCGAACCCTTGTCGCGCGGCCATTTGCAGCAGCACCGGGCCGTGGTGGTGGCCGATTCGGCGCGCCAGATGGCGCCGCGCACGGTGGGGCTGCTGCTGGGGCAAGATGCCTTGAGCGTGCCGAACATGCAGGTCAAGTTCGATTACCAGGTGCTGGGGCTGGGCTTTGGCTTCCTGCCGGGGCCGTGCGCGCGCGCCGCCATTGCGCGTGGCTTGCTGGTGGAAAAGGCCGTGGAAGAGCCGAAACCGTCGGAAACGTTTTACCTGGCCTGGAGAGTGGGCGAGGATGGCGCCGCGCTGCGCTGGTGGATGGCGCGCATGCGCGAACCCGATGTGTTTGCCCGCCTGGCGCAGCATCTGCCGGGCCATTCGGCGTAGGCCTTAAAATGTTGACATACGCCAACACTTTTAAGTTACCATATTCACAGTATTTCCCGCCCGACCTCCACGCCCCACAGTGGGATTTTGATGATTACACACACCGCAGCGCCCCTGATCCCTTCCCCTGACCTGGTCCAAGAGTGGGGTTGCCATGCTTGAGGCGAAGGTCGCGCTGTGCCTGCGCCTGGCCCAGGATGCCCGTGAACAGGCGGGCCCGCAGCAGGCCGCCACCCTGGCGCGGCTGGAGGAAGAGCTGGAGCGGCTGCGCGGCGCCAGCCGGCCCGTGGTGCGCGTGGCGCCCCCTGACGCCTTGCTGGAAATCGATCCCGACGGCTTTTTGATCGGCTGGAACCATGGTGCCGAACAGATGTTCGGCTATTCTGAACTGGAAGCACTGGGCCAGCACATCCTGTTTTTGTATCCGGAAGACGACGCGGAAGCGAGCGTGCTGGAACTGCATTTCACGCAGGGCGACGTGGCCACCGATGTGCGCCGGCGCAAGAAGTCTGGCATGGTGACATGGCTGCGCATGCACCGCCATGTGATCCACGACCAGGCGGGCAAGGGCTGCGGCATGGCCGTGCGCCTGTCGGCCATGAGCGAGCCGCTGTCCGACGTGGACAAGGTCCGGTTGCACGCCCGCATCATCGAAGACAGCGAGCAAGCCGTGCTGATCACGGATGCGGAAGAGCGCATCGTCTCGATCAACAGCTCGTTTTCCCGCATCACCGGCTATTCGCCGGCCGAAGCCATCGGCCGCACGCCGGACTTGCTGCGCTCGGGCGTGCACGACCCGGATTTCCGCGCCAAGGTGCGCGCCGCCATGCGCGGCCACGGTTCCTGGCGCGGCGAAATCATCGGCAAGCGCAAGAATGGCGAACTGTTCCCGCAAGACGTCACCATCAGCGTCGTGCGCGACGAATTCGGCGAAATCAGCCACGTGTTTTCCCTGTTTTCCGATATCTCGGTGCACAAGGATGCCGAAGCGCGCATGCAGCGCATGGCCAACTACGACAGCCTGACGGGCTTGCCCAACCGCTGCCTGCTGAACCAGCTGGTCGACCAGGGTCTGGCCGAAGCGAAGCGCCAGGGCACGCATGGCGCGCTGATGGTCATCGACATCAGCCGCATCGGTTCCATCAGCGACACCCTGGGCCATGAAGTGGGCGACCAGCTGGTGATCGCCATCGGCCAGCTGTTCCGCGGCGCCTTGCGCGACGCCGACATCCTGGCGCGGGTCGACAACAGCAAATTCGTCGTGGCCCTGCTGCACATCGAAAAGCGCGAACACGCGGCCAACGTGGCGCAAAAGCTGCTCAACCTGCTGGAGGCGCCGATCAATATCGACGCGCACGCGCTGCACGTGGGCGCCAGCATCGGCATCACCGTGTATCCGGAAGACGGCCTGGAAGCGCCGGCCCTGTTCCGCTTTGCCGACGTGGCCGTGGCCAAGGCGGGGCAGACCATCGAATCGACCTTCCTGTTCTACCGCGAAGACATGAACCGCAGGGCTAAGGAGCATCTGCGCCTGGAAAGCGAAATGCGGCTGGCGCTCGGCGACAAGGAGCTGGAATTGCATTACCAGCCGAAAGTGAGCCTGGCCAGCGGACGCATCGTGGGCGCGGAAGCCTTGCTGCGCTGGAAGCATCCGATGCGCGGCATGGTTTCGCCCGGCGTTTTCATCCCCGTCGCCGAGGAAACCAGTCTGATTCTGGAGCTGGGCACCTGGGTGCTGGACGAGGCGTGCCGCCAGATCCGCAGCTGGGAAGACCGTGGCCTGCACATGCCGGCCATTGCCGTCAACCTGTCGGCGCGCCAGTTCGATGAACAGTTGCCGGCGCGCATAGCGGCCGTACTCGAGCGCTACCAGGTGCGGCCCGACCAGATCATGCTGGAAATCACGGAAAGCCTGCTGATGCGCGGCGCCGACAAGGTCATCGGCATCATGAACCAGCTGGTGGCCATGGGACTGGCGCTGGCGCTGGACGACTTCGGCACCGGCTATTCCAGCCTCGCCTACCTGAAGAAATTCCCCATCAGCACATTGAAAATCGACCGCTCCTTCGTCATCGGCTTGCCCTTCGAGGAAAACGATTGCGCCATCGCCCGCGCCATCGTCACCATGGCGCAGCAGCTGCGCCAGGAAATCGTCGCCGAAGGAGTGGAAACGGCCGAACAGATGCGCTTCCTGCGCGAACTCGGTTGCGACCAGCTGCAAGGCTATCTGTTCAGCCCGGCCGTGCCGGCGGCCGAATTCGAGCTGATGCTCGATGAAGGCCGGCAATTGCGCCTGGAAGAGGCGGTCTGAACCGGCGTCGCTCAGACGCGCAGCAGTCCGCGAAAGCCCCGGCTCGCATAATACGATTCGGCGCCGTTGTGATAGACGAAGACCTGGTCATAGCGGCGGTCGCCAAACAGGGCGCCGCCCAATGCCCGGATGCTGTCCGGCGTGGCGATCCAGCTCGAGGTCTTGCGGTCGAACGGTTCCAGCTCTTGCAACTGCCGGTACTGCGCCTGCGTCAGCAAGGCGATGCCCATCGCCTGCGCCATGGCGAGCGCGCTGCCGGCCGGCTTGTTGGCCTTGCGCGCAGCCAGGGCCGCCGCGTCGAAACACAGGCTGCGCCGGCCGATCGGGCTTTCTGTTGAGCAATCGCAAAACGTGACGGCATCCGTCTCGCCGGCGTGCCCGATGACGTCCGGTTCGCCGCCCGTGTCTTCCATTTTCTGCAATGCCACCAGGCTGGCGGGAGCGGCGTTCAAGCGCGCCAGCACCTTGTCCCACGTCCATCCCGGATGGCGGTGCATGTGCCGGCTGAAGCGGGTTTGCAAGGTGCGGATCAAGTCATCATGCATGGCGCGGCTCCCTGGAAGTTCAGCGATATGGCCGATTATAAGACGCGATGCCGGCGGGCAGCGCTCATCCCAGCTGCACTTTTTCCAGCAGATAGTCGAGCATCACGCGCACCCTGGCCGGCACTT
Organism: Janthinobacterium sp. HH106; assembly: GCF_001758725.1. Lineage (NCBI taxonomy): Bacteria > Pseudomonadati > Pseudomonadota > Betaproteobacteria > Burkholderiales > Oxalobacteraceae > Janthinobacterium > Janthinobacterium sp. HH106. The sequence goes on along the minus strand of NZ_LRIC01000008.1, from coordinate 154,297 downwards.
GCAGGCCCGGTCCCACGAAGACGGCGTGCACGAGTTCCTTGTCGCCCGGATTGTAGTCCTGCAGCACTGGCATGAGTCGGCCTTGCTCAATGTCGTGCTGCACGTGCTGGCGCGAAAAGCGTCCCAGGCCCATGCCCGCCAGCACCAGCTGGCGCATGCTTTCGCCATCGCTGACGCAGGTATTGCCCTGCGGCGCCACCTGCAAGGTGCCACCGCTCCCGTCGAGGAAGGGCCACGTTTCGTTCTGGCAGCGGAAGTTGAAGGCCAATAAATTGTGTTCGGATAATTCCTGCGGCGTGCGCGGCAGGCCGTGCCGGGCCGCGTAGGCGGGCGAGGCCACCACGACCATCGTGTCTTCGCCGAGTTTGCGCGCCACCAGGTTCGATGCCTTCAGCGTGCCCGTGCGGATGGCGATGTCGGTGCGGTCTTCCAGCAGGTCGACGATGGCGTCGCTGACGACGACGTCGAGCACGATGTCGGGATAGCGCTGCGCGAACTCGGGCAGGATGGGCAGCAGGTGGCGCACGCCGAACGGCACGAAACAGTTGATGCGCAAGCGTCCGCGCGGCGCGGCGCCCTGCGATGCTTCGCGCTCGGCGCCATCGATATCGTCGAGGATGCGCTTGCACTGCACGAAGAAGGCGTCGCCCTCGGGCGTCGTATGCAGCTGGCGTGTGCTGCGCTGGAGCAAACGGGCGCCGAGCCGCGCTTCCAGGCGATTGACGAGCTTGCTGACGGCCGACGGCGTCAGGGCCAGGCGGCGCGCGGCGGCGGAAAAGGCGCCCGTTTCCACCACGGCCACGAACACGGCCATCTCGAACGCGCGGTTGATGTCTTGCCTGGCCATTATTGAATCCATTTCACAGGTGTTTCCATTATTAGAGTCTATATCAAAAGTATTTATCTCGATACACTGGCCCGCTTGAACTATTTGTTGGAGCCATCATGACCACCGCACACCCTGTTTCCCCTTCAGCCAGCACCATGCCGCCCGGCGTGCTGGCGCTGGCCGTCGGCGCCTTTGCCATCGGCGTCACCGAATTCATCGTCGTCGGCATCTTGCCCGCCATTGCGAAGGATTTGCACATTTCCATCGAATCGGCCGGCTCGCTGGTGAGCCTGTACGCGCTGGCGCTGGCCATCGGCACGCCGCTGCTCGTGTTATTGATGTCGCGCCTGCCGCGCAAAGCGGCCTTGCTGGGGCTGATGAGCGTGTTCCTGGCCGGTAATTTGCTGGCTGCTTTTTCCCACACGTTTGAATTGCTGCTGGCGGGACGGGTCATCACGGCCGTGGCGCACGGCACCTTCTTTGCCATCGGCGCCACCGTGGCCGCCAGCCTGGTGAACAAGGCGCAGGCGGGCAGGGCGATTTCCGTGATGTTTGCGGGATTGACGCTGGCCATGGTGATCGGCGTGCCGTTCGGCGGCTTCCTCGGCAACCTGATGGGCTGGCGCTTGCCCTTCTTTGCCGTGGTGGTCCTGGCCGCGCTGGGTTTGGCCGCCATGGCGCGCTGGCTGCCGGCCGGTTTGCAGCAGGGTAAGGGCGGCAATGCCATGACGCAACTGGCGGCGCTCGGCAGCGGTCCGATCCTGACGATGATGGCGGTCACCACCTTCGGCTTCGGCAGCAGCTTTGCCGCGTTCACGTTCATTACGCCCATCCTGACGGATGTGACGGGCTTTTCCGCCACCATGGCCAGCGCCCTGCTGATCGTGTTCGGTATCGCCACCTTTGCCGGCAACCTGGCGGGCGGCTACCTGACCAGCCACCTGGGCTGGCAAAAAGCGCTGCGATCGATGCTGCTGTTGCTGGCCGTGACGCAAGTGGGCGTGGCGCTGGCCATCACGTCCCAGTGGCTGATGACGGTGATGCTGTTCGTCTGGGGCGTGTTCGCCTTCGGCCTGTCTCCGGCCCTGCAGGCGGGCATGCTGGCCACGGCCGAGCGCTACACGCCGCAAGCCGTCGATTTCGCTTCCGGCCTGAACATTTCCGCGTTCAACCTCGGCATTTCCTTCGGTTCCATGCTCGGCGCGCTGATGGTGTCGCGCCAGCTGATGGCGTCGTCGCCATGGGCCGGGGTGGCCGCAGCGCTGCTGGCCCTGTTGCCGCTGGCGTGGCTGGCGCGCAGGAACCTTGCCTCCCACGTGGCGGGGGCGGCCGCGCACTGAGCGCGGTCCGCCTTATTCCAGCAGGGCGGCGATCGCCAGCGGCGTGCCGCCGGTGAGTACCTGGCCCCCGTCCGGATGCGCATGGAAACGGAAGGCGTAGACGCGAAAGCCGCTGGCGGCGTCGCCGGGAAAGGCGGGGCCGTCCTGCGCCGCCAGCGGGAACGCCGCGCCATCGCCGCCCTGATAGCGCACTTGCGCCGCATCCGTCCTCGCATACGCAAACTGCACGCCGGCGCAGCGCTTGCCGCCAGCGCTGCCGGCGTAGCGCGTATAGGCGAGGAATTGTTCGCAGGCGGCGCGCAGGTCGGCCGCCGCATACACGCCATCGGGCCGCGTGACGATGGAGACCCAGGCGCTTGACGAGATCTGGCCCGGCTTGCGGTTCCAGGTCAGTTCCGCGTTGTCGTCATAGGCAGCCTTGGAAAACGGGAAAACGGCGCGCCCCAAAGCATCGAGCGGCAGCGCCAGCTGCGCGTCCTTGCCGTGCAAGGTCAGGCGCAAGCCATCCGTGGACACGCCGGCGTCGCGCGGACGCAAGCGCAGATGCTGCTGCAGCAATTGCTTGGGCTTGCCGTACTTCTCGAACCAGATCATGTGGCGGTAGGCGTCGCGATACGCGATCCAGTCGCCGCCTTCCTGGGCGCCTGCGAACGCGGGCAGCAATGCCAGGCCGAGAAGCAGGGGCTTGAGCATGCCGCTTAAAACCGGTAGCCGAGGCCGGTGGACCAGCTGATGGCGTTGCGCCGTTCGATGACGGGACTGCCGGCCGGCCCGCTGCCCAGCCGCGTGCCCGTGACGGCGCTGTTGAGCAGCCACTTGCTGCTCAGCGCCCAGTTCCAGTTGACGCCTGCCTCGATGGCGGTGACGCCGCCGGCCGGGCGGTAGTCGCGCGCGCCGCCGGCAGCAACGCTGACGGCGTAGCGCTCCTCCATCACGGCGCCGCTGGCCAGCGACACGCCGGCCGACAGGGTCACCGTATGATGGGCCGCCAGCGAGGGCAGGGTCTTTTGCACGGCGAACTGCGCGCGCCAGCCGTGCGCGCTCGTGTCGTACACCAGGTTCGACGTGACGCGCATCTGCTCGCCCAGGTAATAGCCATAAAAGCCGCCCACGTCGGGCGAGCCCTTGATGCGCCGCGTGCCGCGCAGGCGCCAGCCATCTTCCGGATCGCGCGCGTTGCTGGCGGCCAGCAGCGGGCCGTATTCAATGCCCGGCGTAGCCGACAGGTGCATGCCCGCCACGCCGCTGGCCGAGACGAACACGCCATTGCTCCACTGGACCTGCAGCAGCGGCCGCAGGACGGCGGCGCGCGGCGCGCCATCGTCCGTCGCGGAGCTGCCCGTGACCGCCGCGCCCACGTACATGTCCCGGCTCCCGTCGGGCATCATCTGCGCGCCGGCGCCGCCGGCCAGCAGCAGCGCCGGCAGCAATAACCGGGGAGAAAACCGGGGAGAAAACCGGGGAGAAAAACGGGGAGCGAACTTGTGCATGCCATCCTTTAAAAACCGAAACGGACACCGAGCGCGATGCGGTTCATCGTGCTGTCGAGTCCTTCGTATCTGACTGTCGGGGCGTGCTCCCATTCGAGCTGCAGCGCCACGTCCTTGTTGATCTGGTAAGCCGCTCCCGCGCTCGCGTACAGGCCCGTCTTGCCGGCCGATTCACCGGGCGGCGCATTCCTGCCGTCGATGGAGAATTTGACGCGGCTGCGCGCCATGCCCGCCTTGGCGAACAGCGACCAGTCCTCGTCCAGACGCCAGGTGCCGCGCGCCGCCAAGTAGGCGGCGCTGGCGCGCACCCTGAGCCGGTAGCCGGGGTCGAGGTCGAAGCTGGTCGCGCCGCCGCTGGCGCGGTAGCCGCCCTCCAGCGCCCAGGCCGGCGTCAGTTCATAGCCGGCGAAGACGCCGAAAGGCAGCGCCTTGCCGCTCGCGTCGCGCTGGCTTGTCGCGCCGCCAGCCGCATACTGGATCTTGCCGTCGCTGGCCGGGCTGATGTTGGCGCCCACGTACATGCCTTCGGCGTGGACGAGCGAGGTGGCGGCGACGGCGAGCAGGGTGCTGCATGCAAATTTTTTCATGTTCGGATTCCGGTTGAGGTAAGAGCCATGAATGTTAGGCAAACAGCGTCCCGGAATCCGCCCGTGTTTGTCTTCGAATTGTCCTCAATTTGTAGGCCGCATTTGTATAGAAAGTGTAGCAATGTGTACGGGATTGTCGAATTTGCCACAGGCGCGCCGCGCTCCACTACAATACGCCACAAAAATGGCGGCGCGGAGGAGCGATGCAAGGTGTCATGCTGGTGGAGGACGATGCGCGGCTGGCCGCGCTGGTCAAGGAATACCTGGAGCAATACGACTATGCGGTCGACGTGGTCACGCGCGGCGACCAGGCCCTGGCGCGTTTTCGCGATACCCAGCCCGAGCTGGTGATACTCGACCTGACCCTGCCCGGCGTCGACGGCCTGGTGGTGTGCCGCCAGCTGCGCCAGCTCAGCGCCGTGCCCATCCTGATACTGACGGCGCGCGAAGACACCTTCGACGAAGTCTCGGGCCTGGAGCAGGGCGCCGACGACTACGTGAACAAGCCGATCCAGCCGCGCGTGCTGCTGGCCCGCTTGCGCGCGCTGCAGCGGCGCGGCAGCGCGGCGGCCGGCAGCGATATCGTCATCGGCCAGCTGCGCGTGTCGCGCGAGAACCGCGCCGTGCACTGGCGCGGTCAGGAAATCGCCATGAACAGCGCCGAATTCAAGCTGTTCGCCATCCTGGCCGATGCCGCGGGCAAGGTCATGTCGCGCAACGACATCCTCGTCAAGATGCGCGGCATCGAATTCGATGGCCTCGACCGCAGCATCGACAACTGCATCTCGCGCCTGCGCCGCAAGTTCGACGACACCGCCGCCGAGCGCATCAAGACGGTGTGGGGCGAAGGCTACCTGCTCACGCCCTCGGCCTGGGAATGAACCGCCTGTTCTGGCGTTTCGCGCTGCTGGTGCTGCTGGCCATCGCGCTGGGCAGCGGCGTCATTTACTTCACCTTCAGCCGCCTGTTCGGCGATCCGCTCGAGCACATCGCGCGCGACCAGGCGGCCGGCCAGATATTCCTGCTGGAGCAGTACATCGACCAGGCGCCCGCCGACGAATGGCTGCCGCGCCTGAACAAGGTGCGCGAAGTGTCGGACGTCACGCTGGAACTGCAGCCGCTGGCCACAGTATTGGCGGCGCTGCCGGCCGCCCGGCGCGCGCCGCTGCTGCAAGGCGCTGTCGTGATGGACGTGGGCGGCAAGGGCTTTTACCGCCGCGTCGATGTCACGGGCGCGCGCTATGCCGGCAGCGATGACGACGTGCTCCACGCGCAGAAGCTGCCCATCGACGTGGGCCAGGCGCTGCGCATGGAGGCGATCCGTTTCGCCGTCATCGCGCTATGCCTGCTGCTGCCGCTGGGCTGGTGGACGCGCGCGCACGGCCGCAGCCTGGCGGCGCTGTCGCGCATGGCCGACGATTTCGGACGGGGCGACCTGGCCGCGCGGGCGCGGGTCAGCCCCGCGTCCAGCATCGCGCCGCTGGCGGGCCGCATCAACGACATGGCCGGGCGCATCGGTTCGCTGCTGGAGGCGCGCAAGCATTTGCTGCTGTCGGTCTCGCACGAGCTGCGCACGCCGATCGCACGGCTGGAATTCGGCCTGGAACTGCTGGCCGCGCGGCATGCGAAAGGCCAGCCCGACCTGCGGCGGCGCGTCGACGCCATGGGCGCCGATGTCGATGAATTGAAAACCCTCGTCAATGAGCTGCTGGGCCTGATGCAGCTCGATCATGCGCAGGCGCTGCCGCGCCAGTCCTTCGCGCTGGCGCCCCTGCTGCACGCCTGTCTGGCGGCGGCCTTGCCGCGCCAGGTGGACGCCGGCATCGCCGCCGACCTGGGCGAGCTGCGCGGCGACGCCCGTCTGCTGGCGCGCGCCGTCGGCAACCTGCTGGGCAATGCGGCCAAATATGCCGTTGCGCGCGTGGCGCTGTCGGCCGTGCGCGATGGCGAGGCGCTGCACATCGTTATCGAGGACGATGGTCCCGGCATTCCCGCCGACCAGCGCGAACGGGTGTTCGCCCCGTTCTACCGCCTGGAGCGCGAGCAGGACCATGCGGCCGCGGGCCACGGCCTGGGACTGGCCATCGCCGCCAGGGCCGTCGCGCTGCACGGCGGCGCCATCGCCGTCGACGATTCGCCGCTGGGCGGCGCGCGCTTCACGATTTGTATTCGGGCCTGAGCGCTGCCGCGCCGCGTCTCTGCCGCTGCGCCATGTACGAGCTGCCCATGGACGCGGCCATGATCATGGCAATCGCCAGCCACTGCCCGGCACCGAGCCGCTCGTCGAGCAGGATGTAGGCCAGCATGGCGGCCACGGCCGGTTCCATGCTGCTCATGATGCCGAACGCTTGCGGCGTCAGCCGCTTCAGGGCCACCATTTCCAGCGAAATCGGGATGGCGCTGGAAATGAGGGCCACGCCCAGGCCGATGCCCAGCACGGCGGGCGAGAGCAGGGCGGCGCCGCTGTGCATCACGCCCACGGGCACGACCACCAGCGCGGCCATGGCCAGGCCCAGCGAGACGGAATGGCCCGCATGCAGATGGCTGGCGCGCTTGCCGAAGACGATGTACGAGGCCCAGCAGACGGCCGCGCCCAGGGCGAACAGCACGCCCGTGGGATCGAGATTGCTGATGTCGTGGCCGAGCGGCAGCAGCAGCGCCAGTCCCGCCACGGCCAGGGCCACCCAGACGAAGTCGAGCGCGCGGCGCGAGGCCAGCAGCGCCACGGCCAGCGGGCCGGAAAACTCGATGGCCACGGCGATGCCGAACGGGATCGTGCGCAAGGCCATGTAGAAGCACAGGTTGGTCAAGCCCAGCGCCGCGCCGTACAGGGCCACCGTGCGCAGGTCGGCGCGGCTCAGCTGCCAGCGCCACGGGCGCCAGAACAGCAACAGCAGCAGCGCGGAAAAGCCCACACGCACGGCCGTCGTGCCTTGCGCACCGACCAGCGGGAACAGGCTGTGCTTGGCCCATGAGGTGCCCAGCCCCAGCGCGGTGACGGAACCGAGGATGGCGAGCAGGGGAATGAACGAGGAATAGCGGCGTAATGGCATGGTGATAAAAGGCTTGATATCGGAATGGTGAAAGTTTATTGTGTCTGCTCCGATATTTGCACTGCATTTTGACCTTCATGACGCAACTTTCGCTCACGCCTTCGCCCGACCTCGATGCCTTCGACCTGGCGATACTCGACATCCTGCAGCGCGATAACACGACCTCGCAACGCGAAATCGCCCAGGCCGTGCATTTGTCGGCGCCGGCCGTGCAGCGGCGCATCCGCCGCCTGCGCGAGAGCGGGGTGATCCGTCATGAAGTGGCCGTGCTCGACGCGAGCCGGTTGGGCCGTCCCTTGATCTTGACGGTGGAAGTGCATTTGCACGACGAGCACCCGCAGCGCACGGCCGGCATGCGCGCGCGCATCATGGCCGAGCCTGCCATCCAGCAGTGCTACGGCATCACGGGCGAGGCCGATTACCTGCTGATCATTACCGCCAGCAGCATGGCCGAATACGAGGCACTGACGGAACGCCTGTTCGGCGGCGACGACAATATCCGGCGCTACCGTACCTCGGTGGCGCTGACCTGCCTCAAGATGGGCTTGCACGTGCCGCTGGCATAGGATCGGACAGATGACGATCTCCAACAAGAAGCAAGCGGCCGTGAAGGCAGCCATGCCCGCCAGCCTGCGCGCCGCCGTGGCCGGCTATCGATGGGTGCGCGACAGCGCCGGTGAATCGGACGCTGCCGTCTACCGGCTGCAGGGCAGGGACGGCGCGCCGGACCTGTTTTTGAAGCATGGCAAGGGTGTTGCCGCCGCCGAGCTCGCCGATGAACTGGTGCGCCTGCGCTGGCTGGTGCAGTACCTGCCCGTGCCGGTCGTGCTCCAGTTCGCCCAGGCGGCAGACCCGCAGCAGGTATGGCTGCTGACGGCGGCGCTGCCGGGCAAGACGGCGCACGAATTACTGGAAGCCGATCCCGAGATTGGCCTCGCCGTGGCCGACGCGCTGGCAGCCTTCCTGCGCCGCCTGCATGCGCTGCCCGTCGATGCCTGCCCGTTCGACGCCAGCCCTGCCGTCCGGCTGGCCCAGGCGCGCCAGCGCATCGATGCGGGCCTGGTCGATGCCGACGATTTCGATGCCGGGCGCCAAGGCTGGACGGCGGAACAGGTGTGGGCGACGCTGCAGGATTGCCAGCCCGTCGCGCCCGACCTCGTCGTTACGCATGGCGATTTTTCGCTGGAGAATATCCTCCTGCACGAAGGCGCCGTCGTCGGCTGCCTCGACGTGGGACGGGCGGGCGTTGCCGACCGCTACCAGGACCTGGCCATCGCCTGGCGTGCTCTCGGTCAGTTGGACGCCGCGCTACAGCAAAGGTTTGCTGAACAATATGGGCTCCTTGATATCGATCAAGGCAAGCTGGCATTCCATTTGCTGCTCGACGAGCTGTTTTGAAGGCTGCCAGCCATCAAGGCTCTTCGCGCTCGGCATCGCGTTCGCGGCAGCTCAAGGACGCGTAATGACCTTGGGGCAGCCGGGCCTGGATGGCAACCTCGCTCAGTGCATGCCCGATATCGACGGGGTCGGTCAGGGTGCAGCGCTGGGCGCGGGCGAACGCCTGCAGCTTCTGCGTGCTGCCCTGCACCTTGACCGTCACGCCGGCCCCGGGGCTGACGCAGCAGCCGATGTATTGCGTGATGTATTCTTCCTCGATCAGCACCAGTGCATGCCCCATGAAGCCGGCCGGCTTTTTCAACAGGTAATAATCGGTGTAATCAAAGCGCTGGTCCGGGTGCTTGCCGACGTAGCCTTCGCGCATGTAGGCGGCGATGGCCTTGCCGGAGGTGCCGGTTCTTTCCGTCGTGCCCTTTTTCAGGTGCAGCGCCTGGATCAGACCGCTTTCAAGCCCGGGATCGGCAGCGGCCAGGGCGCTGGAGGCGCAGGCGGCGAGAAAAAGCGAGCCGATCAGGCGGCGGGTGCGGCATGCCGGCATGGGAGTGATTGCTTGCATATATTTCAGGTGAAGGGGGAGAAGACGCGCAGTGTAGCCCACGCCAGCCTGAGTGCGTGGCACAATGCGTGATCCGCACGCCACGTGCCACTGACCCCAGGACTTTCATGACCCGCGCCATCCTTGACGAAGCCCAGATCCATCCCGCCGCCCGCCCTTTGATCGGCAGCAAGCACCAGGACATCGTGCGCGAGGTGCAGGCGGCCATCGCCGCGCACCAGGTAGTGGTGGTCGGCATGGCGCTCAACCCGTTCCCGCGCAAGGCGCGCAAGATACTCGACGTGCTGGGCACGCCTTATCAGTACCTGCAATACGGCAGCTATCTGAACCAGTGGCACCGCCGCAATGCCTTGAAAATGTGGACGGGTTGGCCCACGTTTCCCATGATTTTCGTTAACGGCGTGCTCATCGGCGGCGCCAGCGAGCTGCAAAAGCTCGTGGAAAATGGCGAGTTCAGCGCCATGCTGGCGAAGAAGCTGCGCCAGTTCTGACCTGTTCCTTACTCGCCCGGCCGCCACGGCGACTTGCGCGTGCGCAAGGGGTCGAGCAAGCTGCGTAAATCGTTGTGGTCGAGCTCGTACATCAGCGCAATTAAACTGCCCAGTTCGCCCGAGGGGAAGCCCTCGCGCGCGAACCAGCCCAGGTAGTGTCCCGGCAAATCGGCCAGCAAGCGTCCCTGATATTTCCCGTATGGCATTTCGCGCGTGACCAGCAGCGCCAGTTTTTCTGAATTCATGGTGGTGACCCCGTGTTGATGCGGCCAGTGTAGCAGACCATTGCATTGTTGAGTTGAGCGCAATTATCTTCTTCCCGATCAGGTATTTTTCGGAACAAAGAAAACCCCGATACTGCATGCCAACATCATTGATCGGAGTTTGCCATGCCCATTGCCTTGCTCGCGCTGACCCTCAGCGCCTTTGCCATCGGAACCACCGAGTTTGTCATCGTGGGACTGTTGCCCACCATCGCCGCGGACCTGGGCGTCAACCTGCCTTCGGCCGGCCTGCTGGTCAGCCTGTATGCGCTGGGCGTCGCCGTCGGCGCGCCCGTGCTGACTGCCCTGACGGGCAAGATTCCGCGCAAAACCCTGTTGCTGTCGTTGATGGTCTTGTTCACCCTGGGCAATTTGCTGGCGTGGAAATCACCGGGCTATGCAACCCTCGTCGTCGCCCGCATCCTGACGGGGCTGGCGCATGGCGTGTTCTTTTCCATCGGCTCGACCATCGCCACCTCACTGGTGCCGAAGGACAAGGCGGCCAGCGCGATTGCCATCATGTTTACGGGCTTGACCGTGGCCCTGGTGACGGGCGTGCCGCTGGGCACCTTCATCGGCCAGCATTTCGGCTGGCGCGAAACCTTCCTCGCCGTCTCGGCCCTGGGTCTGGTGGCGTTCATCGGCAGTCTGCTGTACGTGCCGTCGACCATCAAGCACAGCAAGCCCGCCTCGCTGCTGCAGCAAGTGCGGGTGCTGGGCCAGCCCCGGCTGCTGCTGGTGTATGCCATGACGGCCGTCGGCTATGGCGGCTCCTTCATCGCCTTTACCTATCTGGCGCCGATTTTGCAGCAAGTGTCGGGTTTCAGCGCCGGCGCCGTGGGCGCGGTGATGCTCGTGTATGGCGTGTCCGTGGCGTTCGGCAATATCTGGGGCGGCAAGCTGGCCGACAGCAAGGGTCCAGTGAGTGCCCTGAAACTGATCTTTTTGCTGCTGGCAGCCGTTTTGCTGCTGCTGACCTTCACGGCGCCGCATCCCGTGCTCGTCGTCATCACCGTGCTGCTGTGGGGGGCCGTGGCCTTCGGTAACGTGGCCGGTTTGCAAGTGTATGTCGTGCAGCAAGCGGAGCACTTCACGCCCCGCGCCGTGGATGTGGCATCGGGCCTGAATATCGCCGCTTTTAACCTTGGCATCGCCGGCGGCGCCTGGGGCGGCGGCCTGATCGTCGAACACCTGGGCCTCGTGCACACGGGCTGGATCGGCGCGCTGGTCGTGCTGGGCGCCTTCGGCTTGACGGCCCTGAGCGGCCGGATGGACCGTTTGAACCCGATTCCCGTGCGCAGCGGCGGCGAGAAATCGCTGCATGCGGTGGGGCATTAAGCCTGCTTGATCTGCAAGCAAGTTGCTGGCACGGGCGAGAGCAGGGTTTACAATGGTGTTTCCCTTTCTCTCGCCCATACTCCCCATGTCCGATACCGCAATGTTACCGCTGCGCCTGCGCGCCGCCATCAACCCGAAACCGCTGGGCGTAGCCCTGTTGCTCATCGTGCTAGGCGCCTGGTACCTGGCGCTGACGGTGGGCGCCACCCAGTCCGCGCTGTACGTGGTGGGCGCCTTGCTCGGCATCACCCTGTATCACGCGGCCTTCGGTTTTACATCGGCCTGGCGCGTCTTCATTGCCGATGGCCGCGGCGACGGCTTGCGCGCGCAAATGCTGATGCTGGCCGTGGGCGTGGCGCTGTTCTTTCCCGCGCTGTCGGCCGGCACCCTGTTCGGCACGCCCGTCGCCGGCCTGGTGTCTCCCGCCGGCACGTCCGTCATCTTCGGCGCCTTCATCTTCGGCATCGGCATGCAGCTGGGCGGCGGCTGCGCCTCCGGCACCTTATATACAGTCGGCGGGGGCAGCACGCGCATGCTCATCACCCTGGCTGCCTTCATCGTCGGCTCCGTGATCGGCACGGCGCACATGCCGTTCTGGACGGCGCTGCCGCAACTTCAACCCATTTCCCTCGTCACGACCCTGGGCCTGGTGCCCGCGCTGGCGCTGAACTGGATCGTCTTCGCGCTGATCGCCGGCATCACGGTCTTCGTTGAAAAGCGCCGTCATGGCAAGCTCGTCGCCACGCCGCTGCGTCCGTCGCAGGCGTCGCCCTGGCTGCACGGCCCCTGGCCGCTGGTGGCGGGCGCCATCGCGCTCGTCGTGCTCAATTTCATCACCCTGGCGCTGTCGGGCCGGCCGTGGGGCGTGACGTCCGCGTTTGCCCTGTGGGGCGCGAAAGCCGCGTCCGTGGTCGGCATCGACACGGCCAGCTGGGCCTATTGGTCGACCAAGGCCAACGCGGCCGCCCTGGCCGCGCCGCTGACGCAGGACAAGACTTCCGTGATGGATATCGGCATCGTGCTGGGCGCCATGCTGGCGGCGGCCCTGGCCGGCCGCTACGCGCCCGTGTGGCGCATCCCGCGCCGCTCGGTCATCGCCGCCGTCGTCGGCGGCTTGCTGCTCGGCTACGGCGCGCGCCTGGCCTACGGCTGCAATATCGGCGCCTACTTCAGCGGCATCGTTTCGGGCAGCCTGCACGGCTGGCTGTGGCTGCTCTGCGCCTTCCTGGGCAACGTCATCGGCACGCGCTTGCGTCCGTGGTTCGGCCTGGAAGTGGAAAAAGTGAAGCCGACCGGCTGCTGAGTTATCCACCGTCAATGACCGTACCGAAAACTAATGGAGCAATGTGCATGGATGTCGAGTACCAGGCGTTTTTACACGCGTTTCCCCCGGCGCAGCGCGTGAGCGCCGATGCCGGCAAGCTGGCTGCCTTTACGGAGCACGTACTGGGCGTGGCCTTGCCCGACGACCTCGCGGCATTTCTGCGGCAGGTGGGCGGCGGCTATTTCGGCCGCAACGATCTGTACTTTTTTGGTGACGGCGCAACGCCGGCGCCGCGCGATTGCCTGCAGGAGTGGAACCGTCAAGATTTCTGGACGGAGATTTTCCCGTGCCCGGCAGAGGGCGGTCCCGTGTTCTTTGCCGAAACCTGCTTTGGCGATCAGCTCGGCTACCGCCACGATGGCGACAGCGTGCTCTATTTGCTGTTCGCCATCGATACCTTCGAATCGTTCGTGCTTGCGCATAGCGCACAGGAACTGTTCGCACAGGTGCTGACCGAGCGCTTTGCCCTGGTCGATGCGCGTCGCCTGCAGGCCGTCGAAAGCCAGCTTGGCCCATTGCGCCAGGGCATGCATTATGCGCCGCTGGTGAGCCCGCTGCTGGGCGGCAGCGGCGCGGCGGACAACTTCTGCCAGGAAACGCCGAATGTGCACTTCAGAACGGCGCTGGCCGCGCTGCATGCCGCGCGGCGCGCCTCGGGCGGCTAGTGTGGCGGCTGGCTGGGGGGCGCTTTTAGCCGCCTCCAGCAACGGGCGCGGCAATCCGGTGTATATTGCCGCCCACCTTAGCTCAGTACCGTATCTGCCATGTCCCCAGCGATCCTGTTTGCCGTCGTCCTCGCGTATTTCCTGATCCTGCTGGGCGTGGCATGGCGCACCTCGCGCCACGCCACCAATGAGAGTTTCTTCATCGGCAACAAGGACAGCAACTGGATGCTGGTGGCCTTCGGCATGGTCGGCACCACGCTCACGGGCGTGACCTTCATCAGCGTGCCCGGCGCCGTGGGCAGCAACGGTTTCGGCTACATCCAGCTGATGATCGGCTATGTGCTCGGCTACCTGGCCATCACGTTTATTTTGCTGCCGCTGTATTACCGGCTGCAGCTCACTTCCATTTACCGCTACCTGGAACTGCGCCTGGGCCGGCGCTCCTACCAGAGCGGGGCGGCGTTTTTCATCGTCTCGCGGCTGCTGGGCGCCACGGCGCGGCTGTATCTGGTGGTCAATATCCTGCAAGCCACCATACTCGACAGCCTGGGCGTGCCGTTCTGGCTGACGTCGTGCGTCGTGCTGCTGCTGATCCTGCTGTACACGTACGAGGGCGGCGTGAAAACCATCGTCTGGACCGATACCCTGCAAACGGCGTGCATGCTGGCCGGCCTCGTCATCTGCAGCGTGTTTTTGCTGCACGCGATGGACCTGTCGCTCGTCGACAGCCTGGAGCGCATGCGCGCGCAAGGGTTCACGCGCATCTTCACCGTCGATCCGGACAGCCCCGCCTATGTGTGGAAGCACATTCTTGCCGGCATGTTCATCACGATTGCCATGACGGGCATGGACCAGGAAATGATGCAAAAGAACATTTCCGTGCGCACCTTGCGCGACTCGCAAAAGAACATGCTCAGCCTGACCGTGGTGCTGACGGGCGTCTTGCTGCTGTTCCTCTTCCTCGGCGGCTTGCTGCACCTGTATGCGCCGCTGGCCGGCGTCAGCGCGACAGGCGATAAACTGTTTCCCGCCGTCGTGCTGGGGCACTTTCCCGCCGTGGTGCAGTTGATTTTTTTCATCGCCCTCATTTCCGCCCTGTTTCCCAGCGTGGATGGGGCATTGACGGCGCTCACGTCCACCTTCTGCATCGACATCCTGGGCGTGCAGCGCAGGCCGGACTTGAGCGCGGCCGCGCAGATGCGCTGGCGCCGCCGTGTGCACCTGGGGTTCGCCGCCCTGTTCCTGATATTGATCATGGCCTTCAAATGGCTGGATGACCCCAGCATGATAGGCGTGATCCTGAAGCTGGCCAGCTATACCTATGGTCCGCTGCTGGGTCTGTTCGCCTTCGGCCTGCTGAGCCGGCGCGGCGTACGCGACCGCTGGGTGCCGCTGGTGGCCGTGGCCGGGCCGCTGCTGTGCGCGCTAATCGAAGGGGAGCAGGCGCGGCTGTTCGAGCATTACCGCATCGGCCTGGAACTGCTGATCCTGAACGGCGCCTTGGTACTCGCAGGCCTGTTCCTCATTTCCACGCCCCCGGGGCAGGGCGGCCAGGACACGCAATACTTGTCAAAATAAGACGAATCCCAAGGCGATCGCGGCCATTTTCAGCTATATTGATTTCCTTTAGGTACATAACCTCACGGAGCATCGATGTCACTCAACCCCTTCCCGCCGCTACGCCGCGGCTTTGGCGCATTCTGGCGCGCGCTGGACGCCACCCGCCGCGCGGTCATCAACCTGATTTTCCTGCTGATCGTCATCGCCATCCTGATCGCCATCTTTGGCGGCGGCGCCAAGCCCCTGGCGGACAAGACCACCCTGGTACTCGACTTGCAAGGCCCGCTGGTCGAGGAAACCCCGGGCGGCGTGCGCGAGGCCGTGCTGGCCAATGTCAGCGGCGAAGTCAAGAAAAGCGTGCAGCTGCGCGACGTGCTGGCGGTGCTCGACACGGCCGGCAAGGACAAGAACATCGGTTCCATGGTGATCCTGCTCGACGAATTGCAGGGCGGCGGCCTGGCGTCGCTGCGCGAAGTGGCGGCCGGCGTCGAGCGTTTCCGCGCCACGGGCAAGAAAGTGACGGCCTGGGGTTCGAGCTACAACCAGCGCCAGTACCTGGTGGCGGCCAAGGCCGACGAGGTATTTCTGCACCCGATGGGCGGCGTCATGCTGGAAGGCTTCGGCCGCTACCGCAATTACTACCGCGACGCGCTCGACAAGGTGGGCGTGACCGTCAACCTGCTGAAAGTGGGCACGTATAAAAGCGCGGCCGAGCCGTTCATCGCCAACGGCCCGTCCGAAGCGGCGGCTGAAGCGGACCGCTACCTGAACAACGGCCTGTGGACCACCTACACGACGGATGTGGAAAAGGCGCGCAAGCTGCCGGCCGGCGCCATCATGCAAACGATCGACAACCTGCCCGCGCTGATGACGGCGGCGGGCGGCGACATTGCCAAGCTGTCGCTCAATGGAAAACTGGTCGACGGCCTGAAAACGCGCGATGAACTGCGCCAGTTCATGATGGCGCGCGGCGCCAAGAACACGGAAGGCACGAACTTCCGCCAGGTGAACTACACCGATTACCTGGCGCGCCTGCGCCCCGTGCACATCGGCGACGCCGTCGGCGTGGTCATCGCCTCGGGCGAAATCGGCGACGGCATCGCGCCACCGGGCGCCATCGGCGGCCTGTCCACCTCGCGTCTGATCCGCCAGGCGCGCGAAGACAAGTCGATCAAGGCCGTCGTGCTGCGCGTCGATTCGCCGGGCGGCAGCGCCTTCGGCTCGGAACTGATCCGCCGCGAACTGGAACTGACGCGCGCCGCCGGCAAGCCGGTGGTCGTCTCGATGGGCAACGTGGCCGCTTCGGGCGGCTACTGGATCAGCACCTCGTCGGACGAAGTGATCGCCGACGCGGCTACCATCACCGGCTCCATCGGCGTGTTCGCGATTCTGCCGACGGCCGACAAGGTGGTGGAAAAGCTGGGCATCCACACGGCCGGCTCGCCGACCACGTGGCTGGCCGACGCGGGCAACCCCTTGCGTCCGCTCGATCCCCGCTTCGCCGAAGTGATCCAGGGTTCGATCAACCACGTGTATGGCGACTTCCTGAACCTGGCGGCCAAGGCGCGCAAGACGACGCCGGAAAAGATCGATGCAGTGGCGCAGGGCCGCGTCTGGACGGGCTTGCAGGCGAAAGAGCGCAACCTGGTCGACCGCATCGGCAGCTATGGCGATGCGCTGGCCTCGGCCGCCAAGCGGGCCAATCTGGGCGCCGACTACCGCGTGACCTACCTGGAACAGGAAACGTCGAACGTCGACCGCCTGATCGGCATGTTCGGTTCCAAGGCCATGGCCTCGCTGGGGCTGGGCGAACACGTGAAACTGGGCCTGGCCGGCACGGGCTTGCCGGCCGACGCGGCGCTGGGCATGGCGCAGGACCTCTCCTGGCTGTCGGGCATCACGCGCGAGCGCAAACCGTTCATGGCGCTTACGCACTGCCTGTGCGAGGTGCCCTTGGGCGGCAAGTAAGGTCAGGCCTTACACGGCAATATAGATGACATCTCCAAGCCGGCTTCGCCCGGCTTGTTTTCCTTGAGGAGCAGACTATGGCAAGCGACATGAGTGGACCCACGGGTATCACCATCCGCCCTTGCATCAAGGGCGATGAACAGGCGCTGGCGCTGGTGGGACAGGCCACCTTTCTGGAAGCGTTCGCCGGCATCCTCGATGGCGCCGACGTCATCGCCCATTGCCAGCGCCAGCATGACGCGCAGCTGTACCGCGACTGGCTGGCGCTGCCGGCCATGCGCCTGTGGCTGGCCGAGGCTATGCCCGGCGGCGCACCCGTCGGTTATCTGGTGCTCAGTCCCGCCAGCCTGCCGGTGGCGGACCCGCGTCCGGACGACCTGGAAATCAAGCGCATCTACCTGCTGCACCGCTTCCAGGGCCGGCGCGTGGGCCAGCGCCTGATGCAGGCGGCGCTGAGCCAAGCGCGCGCCGGCGGGGCAGGGCGCGTGCTGCTGGGCGTGTACGCGGAAAACCACGACGCGCTGGCGTTCTATGCGCGCTGCGGCTTTGCGCAGGTGGGACGGCGCACCTTCCGCGTCGGCCGCACCGACTACCAGGATGTCATCCTCGGCATGACCTTGTAAATTCAGGTAAAGAATCGCCGTCGTCTGTGACCACTTGATCCCCGCGCGGCGCCGGGTCAAGGCGGCTGGCGGGAGATTTGTAGCGAGTTTGTATCTGCATGCGAGTCGCCCGCGTCTGGCGCACGTCGGGCGATGAAGCCCCGCAAGCCTGATTTTTCCACCGTTACCCCACAGGGTCGGCCCGCCTGCCGGCCCGCCTGGTCCTCCCATGCCTGCCAGGCTGTGTGTAATTGTTTCAAGTAGAAATGAAACAGTTACATGACTATGCTAGAGTCGTTTCACGCTGGAGAGCGATGTTTTTTCAGCTGATTTTCAGCTCTTGACTCCCCGGCTGTGTACCGAAACAACCCCGAAAAACGGTCGTCCGGCCTGAGTGTGTTCCACCTCGGCCGGCGCCACAGAATCGCCGTGCCAGCGGCCACTACAAGGATAAGCGATGGATTCGCAGACAACACCCCATACCCCACGGCGCAGCCGCCGTTCGAAAATCGTCGGCACGGTCATCGCGCTGGCCGTGATGGCGGCGCTGGGGGGCGGTGCCTGGTATCTGACCCATTCCGGCGCCAGCGCCCAGGGCGGTGCCGGCGGTCCCGGTGGCCCGGGCGGACCCGGCGGGCCTGGCGGACGCCGCGGCGCTCCCTCGACCACCGTCGGCGTGGCCACGGCCGTCAAGTCCGACCTGCCCGTGGTGCTCGATGCGCTGGGCACGGTGACGGCCGCATCCACCGTGACGGTGCGCCCGCAAGTGTCGGGCATTTTGAAGGAATTGAAATTCAAGGAAGGCGGCATGGTCAAGGCGGGCCAGGTGGTGGCGCAGATCGATCCGGCCCAGTTCGAGATGGCGCTGATGCAGGCCACGGGCCAGCGCCAGCGCGATGAAGCGCAGCTGGAAAACGCGCGCCTGACCCTGAAACGCTATCAAACCCTGCTGGGCCAGGATTCCATCGCGCGCCAGGACGTCGACACGCAGGCCGCATTGGTAAAACAGCTGGAAGGCACCGTCATGACGGACCGCGCGTCCGAAGGCACGGCCAGGCTGAACCTCGGCTACACCAAGGTGGTGTCGCCGATCAGCGGCCGCGCGGGCCTGAAGGTGGTCGATATCGGCAACCTGGTGAGCACCAGCGACACGGGCGGCGTGGTGGTCGTGACGCAGCTCTCGCCCATCGACGTGGAATTTTCCGTGCCGCAGGATAAGGTGCAGACCATCCAGGAGCGCCTGAATGGCGGCTCGGCCCTGGCGGCGCTGGCGCTGGACCGCACGCGCACGCATACGCTGGACAAGGGCAGCCTGACGGCGCTCGACAACCAGGTCGACGTGCAGACGGGCACCGTGCGCGCCAAGGCCCGTTACACGAACGACAAGATGGCCTTGTTCCCCAGCCAGTTCGTCAACGTGCGTCTGGAACTGGGCAACATCACGGGCGCCGTGCTGGTGCCCGTCACGGCTTTGCGTCACAGTAACAACGGCGACTTCGTGTATGTGCTCAAGGCCGACAAGACCGTCACCGTGCGCATGGTCACGCGGGGCCAGGCCACCACCGACATGGTGGAAATCCGCGCCGGCCTGGAAGCGGGAGAGCAAGTCATCACGGAAGGCGCCGACCGCCTGAAGGAAGGCGCGAAGGTCATGCTGGCGGGCGACAAGCCGGCCATGGGCGGCGCAGGTGCTGCCGGCGCGAACGGCGAACGCCGCCACCGCCGCCAGCATGCTGAGGGCGCGGCCAGCGCTTCGGCCACCGCCTCCGCTCCCGCCAGTGCGCCGGCGACCGCTCCGGCGAAGGGCGCGGCGCAATGAGTCCATCGACGCCGTTCATCCAGCGCCCCGTCGCCACGGCGCTGCTGATGCTGGCCATCGTGCTGGCGGGGCTGGTCGGCTTCAAGTTCCTGCCGCTGGCCGCCTTGCCGCAGGTGGACTTCCCCACCATCCAGGTGCAGACCCTGTACCCGGGCGCGAGTCCCGAAGTCATGGGACAGACGGTGACGGCGCCGCTGGAGCGCCAGTTCGGGCAGATGTCGGGTCTACAGCGCATGAGTTCCACCAGCGCGGCCGGCGTTTCCCTCATCACCCTGCAATTTACCCTGGGCCAGACCCTGGACGTGGCCGAGCAGGAAGTGCAGGCGGCCATCAACGCGGGCGGCTCCTTGCTGCCCACCGATTTGCCGGCGCCGCCCGTGTACGCGAAGATCAACCCGGCCGACGCGCCCGTGCTGACCCTGGCGATTACCTCGGACACGATGCCGCTGACGCAGGTGCAGAACATCGTCAACACGCGTCTGGCGCTGAAGATCAGCCAGGTCAACGGCGTGGGCCTCGTCTCGCTGTCGGGCGGCCAGCGTCCCGCCGTGCGCATCCAGGGCGACACCAAATTGCTGGCCTCGTACGGCCTGGGCCTCGACAGCCTGCGCACGGCCATCGCGGCGGCCAACGTCAACAGCGCCAAGGGCAGTTTCGACGGTCCCACGCGCTCGTTTACCATCAACGCCAACGACCAGCTGGTGACGGCGGAAGACTACAAGCGCCTGATCATCACGTATAAAAACGGCGCACCCGTGCGCCTGGCTGACGTGGCGAACGTCGTCGACAGCGCGGAAAACACGCGCCTCGGTGCCTGGTCGGGCAAGCAGCCGGCCATCATTCTGAACGTGCAGCGCCAGCCCGGCGCCAACGTCATCAAGACGGTGGACGCCATCAAGGCCCTGCTGCCCGACCTGCAGGCCAGCCTGCCGGCGGCCATGAAGCTCGACGTGCTGAGCGACCGCACGACGGGCATCCGCGCCTCCGTCGAGCACGTGGAAATGGAACTGCTGTTGTCCGTGCTGCTGGTGGTGCTGGTGATCTTCGCCTTTTTACACAGCCTGCGCGCCACGGTGATCGCCAGCCTGTCCGTGCCGATTTCGCTGATCGGCGCCTGCGGCGTCATGTATTTGCTCGGCTACAGCCTGAACAACCTCTCCTTGATGGCGCTGACGATCGCCACGGGCTTTGTCGTCGATGACGCCATCGTCATGATCGAAAACATCGCCCGCTACATCGAGGAGGGCGAAACGCCGATGGCCGCCGCATTGAAGGGCGCATCGCAGATCGGCTTTACCATCATCTCGCTCACCGTCTCGCTGATCGCCGTGCTGATTCCCCTGCTGTTCATGGGCGACGTGGTGGGCCGTCTGTTCCGTGAATTTGCCATGACCCTGGCCATCACGATCTTGATTTCCGCCGTGGTCTCGCTGACCCTGGTGCCGATGATGTCGGCGCGCTGGCTGAAAAGCCACGCCGATGAAAAAATCAGCGCCACGGGCCAGCGCATCCAGGCTTTCCTCGACAAGGTTATCCATCAGTACGACCTTGCGCTCGTGTGGGTACTGAAGCGCCAGGGACTGACCCTGCTCGTGGCCCTGGCCACCTTGCTGCTGACCGTCGTCCTGTATATCACCATCCCGAAAGGCCTGTTCCCCACGCAGGACACGGGCCAGCTGCAGGCGCGCATCGAAACCTCGCAAGCCGTCTCGTACGCGCGCATGGCCGCCTTGCAGCAGGCCGCCGCCAGCGCGCTGCTGGAAGACCCCGCTGTCGATACCTTGAGTTCCCTCGTCGGCGTCGATGCGGCCAACAACACCATGCTGCACACGGGCAGCATGCTGATCAACCTGAAGCGTCCGCGCAGCGGCAGCCAGGACGAGATCATGGAACGCCTGCGCAACCGCGTGGCCCAGGTGGCCGGCGTGACCCTGTATCTGCAGCCGACGCAGGATCTGACCATCGACGCGGAATCGGGCCCGACGCAGTACCGCGTCTCGCTCGAAGGGGCCGATACGGCCACCGTCACGGAGTGGGCGGGCAAGCTGGCGGCCCGCATGCGCGAGCAATCGCAGTTGCGCAACGTCGTCACGGATGCGGGCGCCACGGGCGCCGCCGTGACGGTCGCCATCGACCGCGACAGCGCCGCGCGCATGTCGGTCACCACGGCCACCGTCGACGACGCCTTGTACAACGCCTTCGGCCAGCGCATCATCTCGACGATTTTCACGGAAACCAACCAGTACCGCGTGATCCTCGAAGCGCAGCCGGGCATCGTCACCACGCCGTCCGACCTGTCGGACCTGCAGGTGCGCACGGGTTCCGGCAAGTCGACGCCGCTGTCCGCCTTTGCCAGCGTCAGCGAAAAACAGGCGCCGCTGCAGATCACGCACGTGGCGCAGTACCCGGCCACGACCTTGGGCTTCGACACGACGCAAGGCGTGGCGCTGGGCAGCGCCGTCGACGCCATCCGCCAGGCGGCGAAAGACATCGCCTTGCCGCCATCGGTGACACTGACGTTCCTCGGCGCGGCCGGCGCGTATGAAAACTCGCTGTCGAACCAGCTGTGGCTCATTTTGGCCGCCGTCGTCTGCGTCTACATCGTGCTCGGGGTGCTGTACGAAAGCTACATCCATCCGCTGACGATTTTGTCGACCCTGCCGTCGGCCGGCGTGGGCGCCTTGCTGGCCCTGATGATCTCGGGCCAGGACCTGGGCGTGATCGGCATCATCGGCATCATCCTGCTGATCGGCATCGTGAAAAAGAACGCCATCATGATGATCGACTTCGCCATCGAGGCCGAGCGCGACGAGGGAAAAAGCCCGCAGGAAGCCATCCACCAGGCAGCGCTGCTGCGTTTCCGCCCGATTTTGATGACGACCCTGGCGGCCCTGTTCGCGGCCGTGCCGCTGATGCTGGGCTGGGGCGAGGGCGCCGAGTTGCGCCGTCCGCTGGGCCTGGCCATCTTCGGCGGCCTGATCGTCAGCCAGGTGCTGACCTTGTTCACCACTCCCGTCATCTACCTGGGCTTCGACCGCCTGGGCCAGCGCTTCGCGGGCAAAGGGAAGAACGCTGTCAGTCTCGATAAGCCGGGTGCGGGGAGCGCCGCGTGAACCTGTCCGAACCGTTCGTCAAGCGTCCCATCGCCACCGTGCTGCTGACCATCGGCATCGCGCTGGCGGGCATCGGCGCCTTCTTCGTGCTGCCCGTCTCGCCGCTGCCGCAGGTCGATTATCCGACCATTTCCGTCAGCGCCAGCCTGCCTGGCGCCAGCCCCGCGACCATGGCCACCTCGGTGGCCACGCCGCTGGAACGCCGCCTGGGCGTGATCTCGGGCGTAAACGAAATGACGTCGTCGTCGGGCACGGGCTCGGCGCGCATCAATTTGCAGTTCGACCTGAACCGCAAGATCGATTCGGCCGCGCGCGAAGTGCAGGCGGCGATTGCCGCCGCGCGCGTGGACTTGCCGGCCACCCTGCGCAGCAATCCCACCTACCGCAAGGCCAATCCGTCCGACGCGCCCGTGATCATCCTGGCGCTGACGTCGAAAACGCGCACGCCGGGCCAGATCTACGATGCCGTGTCGAACCTGGTGCAACAAAAGGTGGCGCAAGTCAAAGGCGTGGGCGACGTGGAACTGGGCGGCGGTTCGCTGCCGGCCGTGCGCGTGGAACTGCTGCCGTACCAGCTCAATCACTACAGCTTGTCGATGGAGGACGTGCGGGCGGCCATCCAGGCCAGCAACGCCAACCGCCCCAAGGGAGCCATTTCCGGCGACGAGCGCAGCCTGCAGATCTATTCGGGCGCGGCGACGGCGTCGGGCGGGCGCTCAGCAAACGACTACCGCAGCCTGGTCGTGGCCTGGCGCGACGGTGCCGCCATCCGCCTCGACGACGTGGCCGACGTGGTCGACGGCGTGGAGAACAACAATACCCTGGGCCTGTTCAATGGCGACCCGGCCGTCATCGTGCTGATCACGCGCCAGCCCGGTGCCAACGTCATCGCCACGGTCGACGGCGTGCGCGCGCTGCTGCCGCAACTGCAGGCGCAGCTGCCGGGCGACATCAAGCTGCAGGTGGCGTCCGACAGCACCAATTCCATCCGCTCGTCGCTGCACGAAATCGAATTCACCCTGATCCTGTCCATCGTGCTCGTCGTGCTGGTGGTCAGCGCCTTTTTGCGCAGCGTGCGCGCCACCATCATCCCGGCCGTGGCCACCATCGTTTCCCTGCTGGGCACCTTCGGCGTGATGTACATGCTGGGCTTTAGCCTGAACAATCTGTCCCTGATGGCGCTCACGGTGGCCACGGGCTTCGTCGTCGATGACGCCATCGTGGTGCTGGAAAACACGCAGCGCCACATCGAGGCGGGCATGGACCGCTTCAAGGCGGCCCTGCTGGGCGCGCGCGAAGTGGGTTTTACGGTGCTGTCGATCAGTCTGTCGCTGGTGGCCGTCTTCATCCCGCTGCTGTTCATGGGCGGGCAGGTGGGACGGCTGTTCCGCGAATTCGCCGTCACCCTGTCGGCCGCCGTGATGATTTCGCTGGTGATCTCGCTCACGACCACGCCGATGATGTGTGCCTGGCTACTGAAAAGCGGCCAGCAGCACCAGCCGCCGGGCCGGGTCGCGCGCTGGTTCGAGCGCGGTTTCGAGCGCATGCTGAAAGTCTACGAGCACTGCCTGGACTGGGCGCTGTCGAGCGCCGCGCTGGTGATGACCATCCTCGTCTTCGTCGTCGGCCTGAATGTGTACCTGTTCGCGGCCGCGCCCAAGGGCTTTTTCCCGCAGCAGGATACGGGCCAGATCAATGGCGGCATGCGCGCCGACCAGAGCATCTCGTTCCAGGCCATGCAGAGCAAGTTGCGCCAGCTGGTCAACATCATCAAGGACGACCCGGCCGTCGCCACCGTCGTGGGGTTTACGGGCGGCGGACGGGCAGGGGGCGGCTTCATGTTCATCGACTTGAAGCCGGCCTCGCAGCGCACGGACAAGGGGCAAGCCGTGATCGCCCGCCTGCGTCCGCAACTGGCCAAGGTGACGGGCATTTCGCTGTTCCTCAACCCCGTGCAGGATTTGCGCATGGGCGGGCGCTCGAGCAATTCCACGTACCAGTACACCCTGATCAGCGACAATCAGGCGGACCTGAAGAAGTGGGCGGCGAAGCTGGCCGACCAGATGAAGCTGCAGCCGGCCCTGATCGACGTCGACACGGACCAGGCGGAAAACGGCGTGGAAACGTTTGTCAGCATCGACAAGGACCGCGCCACACAACTGGGCGTGCAAGTGAAGGATATCGACAATGCGCTGTACAACAGCTTCGGCCAGCGCCAGGTGGCGACCATCTACGATGAGCTGAACCAGTACCACGTGATCATGGAAGTGGCGCCCCGCTATGCGCAAAGCCCGGAAGCGCTGCGCTCCGTGTATGTGCCGGCGTCGAATGCGGCGGCCGTCGCGGCCACCAGCACGACGGCGACGGCCAGCACCACCGCTGCGGCGACGGGCGCGGCGACGTCGAACACGACGGCGGCGCGCGACCCGTCCAGCGGCTCGGCCCTGTCCACGACCCTGGCGCACATGGTGCCGCTGTCCTCGTTCAGCACCTTTGCGGAAAGCGCGACCGCGACCTCGATCAACCACCAGGGCGGCGAGCTGGCCACCACCGTGTCGTTCAACCTGGCCGACGGCTATCCGCTCAGCGACGGGCAGGCCGCCGTGGCCCAGGCGGAGTCGGAAATCGGCATGCCGGTGAACGTGCGCGGCAGCTTCCAGGGCTCGGCCAAGAGCGCGCAGGACAGCAACAAGGAGCAGCCGCTCTTGATCCTGGCGGCCATCGTGGTCATCTACATCGTGCTGGGCATCCTGTACGAAAGCCTGATCCATCCCGTCACCGTGCTGTCGACCTTGCCGTCGGCGGGGGTGGGCGCCGTGCTGGCCTTGCTGCTGTTCCGCATGGAGTTTTCCATCATCGCCCTGATCGGCGTGTTCCTGTTGATCGGTATCGTCAAGAAAAATGCTATATTGATCATCGACTTCGCGCTGGAGGCCGAGCGTTCGCGCGGCTTGAGTGCAGTGGAGGCGGTGCGCGAGGCATGTTTGCTGCGTTTCCGCCCCATTCTGATGACCACCCTGGCGGCGGCGCTTGGCGCCTTGCCGCTGGCGATCGGTTTCGGCGAGGGGTCGGAGCTACGCCAGCCCTTGGGGGTCGCCATCATCGGCGGCCTGATCGCCAGCCAGTTACTCACATTGCTGACCACCCCGGTGGTCTATATCCTGCTCGACAAGCTGCGCACGCGCAGCGCCGACGAGCAGCAATTGAGCCGCATTCCTGGGCCAGATAACCCGAGCACACAATCATGAAGCAAGTAAAACCTATTCCATCCGCCGTTCCCGCACGCCGCCTGCTGGCCGTGGCCGCAGCAGTTCTCCTTGCCGGCTGCGCCGTCAGCCCCGCGTATGAAACGCCGACGGCCGCCGCGCCGCAAACGTTCAAGGAGGCGGCCGGCTGGCAACCGGCCGCGCCGGCCGACACCCTGGAGCGCGGTCCCTGGTGGACCCTGTTCGGCGACGCGCAGCTGAACCAGCTGGCCGAAGGCATCGACATCTCGAACCAGAACGTGGCGGCCGCCATCGCTTCGTACGAGCAGGCGCGCGCGCTGGTGCGCGAACAGCGCGCCTCGCTGTTCCCCACCGTGAACCTGACGGGCAGCGGCGCCCGTTCCGGTGGCGGCGGCGAGCAGCAGACGAACAACAACTTCAAGGCCGCCATCGGCGCCTCGTGGGAACCGGACGTGTGGGGCAAGCTGCGCGCCGGCGTGACGGGCGCCGATGCCGGCGCGGCCGCCAGTGCGGCGGACCTGGCCGCCGCGCGTCTGTCGGCGCAGGGCGAGCTGGCCACCAATTACTTTTCGCTGCGCCAGAGCGATGCGCAGATCGCGCTGCTGAACGCCACCATCGATGGCTACAAGCGCGTGCTCGAGATCACCGGCAACCGTTTTAACTCGGGCATCGCCGCCAAGTCCGACCTGCTGCAGGCGCAGACGCAGCTGGCCAATGCGCAGATCGACCTGTCGAGCCAGACGCGCGCCCGCGCCCAGCTCGAACACGCGATCGCCATCCTGCTGGGCCGCGCACCGTCCGACTTCAGTCTGGCCGTGGCGCCGTGGACCCTGACCGTGCCCGAGGTGCCGCTGGGTGTGCCATCGACCCTGCTGCAGCGCCGTCCCGACATCGCCGCCGCCGAGCGCAGGGTGGCCGTGGCTAACGAGCAGATCGGCATCGCCCGCTCGGCCTACTATCCGAGCCTGAACCTGACGGGTTCCTACGGTTCCGGCGCCAGCAAGGTGGGCGACCTGTTCAACGCTTCAAGCAGCTTGTGGTCGCTGGGCGTGTCGGCAGCGCAAACGCTGTTCAACGCGGGCGCCACCACGGCCAGTGTCGATGCTGCCAAGGCGGGCCATGAGGCGGCCGTCGCGCGCTACCGCCAGACGGTATTGAGTGCCTTTGGCGCCGTGGAAGACCAGTTGTCGGCCACGCGCGCGCTGGCCGAGCAATTGGCCTTGCGCCAGCAGGCGTCGTCGGCCGCCGACCAGGTCGAACAGCAGATGTTGAACCGCTATAACGCGGGCCAGGTAGGCTACACGGATGTGGTGACGGCGCAGGTGACGGCCCTGTCGGCGCGCCGCTCGCTGGTGCAGGCGCAGGCGGACCGCCAGACGACGGCCGTGGCCCTGATCCAGTCGCTGGGCGGCGGCTGGCATGCGCCGCAGGCGCAGTAAGGGGGCGATCAGGGGCAGGCCGGTGCAGGCGAAAACCCCTGCGCCAAATTCGCGTTTTCCTGCCCATCTTGAGTGCTAGAATGCAAGATTATCAATTCCCAGCCTGACGGCCCCGCCGTGGCTGCTTTCTTGCAGACGATGACACGCAGCAAACACAGTAATATGTCCGTTCCCGACGTGGCCACCATCGTTTTTCCCGTGGTGGCCATCGGCGCTTCCGCCGGCGGGCTCGATCCCATCGTCGCTTTCCTGGCGAACGTGCCGCAGGAAAGCGGCATTGCCTATGTGGTGATCCAGCACCTCGATCCCACGCAAAAGGCCATGCTGCCGGAATTGTTGCAGCGCGCCACCAGCATTCCCGTCACGGAAATCACGCACCAGGCGGAGTTGCGGCCCAATCATATCTATGTGATCCCGTCGAATGCCGACCTGGGCCTGGCCAAGGGCCGATTCGTGCTCAGCGAGCCGGTGCAGCTGCGCGGACACCGCCTGCCCATCAATACCTTTTTCGAAAGCCTGGCCAGCGAGCTGAGCGAACTGGCCGTCGGCGTGATTTTTTCCGGCATGGGCAGCGACGGCACGCGCGGCCTGCAGGCGATCAAGCAGGCGGGCGGCCTGACCCTGGCCCAGCATCCCGATACGGCCAAGTTCGACATGATGCCGCAAAGCGCGATTGTCGCCGAAGTGGTGGACCTCGTCGATTTCCCCGACAAGATGCCTGACAAGATCATCACCTATCTGTTCCGCAGCAGTTTCCTCAGCTTGCCGGGGCATGAGCCGAACGGCCGCAATTCGCTGCAGGAAATCGTCGCCCTGCTGTCCGAGCACACGGGCAACAGTTTTACCGACTACAAGATCAACACGGTGCTGCGGCGTATCGAGCGGCGCATGAGCTTGTATCAAATGACGTCGATGGAAGAGTACGTTCCCTACCTGCGCGAGAATCCCGCGGAAATCGACTTGCTGTTCAAGGAATTGTTGATCGGCGTGACGAGCTTTTTCCGCGATCCGAAAGTGTGGGAATACCTGAAGATGGTGGTCGTGCCGCAAATGCTGGCGGCCCACCCGGACGGGCGCGCCTTCAAGGCCTGGGTGCCCGCCTGTTCCACGGGCGAGGAAGCGTATTCGCTGGCCATGGTGTTCCATGAAGTGGTGGCCGGCATCAACCCGCCGTCGAAATACAGCCTGCAGATCTTCGCCACCGATCTGTCGGCCGATGCCATCGACCGCGCGCGCCAGGGGCGCTTTCCGCACAGCATCATCAGCGACGTATCTGCCGAGCGGCTGGAGCGTTTCTTTGTCAATGACAAGCACGGCTACCATGTGAAGAAAGAGATCCGCAACACGATCATCTTCGCCCAGCAAAACATCATTTCGGACCCGCCGTTCACCAAGCTCGACATCCTGTGCTGCCGCAACCTGTTGATCTATCTGAATGCCAAGCTGCAGCAGCGCCTCATTCCCCTGTTTCATTACGCCTTGAACCGCGATGGGATTTTACTGCTGGGCAGCGCCGATACGCCCGGTCATTTTTCCGAGCTGTTTTCGCCGCTGACCACGTCGACCCGGCTGTACCGCCGCCTCGACAATCTGGCGCGCCAGCGCCTGCCCACGTATTTTCCCACCAAGGTATCGTTGGCATCCCCCCCCACACCTAGCGACACGAGAGAAGTCAGCATGACTGGAAAGATTCAAGCCCATGTCGAGCAATTATTGCTCCAGAAATATTCGCCGGCCGCCGCGCTGCTGAACCAGGATGGCGACATTCTTTACATCAACGGCCGCACGGGCGCCTTCCTGGAACCGGCGGCCGGCAAGGCCAACTGGAATATCCATGCCATGGCGCGCGAAGGCTTGCGTTACGAGCTGGCCAGCCTGATCAAGCAGGCGCTGCAAAGCGAAAGCGTGGTACGCCTGAAGGGCCTGGTCGTCAAGGACCACCTGGGGCAATCGCTGGGCGTGGATCTGAGCGCCGAAGCCCTGAGCCAGCCCGAATCCCTGCGCGGCATGGTGTTTGTCACGTTTTCCAGTGCGCCTCTGGTGGCCGAGGCGCGGCGCGGCCGTTCGCCTAACCCCAAGGTGCTGGAGCTGGAACAGCAGCTGGCGCAGGCGCGCAATGAAATCCAGGCCGTGCGCGATGAAATGCAGACCTCGCGCGAGGAATTGAAATCGGCCAACGAAGAATTGCAGTCGACCAATGAAGAGCTGCAGTCGACGAACGAGGAGCTGACCACCTCGAAGGAAGAGATGCAGTCGCTCAACGAGGAGTTGTACACGGTCAATGCCGAGCTGCAATCGAAGGTCGATGATTTGTCGCTCGTCAATAGCGACATGAAAAACTTGCTCAACAGCACCGATATCGCCACCATCTTCCTCGACAGCGATTTGCGCATCCGCCGCTTCACGGCGCCGGCCACGCAAATCTACAAATTGATCCAGACGGACTTGCGCCGCCCGCTCAGCGACATCGTCAACGACCTCGATTATCCGGGCCTGGAAGACGATGCGCTCGAAGTGATCCGCAGCCTGGTGTTTTGCGAACGGCAAGTGCCGACCAAGAACGGGCGCTGGTACAACGTGCGCATCATGCCGTACCGCACGATCGAAAACGTGATCGATGGCGTGGTCGTGACCTTCATCAACATCACGGAATCGAAGCTGCTGGAAGCCCAGCTGCGCCAGATCCAGTCCGGCGTCGCGGCAGACGGGAAAGCAGGGGAGAGCGCCTCATGAGCGAACCATTCGACGAGGAGAGCGTGCCGGCCCGATTGCGGGAGCAGGCCGAACAACTGGCGGCGGAGCAGCGCCAGCCCGTGCCGCAGTCGAATGAAGAGGTGATACGCCAGCTGCATGAGTTGCAGGTCAGCCAGATCGAGCTGGAAATGCAGAACGCGGCCCTGGCCGAGCTCGAGCAGCTGAAGAATGAATATGAAAGCAGCCGCGACCGTTATGCGCAGCTGTATGAACAGGCGCCCGTCAGCTACTTCTCGCTGGCGCGCGAGGGCGTGATCACGCGTGTCAACGTGGCCGCCTGCGGCTTGCTGCAGCGCGACAAGAACCAGCTGCTGGGGCGGCGCTTCGAGCAATTCGTCGCGCCCCAGGCGCAGGGCGGCTTCCGCCGCTTCCTCGACACCGTCTTTACCTGCGGCGCGCGCCAGGTGCTCGAGGCGCAACTGTTCGAAGGCGAGGCGGGCGGCATGGGCGGCATGGTGCGCATCGAAGCCAATTTCGACGCGGACAGCGCCACGGCGCGCATGCTGGTGACGGACCTGGGCGATGAGCACGCGCGCGAATCGGCCTTGCGGCGCGCCTTCGTCATCCTCGACAGTATCCGCGAAGGCGTGCTGGTGACGGACAGCGCCAACCGCATCATTTCCGTCAACCCCGCCTTCACCACCATCACCGGCTACCAGGCCGAGGAAGCCATCGGACGCGATCCGTCCTTCCTCGGCGGCGGCACGCATTTGCCGCATTTCTATGAAACCATGTGGCGCAGCCTGCACGAGGAAGGCAGCTGGTATGGCGAACTGGTGAACCGGCGCAAGAATGGCGAGCGCTTCGTCGAATCGCTGTCGATCACGCCCATGCGCACGGCCGATGGCGCCATCAGCCATTTTGTCGGCGTGTTTTCCGATATCACCGAACGCAAGCTGGCCGAGGCGGACTTGCGCGAACTGCACCGCGAACTGGACCAGCGGGTCATCGACCGCACGGCCGAACTGCTGCGGGCCAACCAGCACCTGCAGCTGGAAGTGCACCAGCGCGAGCGGGCGCAGGAAGCCTTGCGCGATGCCGAGCGCTTCTTTCACGCCACCATCGATTCGCTGACGGACCGCGTGCTGGTGCTGGACCAGGCGGGCAGCGTCGTGCATGCGAACCAGGCTTGCCTGGCGTTCGTCGGGCAAAAGCAGCCGCCGCTGCAGTACCTGGAATTTTGCGAGACCGACCCGCGCTGGCAGCGCAGCGCCGGACGCGAGCTGGCCGCCGGCATCCGCTCCGTCATTGCCGGTACTGCCGACACGTTTGCGCTCGAATACGAGTTTGCCACGCGCTCGGGGCCCCGCTGGTCGCAGGCCAGGATCAGCCGTTTCCTCGGCGAAGGGCCGTTGCGCGTGGTGGTGGCGCACACGGACATTACGGAACGCAAGCTGATGGATGGCGCTTTGCGCCAGTCGCACGCGCAGCTGCGCCAGCTTGCCCTGCACCTGGAAACGGCCAAGGAAGACGAGCGCAAGCGCATTTCGCGCGATATTCACGATGAACTGGGGCAAAACCTGCTGGCGCTGCGCATCGATATCTCCATGCTCAGCGCCCGCACCGAGGGTTCCCATCCGCGCCTGCACGGCCGCGTCGGCGCCGTGCTCAGCAACGTCGACACGACCATCAAGAGCGTGCGCGGCATCATCAACGAACTGCGCCCGATGGCGCTGGACCTGGGCTTGCAGGCCGCTATCGAATGGCAGGTGGGCGACTTCCGCAAGCGCAGCGGCGTCGCCTGCCGCCTGCTGATACGCGACGAGGCGCTGTTTGCCGCCATCGGCAGCCAGGCTGAGATCGTGCTGTTCCGCATCGTGCAGGAAGCGCTCAGCAACGTCATGCGCCATGCCCAGGCCAGCCAGGTCGAGATCGAGCTCAGTTCGGATGCCTGCGCCGTGTACGTGACCATCAGCGACAACGGCATCGGCATCACGCCGCAGCAGCAGCGCAAGAAACAGTGTTTTGGCCTGATCGGCATTGCCGAGCGGGTGACGGCGCTGGGCGGGCACTTCGAGGTGGGCTTGCCGGCGTCGGGCGCCGGCTGCCGCCTGGCCCTGCAGATTCCCCTGCAGGGAGTGAGGCAGCCAGCCGCCTGATACAGAAATTGCAATGGGTTAATTTTTGCCGACTCAGGTCCCTTGGACAGGCTATACTTTCGCCTGCTATTTACGGAGGGGCATATCTTGTTCAAAACAATCGTTTTACCAGTCGCCTTGTTGGGCGCGTTCGCCGGCGCACACGCCGACGAAGGGCAGTGGCAACCACACCAGCTGCCACAGCTGAAAGCCGAGCTCAAACGGGTCGGCATCGACATTCCTGCAGAAAAACTCGCCGACCTGAGCAAGCATCCGATGAGCGCCATCGTGTCGCTGGGCGGCTGCTCGGCCGCTTTCGTCTCCGACGCGGGCCTGGTGGTGACGAACCACCATTGCGCCTACGGCGCCGTGCAGCGCAATTCCACGCCGGAACACAATTACATCACCGACGGCTTTCTGGCCAAGACGCGCGCTAGCGAGCTGCCGGGCGGTCCGAACAGCCTCGTGTATGTGACGGACAAGGTGGAAAACGTCAGCGAGCGCGTGCTGAAAGGCTTGACGGCCAACATGAGCGGCCGCGCGCGCCACGAAGCCGTGGAAAAGCGCATCAAGGACCTGATCGCCGAATGCGAGACGGACAAGATGTACCGCTGCTCCGTGCCCGCCTTCCACCGCGGCCTCGAGTACTACCGCATCCGCCAGATGATGATACGCGACGTGCGCCTCGTGTATGCGCCATCGGACAAGATCGGCAACTTCGGCGGCGACACCGACAACTACGAATGGCCGCGCCACACGGGCGACTACTCGTTCCTGCGTGCCTACGTGGGCAAGGATGGCCGTCCGGCCGACCCGTCGCCCGACAACGTTCCCTACAAGTCGAAGGACTTCCTGGTGGTCTCGGCCGAAGGCTTGAAGGCCGGCGACGGCATCTTGCTGGCGGGCTACCCTGGCCGCACCAGCCGCTACAAGCTGCCGGCGGAAATCCGCTTCGCGCGCGATACGGCCTTCCCCCTGAAAGTATCCGAACTGCAAGCCGACCTGGCCGTGATGGCCGCCGCCACGCAGGGCGATGCGGCCGCCGCCGTGCGCTACGCGAGCGTGGTGAAAAGCATCAACAACGTGCTGAAGAAAACCCAGGGCTTGCTCGACGGTTTCGCCCGCAAGGACATCGCCGCCATCAAGGATGGGCAGGATGCCGAGTTCCGCGCCTGGTACGCGAAACAGCCGAACGTGTCGGCCACCCTGCTGGCCGAACTGGACGCGGCGATCGCCAGCGACATGGCCTTGAGCGAAGAGGAGTTCGCCTGGACGGTGGCCACCAACAGCGACCTGCTGAAAAGCGCGCGCACCGTCTACCGTCTGTCGCAAGAGCGCCAGAAGCCGGACGCCGAGCGCGAATCGGGCTTCCAGCAGCGCGACCTGGCCTTCATCAAGGCCCGTCTGGCCCGTTTGGAACAGTCGTACGTCAACAAGGTCGACCAGGCGCGCTTTGAAGCGGGCCTGAAACGTTACGCCCAGCTGGCGGCGAAGAGCCATCCGCAAGGCCTGGACGCGCTGCTGCCGGCACCAGGCGCCGTGGTCGCCCTGTACCAGCAGACGCAACTGGCTGACACGGCCAAGCGCCTGGCCTGGCTGGACAAGGACCAGGCTGCCGTTGCCCAGTCCGATGACGCTTTCATGCAGCTGGCCGTCAAGCTGTATCCGGTGGAACTGGCGCTGGAAGAGCGCCGCAAGGAAATCGACGGCAACCTGGAGCGCGTGATTCCGCAATACATGCAAGCCGTGATCGCGTGGAAGAAATCGCAAGGCAAGCCGGTCTATCCTGACGCCAACTCGACCCTGCGCGTCACGTATGGCACGGTCTCGCCGTACTCGCCGCGCGACGGCATCACCAAGGGTCCGTTCACGACCGTGGAAGGCATCGTCGAGAAAGTCACGGGCAAGGCCCCGTTCGAAGCGCCGCAAGGCTTGATCGATGCCGTCAAGCAAAAACGCTACGGCCAGTTCCGCGACCCGGTGCTGGGTACCGTGCCGGTCAACTTCCTCACCAGCGCCGACACCACGGGCGGCAATTCCGGCTCGGCCGTGATGAACAAGCGCGGCGAACTGATCGGCCTGAACTTCGATTCGACGTATGAATCGATCACCAAGGACTGGTACTTCGACACGGCCATCACGCGCGCCATCCACCTCGACATCCGCTACATGCTGTGGGTGATGAAGGAAGTGGACCACGCGGATAACTTGCTGCAGGAAATGACCATCAAGTATCCGAAAGCAGTCAAAGCCGCGAAGTAATCAGTTTTAGCAAGCGCTGGAACAAAGCCGCATCCGCCCCAGGGCCGATGCGGCTTTTTTGCGTATGGGCAACTGGTTTGAGTTCCATCAATATGCCAGCGTCCACCATGGTTAGCATGGACCAGGGAAACTATGGGATGGAGGCAACATGGATGATGGCGAGCTGGCAGCCGATCTGGCGCGGCTTTTCGGGGCGGACAGGCGAGTCCAGGACAGCCGCTTGCTGCGCATGGATTTTCCGCGCGAGGACGGTCCGCCCGATACCGCGCTGCTGGTCAACAGCTTGCGGGCACACGAGGAAATGTCGCGCGACTTCCGCTTCGACGTCGAACTGCTGTCCGACAATCTCCACGTCCCCCTGACGGCGATGATGGGACGCATGGTCACGATTTCGCTGGTGCGCGATGATGGCAGCTTGCGCTATTTTAATGGTTATGTCGGCGAATTTCGTCTGTTGCGCAGCGATGGCGGTTTCGCGTTCTACCAGATGGTGCTGCAACCCTGGCTGGCGTTGTCCAGGCTGCGCATGGACAACGTCTCGTTCCACGAGCGCACGGTCATCGACATCAGCGAAACGACCTTCGATCATTATGTGCAGCGCGACTGGAAAAACCAGCTGCATGAGGAAAAAGCAATTTTAAGCTGCGCCAACCAGCATAATGAAACCGATTACAACCATCTGCACCGGCGCTGGGAAGACCAGGGTATCCATTACTGGTATGAACATCGCGCCGACGGTCATACGCTGTGTCTGGGCGACAATACCTGGCTGAGCGACAGCATCGATCCAGGCGACGGCCATGCCAGCGAAGCCGACGAGATGGTGTATCGCAGCGGCGCGGGCTCGCTGGAGCGCGACGGCATACGCGATTGGCAGGCAATACGCAAGATCGCTTCAGGCTCGCTCACGCTGGCCAGCTTCAACTACAAGCATCCGTATGCCAGCCGCGCCAGCGGCTATGCGCTGCACGAGCAGGGCGACGTGTTTGCCCATGAACTGTATCAAAACACCGGCTATGGCTATGCCGGCATGGGCGACGGCGAAGCGCTGGCGCAACGCCGCCTGGAGGAGCAGAACTGCCAGGCGCAATACTTCGAAGCTGGCGGCAATCACCGCTGCGCCCAGGCCGGGCGCAGTTTCACGCTGGGCGGACACTTCAGCGCCCAGCAAGCCATGCCGGCCAGAGGTGAGGAGGCGCGCCCGGACATCGGCGCGCGCGAATACCTGATCCTGTCCGTCGATCATATCGCCAGCAACAATTACCAGGCAGGCACGGGCGCGAAGTCGCATTATGAAAACCGGTTTAACTGCATCCGCAAGAGCATCCGCTGGTATCCGGGGCGGCAGTTCAACAGCACGCCTTGTGCCTTGCCCGGCGTGCAGACGGCGATCGTCACCGGGCCGGCAGGCGAAACCATCCATACCGACGGGCTGGGCCGGGTGAAGGTGCAATTCCACTGGGACCGGCTGGGCAAGTTCGACGCGGGCAGTTCGCCATGGATCCGGGTCATGACGCCATGGGCGGGCCAGGCGTTCGGCCAGATCGCGCTGCCGCGCATCGGCCAGGAAGTGCTGATCCAATTTCTCGACGGCAATATCGACCGTCCCGTCATCGTCGGCGCAGTGTACAACGGCAACCATGCGCCGCCGTGGAATTTGCCGGGGCAACGCATGCTGGGCGGCTGGCGCAGCGCCGAGCTGATGCCTGGCGGCGGCTGCGGCGTGCGCGGTAATCAGTTGGTGCTCGACGACACGCACCAGCGCATCCAGGCGCAACTGAAAAGCGATCATCAGCACAGCCAATTGTCGCTCGGCTGCATCAGCCGCATCGAAGACGCCAGCGGGCGCAAGGATGCGCGTGGCGAGGGCTGGGAACTGGCGTCAGACGCCTGGGGCGTGGCGCGCGCCGGCCGCGGCATGTTGCTGACCACCGAAGCGCGCCCTGGCGCCGCCTCGCATATCAAGAGCATGGATGAAACCTTGCGCCGGCTGGCCGAGGCTGCTGAACGGCACAAGGCGCTTGCCGCCCTGGCGCAGCATTACGGCGCGCAAGAAAGCGCCGCCCAGCAGGGCGCCGTCGCCGATGTGCTCAACGACCAGCATGCCGGGATCAAGGGCGGTGCCGGCAGTGGCGAAAGCGCATTTCCCGAACTATCCAAGCCGCATCTGGTGCTGGCCAGTCCGGCCGGTATCGAAACGACGAGCGCGCAATCGACGCATATCGTCAGCGCCGAGCACACGGCGCTGACGACCGGGCGCGACCTGTCGCTGGCGGCCGGCGGCGGCCTGTTCGCCAGCATCGGCGCGGCGTTCCACCTGTTCGTCCACAAGGCGGGCATGAAACTGATCGCCGCAGCCGGCCCGGTGCAGATCGCGGCGCAAACCGATGCGGTCGATATCGTTGCTCACAAGGTGCTGGAATTGATCAGTCAGACCGACTGGGTGCATATTCGCGGCCGCAAAGGCGTGCGTCTGCATGGCGCCAATTGCATGCTTGAAATTAGCGACAAGGTACAGTTTTTTACTGCGTCGCCGACGCTGTTCCATGGAAACCTGGAAACCTTGGCGCCAAAGAACCGGCCGCAGCCGGAGCTGGAACCGCCCGTCGCGCCGGTAGCGGGGCAATTGCAGCATACGATACAGGCCCATGCGGATGGCGGCCAGTACGCCAATGTGCCGTACACGCTGTACAACGGGGAAGCCGAAGTCGAACGCGGCTTGACCGACGAATTCGGCCGCATCCTGATCGCGCATCAGGACGGCACGCCCCGCTACCGTGTCGTCCTTGGCAATGGCGAAGAGTTTTCATTGCAGGCGAGCACACGCTTCGACCCGGACGCGGCGCCGGGCGGCGAACACACGCTGTCGAACCGCGGCTTGCGCGCGTTCGACGACACCAGCGACAGCCGCTGGGTTCAATGATTCACGACACTGACTGGAGAGCGCCATGCCGGAATCGAGCGGCCGCATCGAAACCACCCATATCGACGAAGTCGGACGGACTGCGACGAGTTCGCTCCAGTGGCTGCTGGAAAACCGCAACCTGAAGGGCAAGGCCACTCATCCGATTACGCACAACAACAAGCTGACACTGTTCATTTGCGGACAGGAAGGGTTCGCCGACATCGCCGGCGAGATCGCCAAGGCTAAAAAGTCCATCGACCTGTGCTGCTGGGGTTTCGACCCGGGCATGGAACTGGTGCGCGGCAACAGCGCCACCTGGCCGCGCGGTGAAACGTTTGGCGACTTGCTGATCGCCGCCACCACGCGGCGTCACCTCAGGGTGCGCTTGCTGATCTGGCATGACCGGATCGGTTCACCAATGGTGCACAATATGCCGGGCCATTCGCATGGCACCTCGCCATGGAAAACCGGTGGACAGCGCTTTGAGAACATCAGCGCAAAAGGCAGCCTGGCGATGTTGCAGGACGCGGTCGCCAAGAAAGAGATGTTCAGCGGCGGTTACAGGGGCGATAGGGTACGGCCCGAGGATATCCCGATGCTGGCGCGTGAAGAATACTGCTACAGCTGGTATGCGGCCGCGTTCCATGGCTTGTTGGGGCGCCTGACGATTCACCTGCGACACGGCAACAGCCATGCGATAGGCAAGAGTATCGCGACCGAAACAAGCCAGCCGCACGGCCTGACGATGGGGGAAATTGAAAAACCTGGCATGAGCTACTTGGGTACGCATCACCAGAAACCGGTCCTGATCGATTTCGACCACGAAGAAGGGGCCAAGGCCGTCGGTTATGTGATGGGCCTGAACTCGGTGACCGATTATTGGGACACGACGGCCCATCTGCTCGACGATACGCGCCGCGAACAGGGCGGCGTCAACGAGCGGCGCGAGTGTGTGCAGGGAGTAGCCGAGGACGGCGGGTTCGCCACCTTGAAGCCCTATCAGGATTACGCCTGCCGCATCGACGGCGGCCGTGCGCTGATCGCGCTCTACAACAATTTCGTGAAGGCGTGGGACCGCGCTATCGACGACCGCACGCGTTCGGCTTCCACCGACTGTGTTAGCCGGGAGTTGCCATGTGGCAGCCCACCGGCGCGGCTGTTGGATTAGGCCGAACCAAGCGACTCCACCGTGCAGATCGTCCTGACGCAGCCCGAGGAGCAGGACAAGACGATCAAGGAAACCTATTTTCGCGCCGTGACCCAGGCCAGCCTGGCGGCCGGCTACCTGTACGTGGAAAACCAGTATTTCCAGTATGAAGAATGGGCCCGGCACTTGCTGGCCGAGCGCAAGAAGGTGGTCGCCGCGTGGAAGGCCGGCAGTGTCAAGGCGGGCAAGAGTCTTGAAGACATGCCGGTCATGCACGTATTCATTGTCATCCCCGTGCCGGAGCGCGCGCAGATGGTGCCGCGCACCCACGATACGCTGGCGGGGCTGGGGCAGCACGCTGGCATGACGGGTCAAAACAAGATGATCGATGACTACAACAAGCAGCCGAAAACCCGGCATGTCAGAGGCGGATTCGGCATCACCAACGAGGTGGAAGTCAAGTTGCCCGACGTGGTGCAGCATGCCAACGGCATCAACAAACCCGGCGTGATGACACTCGAAAGCGAATTCGGGCTGAAGGTATCGGTGGCCATGCTCAATGTCAGTGCGTTTGACAAGGACCGCTGGCGCTACCGTGAAATCTACATCCATTCCAAATTGATGCTGGTCGACGACGTGTTCATGACGCTGGGCAGCGCCAACCTGAACCAGCGCAGCATGGCCGTCGACAGCGAAATCAATATCGCCACCGACGACCACCGCGTGGCCCGCGATTTGCGCAAGCGGGTGTGGCGTATGCATAGCGGGGGATTGGTCGATGGCGGGAGCGGGACGAAGGCGGAGATTGTGTCGGCGTTCGGGAACTGGGGGAAATTAATGAAAGATAATCGTGGGAAAAAAAATTCGTATTCTGAAAATTCTGCAGATAAAAAAATGACCGGTTTTTTGCTGCCATTGGAAGATAAACGCAGCTCCACGATACGTTTGGGTTGAGCATGAAAAAGTGTAAAAGATTTCCTCTTTCCCTGCCATTTTTCATCTTGGCAGTTTTCCTATGTATTCCTTTATTCGCCTGCAAAATGCCTAACGACAAAGAAGAAATCTTGCCGCGCAACCAAAGCCTGCCGCTCTTCAATCCGCATGTCGCGGATTTTATCTGTGAAACCGAGGCGAGCAAAGTGCCGCCCATCGATGCGCAAGCCGAGGACTGGTTTCTCGAAGCGCGCGCCTTGGAAGATCCCGAAATTTTCGTGGAAGACCGCGACTACAGAAAAATCATCGATCTGACGCGTCAGGCGGCGGAGCGATTGCACTGGAAAGCGATGCTCAATCTGGCTAGCCTGTATGTGGAAGGGCGCGATCTTTTATATGGTGAGGAAGAAGCGGTGCAACTGGTGGAAAAGGCGATGCGGCTCGGGATACCGGCAGCTTATGACCGGATGGGGACGTTTTATGCTAATAGCACTGGCGTTGACGGCGACATCACTCGCGCCTATGCATTCTGGCAAAAGGCTGCTGTCATGGGAAATCCTCAGGCGATGGCATTTTTGGCGGATAAATTAAATGTTGGACCCGCCAGTGAAGGGGGGGGCTATTGGTCCAATATTCCCGTCGCGACAAAAATGCTGGAATGTGCATTTGGGCAAGGATATGGTCCCGCAGCATTTGATTTGCATTATTTGTATGTATCTCCACGGGCTGCCAACGGGAAAATAAATGGCTCGCGTAACGCTGAAACAAAAAATCGTGCATTGAAGGTATTGCATGAAGGTGTGAAGTTGGGTTGTGAGGATTGTGCAAATGCATTGGCGATTGAATTTGGTTCACCTTTTAATCTTGCCGATATGTTGGCGCCATATGTGGACAAGGCTCGTGGAGAGCGATATCGTATGCTTAGTAATGCCCTCGGCTTCAACCCCAATCGCCGCTTTCCCAACCTCGATAAAATCTTGCCATTGCCACCAGCCGATCTGCCGCCCTGGGATGGTCAACGAAAGAGCCTGCTCGACGCGGCCATGGGCGTCCGCTCGCCGCCAGCCACCCCGCAGCCAAGCGCCGCCTCGCTGTTGCAAAAACCGTACTTCCTGGCCGCCGACTATGCGCTGCGCCCCACCGGCTTGCACAGCGATGCGCCGACTGCGCCATTTTCCGCATACTGGCAACCGGCCGCTGGGCAGGATTTGACGGAACCGGCCCGGCTGTTCGGTGAAGGCGAAGCGTTCCGTCATTTCGGCTTGCTCAATGCCGCTGGCGATACCCGTTACGGCCCCGTGACGTGGGAGCAGTGCCTGACGATACGGCACAACCATGGCGCCGTGGAACCGCGCGCGGTGCAGGGTTTGCTGCGCGAGGTGGCGCGGCCCGAGCCTTTGTTGAGCTGCGCTTGCGACCAGGTCTGTCCGGTCAGCGGCGTCTGGCAACCGTGGGTGGCGGCCGACCATCCGCTGCAGGCCATCGTCAACCAGTACTGGCGCCAGGCCTGGCTGACCCAGGGCGCACCGTTCCCGCGACCGCGCCGCGACTGGCTGCTGGACTTGCCAGATGGCGACGTGACGTGGCATTTGATGGATGCGTCCCTTCCTGATCTTGGATAAGGTAATGGATAGCAATCAATCCAGCATGGCTGCCACAAGAGGACGCCTTGCGTCGCTGATTGTCTTGTGCTGCCTGCTTGCCTGCAAAATGCCTAACGACAAAGTCTTGCCACGTAACCAGAGCCTGCCGCTCTTCAATCCGCATGTCCCTGATTTCATTTGTGAAATCGAATCGAACAAGGTGCCGCCCATTGATGCGCAAGCCGAGGACTGGTTTCTCGAAGCACGCGCTTTGGAAGATCCTGAAATTTTTGTGGAAGACCGCGATTACAAAAAAATCGTCGATTTGACGCGTCAGGCGGCAGAGCGATTGCACTGGAAGGCGATGCTCAATCTGGCCAGCCTGTATGTGGAAGGGCGTGATCCTGTATATGGTGAGGAAGAAGCGGTGCAACTGGTGGAAAAGGCGATGCGCCTGGGCATACCTGCCGCCTTTGACCGGATGGGGACGTATTACGCGAATGGCACGGGCGTTAACGGCGACATCACGCGTGCCTATGCCTTTTGGCAAAAGGCGGCGCAGATGGGTAACCCCCAAGCGCTGGGTTTTTTAGGAGAAAAACTCACTGCGGGGAAGGATTATCCGGGTGCTGAAATGTGGGGGAATATTCCTGTGGCAATCAAGATGATGGAGTGTGCACTGGGGCAGGGATATGGCCCATCCGCATATGATTTATCTTATTTATATGTTGTATTAAGAACGCCTGACGGCACGTCTGATGGGGAAAGAACAACTGAAACCAAAGAGCGTGCCTTGCAAGTATTACATACCGGAGTAAGGCTGGGCTGCGAGAAATGCGCAAACAAACTCACGATTGAATTCGGCGATCCGTTTGATCTTGCAAATATGCTGGTTCCGTACATTGATAAAGCGCGAGCGGAACGTTACGGCGTACTTAGCCGTGAACTTGGATTCAATCCCAATGCGCGTTTTCCTAATCTGGACAAGGTCTTGCCGCTCCCGCCCGCCGATCTGCCGCCCTGGAATGGCGACAGGGATACCTTGCTGCATGCCGCCAAGGGCATCAGCCCACCACCAGCCACCCCGCAGCCAAGCGACGCCTCGCAGTTACAAAAACCGTACTTCCTGGCCGCCGGCTAGGCGCAGCGTCCCGCCGGTTTGCCTCCCCGGCATCGCCCACACTGTGCACGCGCCACGACCTGCCGCATGGGCTGCGCCACGTATAATTCCGCGCACTATCCACCGCTATTCTTTTTCGACAGGTTCCCATGCCCCAGACTCCCGATTTACCGCCGGATTGGCACGCGTTTGAAACAGCCTATGACGTTGAAGCAACCTGGTTCAGGCTGGCCAATGCCTCGCTGGCGCTGCTGGGCGCGTCCGCTTTCAAGGATCAGGCATTTTCAGCCTTTGCCTTCAATGCCGTATCGTTCCCGTCCATTTCGCTGAGCTTTGACACCGATCCCGGTAACAGGGCGCGCGATTACTATCCTCCGGACTGGTCGAACGAGTGCATGGAAGCCGACGTGCCGGAAATCGGACAATTGTGGGAGGAGGGCTACGCAAGGATCGAAGATGCTTTAAGCGAGCTGATCGACGCTGCCGATGACGAGCTGCTCTGCGCCATCGAGGAAGGCTATCTGCACAGCCTCAGGAAAACCATGGTGCGGCTGGAAACGAGCCGTGCTTTCGAGCAGATCAAGACGTGTGCGCCGTTCTGGACCGTGGTCACGCAAATCGATGCCGATACGGATGAAGAGGAGCGTCTGCTCGAACAGGTGCGCCAAGACTTTCTGGCGTGAGCGCTATATCAGGGCTTGCCACGCCCTGACTTCTTCGTCCGTGAGCGCCGGCCCCCAGCCGCCGCGCAGCGCCGCATCGTGCTGCGCATAGTGCCCAAGCTGCGGCACGGCGACGTCATGCCGGACGCAGATGTCAAAGACGGCTTCCAGCTGGCGCCTGCTGGCCGCAAGGTCATCGCCATGCCAGGTACAGGCGCTCGTTTCCAGCACATGTTGCACCAGTGCTTCCAGCGTGCCCAGCAGGTGCCCGGGCAGTGGCGCACGCACGTCTTCCGGCCAGGGATCGCCCATGCCCGTCACAGCCAGGGAAGCGAAGCCCCGTTCCCAGGCGGCAAAATCCTCTGGCGCGAGCTGCGCCACTTTCCACACGTGAGCGGCGAACGCGGACAGGGCAGGATGATCCACATCAAAGCGCCGGCAAAAGCGTTGCAGGCACGTGACGGCAAGGCATTGCCTGGCGATTACGGAGAGCGTGTCTATCGAGATGTTGTGCATGAGTCAAAAGCTCCTGACGGCGCCTGCCGCAGCGCCTCGACCGGCAATTGAAAAAAGCGCGGCACCATGGCCGGCGACAGCGCGTCGCCGCCGTCCGCCATGGCCAGGCGGCCACTGAGCAGCAGCATCACGTAGCCATGGCCCAAGGACCAGCCGGCGCTGGCGGCGGCCTTGTCCCAGCGGGGATCGAGGCCCGCTTCGCGCACGGCGGCGCCTGCCGTCTGCAGCACGTACTGGAAGCACGCCTGCGCCGCTTCCTGCAGGGCGGGGAACTGGCGCACGTCCTGGTGCTCGAACATCAGCCGGTAGTGGGCCGGCGCGGCCAGGGCGAATTCGATGTATTGCTGGCCCAGCAATTGAAAACGCTGTT
This sequence comes from Janthinobacterium sp. HH106, assembly GCF_001758725.1. Lineage (NCBI taxonomy): Bacteria > Pseudomonadati > Pseudomonadota > Betaproteobacteria > Burkholderiales > Oxalobacteraceae > Janthinobacterium > Janthinobacterium sp. HH106. The sequence continues at coordinate 110,905 of NZ_LRIC01000008.1, read as the reverse complement.
CGGCCGGCAAGCTGCCCGGCGGCGGCAGCTGCGTTTCCCATTTCTGTATCAGGCTGGCGAAGCCGGCCGCCGCCACCTCGGCCAGCAAGGCTTCCTTGCTGGGGAAGTGGCGGTACACGGCGGCGACCGATACGCCCACCGTGCGCGCCAGTTCGCGCAGCGAGAGGGCGGCGTCATGCTGCTGCGCCAGTTGCGCGATGACGGTGGCGACCAGGGTGTCGCGCAAGTTGCCGTGATGGTAGGTGCTCGTTGTTGTCATTCGATGTTATCGCTGTTCACATTGTCGTGTATGATGGGCATGTTATCACTGAAAACATGGAGAGCACATGCATGAGATGAACATTGCCGTCCGCACCGTGGACTTGCCGTCAGGCGCCAGCATCGCCCCGCTGTATCCCGGCAGCAACCTGGCCGACGCGTACGCCGTCGATTTGCCCACCGCGCAGGCGCGCCAGATGGACATGCAGAGCCTGGCGCGCCAGCTGCTGGGCAAGCAGCCGGGCTGGGCGCGCAAGCTGATGGTGCTGCGCGATGCCATCGTGGCGCGTTTCGGCATCCGGACGGCAAAACAGATGGAAGCGCGGCCCGGCAAGCGCATCGGCATCTTCCGCATCTATGCCGTCAGCGACGACGAGATCATCCTGGGCGAGGATGACAGCCACCTCGATTTCCGCCTGTCGGTGCTGCGCAACCGCGACGCGGGCCGCCATGGCAACGTGACCGTCTCCAGCGTCGTGCATTGCCATAACCGGGTGGGGCGTGCCTATATCATGCTGATCCGGCCGTTTCACAAGCTGATCGTGCGGCATTCGCTGGCGCGCGCCGCCAGGGCGGGCTTCTCCTGAGGCGGGGAGGGGCGGACGGCAAGGGCAATCTTGCTTATTCATGGCCGGTATTGCATACTGCACCACCAGCCTCATCACGATTCCCATGAACGATACGCTTCTCCTGCTGGGTTTTGCCACCACGCCGCTTGAACTGATTTCCTTTGTCCTGGCACTGACAACCGTTGCGCTGAACATCCGCCAGAATCACTGGGCGTGGCTGTTCGCCATCATTTCCTCGGCCGCCTACGGTTTCGTGTTTTTCGAATCGCGCCTGTATGGCGACATGGCCTTGCAACTGCTGTTCATCAGCGTCTCGTTCTGGGGCTGGTACCAGTGGCTGCATCCGGCCAGCGGCGGCAAGACCCTGCCCGTCACGCGGCTGGGCATGCGCGGCTGGCTGGGCAGCGCCCTGGCGTGGCTGGCGGGCTTTGTGCTGCTGGCCTGGCTGCTGACTTCGACCGACACGGACGTGCCTCACGCGGATGGTTTCCTCACGGCAGGCAGCCTGGTGGGGCAATTCCTGCTGTCGCGCAAGAAGCTGGAAAACTGGATCGTCTGGATCGTCGTCGACGTGCTGTACGTGTGGCTGTACCTGCACAAGGACCTGACCCTGACGGCCATCCTGTATGCCGTGTTTGTCGTCATGGCCACGATCGGCTTGCTGGCGTGGAAAAAAGCGGCGCCAGCCGCGCCCGATGCAATGGTCCTCAAGTGATGGGCCGCTGCGTGCGCGTGGCCATCTTGGGCGCGGAATCGTCGGGCAAGTCGACCCTGGCGGCGGCCCTGGCCGAGCGCTACGGCACCGTCTGGGTGCCTGAGTATTTACGTGAATTCGTCGCCACGCAGGGCAGGGTGCCTGTGGCGGAAGACCAGTATGGGATTGCGCGTACGCAAGTTGAACGCGAAGACGCGGCCGCTGCGCAAGCCCGTCACTTCCTGTTCTGCGACACGACGCCCTTGATGACGGCGGTCTACAGCCGCCATTATTTCAATGGCGCCGATGCGCCGCTGGCGGCGCTGGCCGATGCCACGCGGTACGACCTGACCCTGGTGACGGCGCCCGACAGCCCGTGGGTGGCGGACGGCTTGCAGCGCGAGTCCGAAGCCGTGCGCCAGCTGATCTACCGCTACCTGCTCGACGAGCTCGACGCGCGCGGCATCGCCTATCACGTGCTGCACGACAGCCTGGACGCGCGCCTGGAACAGGCGGCGCCCTTGCTGCAACAGGCGCTTGCTGCAGCGCCTGCCATTTCCCTCAATTAAAAATCGAACTGCGCCGACACCTTGAACGTGCGGCTGGCGCCCGGATACAGATAGCCGTCCGATTCCGGCGTCACGTCGCGCCAGTAGAACTTGTCGGCCACGTTGTTGACGGCGGCGCGCAGCACGGCGCGCGTGCCGGCGATGCGCGTGGCGTAAGCGGCGCCCAGGTTGAACACGTGGTACGACGGCACGAAGGTCGTGTTGTTGTACTCAAACGCTTTCTTGCCCGCATATTCCCAGCTGCCATTCACGCTCAAGCCCGCCACTTGTTGCACGGCGTAGTCCGCATGCACGGCCGCCTTGAAGGCGGGCACGTTGGGTACGCGCTTGCCGTCGAGGTCCGCATTGCCCGTGCCCGACTGCTGGCTGTTCAGGGCCGTCACGGAAGCGCCCAGGCTCAGGTTGGCGCTTGCCTTGCCCTGGGCCGACAATTCCAGGCCGCGGTGCTGGGCCTGGCCTTCGCGCACGAAGTAGCCGGCCGTGTTCTGGAATTCCAGGCCTTTGCGGATCTGGAACAGGCTGGCCGCCAGCATGAAGTCCGGCGTCACATCCATCTTGGCGCCGAGTTCGATCTGCTTTGAGCGGCTCGGTGACAGTTCTTCATTGGCATTCATCGCCTTGCGGTCGGCCGTGCCGCCATGTTCCATGCCCTGCGAATAGGCCGCATACACGGACACATTGTCGAGCGGGGTGTAGACGAGCGATACATTCGGCAGCAGGAAATCGTGCTTGGCGCGGATTTCCGTGTCGGCCTTCAGCACGTACTGGTAGCCATCGACATTGATATGGCGCAAGCCGCCATGCAGTTTCCAGTTCGGCGCCAGGCTGACGATATCCTGCACGAAGACGGAGTTTTCCGTATCCTTGCGCACCAGGCGCACGGGGCCCGTGACGCCGGGCGACGTGCCGACGATCTGCGGCTGGTAGATGTTGCTCACGCCGACCCAGTCGTACACGTACAGGCCGGCGCGGTCCTTGCGGCGGAAGGTCGAGACGCCGGCCGTGAAGTCGTGGCGCAGGGAGCCGGTGGCGAACTTGCCCTGGATCATGGCTTGCGCGCTCAGCGGCTTTTTCGTCTCGCCCAGGCTGCGGTAGTCATACACGTCGTAATCGCCATTGCCGCAGAAGCCGGGGTACAGGTCCTGTCCGCTGCAGCCATACGGGAAGGCTGTGTAGTCGTCGCGCTTGAACGAGTGCTGGTTGGCCGACACGGTGGCGTGCCAGTCGTCATTGAAGGCGTACTGGAAGCGCAGGCCGATATTGCTGGTGACGGTTTCCACGGGGCGCGTCCACGGCTGCAGGTTGAGCATGGCGTCGGCGCTGATGCCGGTCGGCAAGGTTTTGTTGTTCAGCAGCTGGAAGCCGGGCGCCGTCGCCTGCGCCTTGTCCTGGTAATCGGCATCGATTTGCAGCAGGGCCTGCGGCGAAATCTGCCAGTCGAAGGCGCCGGAAATGAATTTACGGTTGCCGTCCGCGCCCTTGATGTAGGAGCGCAGGCGCTCGGCCGCCACGTTGACCCGGTAGCCGAAGCGCGTGTCTTCCAGGCGGCCGCCCAGGTCGACGGCGCCGTACAGGGTGCCCCGCTCGCGCGCTTCCACGGTGACCGTGCGCAGCGGCGCGGCGGTGGGGCGCTTGACGATGAAGTCGATCACGCCGCCCGGCGCGGCCACGCCTGCCTGCAAGCCTGCCAGGCCCTTCAGCACTTCGATGCGTTCCTTGTTTTCCAGCGGGATTTGCGTGTCGCCAGGAATGGCCACGCCATCCTTGCGGTAGCTGGAATTGTTGTCGAGCTTGAAGCCACGGATGGAAAACTGTTCCGCGTAGCCGACGGCGTTGTAGGCATCGTTGATGCTGGTGTCGAGCTTGACGGCGTCGCTGAGGTTGCGGATCTGTAAATCCTGCATGTCTTTTTGCGAAATGACGGTGACGGATGCCGGCGTCTGCAGCAGCGGCGCGTCAGCAAAGCCGCCGACGGAGGCGCGCTTGGCGGCCGGCGCCTTGCTGGCCGTGACGACGACTTCGGCCATGCTTTGTGCCTGCGGGTCGGATGCGTCGGAAGCCAGGGCGGGCGCGGCAAACGCGTGCAGGATCGCCAGGGTCAATACAGGACGGGAAAAATGCGCAGATAAATTCGGTGTGGACATAGATTGCTCGTGGTTCAAGCCGACTCGGTAACGAGCACGGCAGGCTGCTTGTTCGGCTGGCGCCAACGCAGGAGCTATCAAAGGAGGGAGGTACTTTGCGCTTTCCTTCGCTGGCATTATCCAGATCAGGTACGAAGGGTATCTCTCACCCGGATGACTGCTCCAGGACCCCTAGCGAAATGACAGCTTAGCATGAACCACGGCCGGCTGTCCCCCTGGCCGACCGTTTTACAACAGTGTGCTGGAATCTATAAACTGAGTTCCAGCACCTTGCGGCTGACGGCGGGCGTCACTTCGCGCTGTTCGCCCAGCGCCGTCATGCCGTGCGCTTCCAGGGCGGACACGACGGCGTCCACGCTCGCGTGGTTCAGGCCATAGTCGGCCAGGCGCGTCTTGACGCCCATGTGGCGGAAGAAGAATTCCGTGCGCGCGATGGCCGCCTCGATGCGGCCGTCCTCGTCGCCGCCATCGAGGCCCCACACGCGGGCCGCGTATTGCAGCAGCTTGGCGCGCTTGGCCTGCTTGCGCACGCGCAGCATGCTGGGCAGGATGATGGCCAGCGTCTGCGCATGGTCGAGCTCGTACAGGGCCGTCAATTCGTGGCCGATGGCGTGCGTGGACCAGTCCTGCGGCACGCCCACGCCGATCAGGCCGTTCAAGGCCAGGGTGGCGCTCCACATCACGTTGGCGCGCACGTCATAGTCGTCCGGGTGCGACAGGGCTTTCGGGCCTTCCTCGATCAGGGTCAATAAAATCCCTTCCGCGAAGCGGTCCTGCACGGACGCGTTCACGGGGTAGGTCAAATACTGTTCCATCACATGCGCGAACGCATCGACGACGCCGTTGCCCACCTGGCGCAGCGGCAAGGTGAACGTCTTCGACGGGTCCAGCACGGAGAATTTCGGATACACCTTGCGGCTCATGAACGAGCGCTTTTCCTGGGTGGCCTTGCGCGTGATCACGGCCGAGCCATTCATTTCGGAACCCGTGGCCGGTAACGTCAAAACGGTGCCGAAGGGCAGGGCGGCTTCGACGATCTTGCCGCCTTTGGCCAGGATGTCCCACGCTACGCCCTCGTGCAGGGCGGCGGCGGCGATGAACTTGGTGCCATCGACCACGGAGCCGCCGCCGACGGCCAGCAGGAAATCGATGCGCTCGCTTTTCACCATGGCCACGGCCTGCATCAGGGTTTCATAGCTGGGATTGGGTTCGATGCCGGCAAATTCCAGCACCGTGTGGCCGGCCAGCGCCGCCCTGACTTCATCGTAGACGCCGTTCTGCTTGATGCTGCCGCCGCCGTAGGTCATCAGGACCCGCGCCTGGGGCGGGATCAGGCCGGCGATGGCGGCGATCTGGCCCTGGCCGAAGAGGATTTGCGTCGGATTGTAAAAGTCGAAATTGAACATGGGGCTCCCGCTGCCGAGGTATAGGCTGTTGCTGAGGCATGATTATGGCCGAACGGGTGAAATCGTGTCGTGGACGCTTGAGCTTTTCGTCCGCGCGGTGGAGAATGCAGCCGATGTCACCACCACGCGAAAAGGAATGCGCATGACCACCGTCCCACTGGAAGAATCCGGCTTGCCGGCCACCGCGCTCGACATGCACCGCGCCATCGGCGCCGCCATCGCCGCGCTGCAGGCGCTGGACTTGAACAGCCAGCGCTTCGAGGCGTGCACGGACCCCGAACTGCGCCGCGTGCTGGCGCATGCGGGCGACACGAGCCGCAAGGAAGCGGCCATGCTGCTCGAATGGATGCGCCGCCGCGACGCGCGCCTCGATACGGCCATGAAGGAAGCGCTGTTCAAGGCGGGGCCAATTGTTGCCCAGTATCACTATGACGAGAAAATATTGTAACTATTGGTTTGTTGTTGTGGCGTACCATGCGCCATTTAACCTTTGCTTCGCGTAGACTGTGCCCCGAACACGATTTTGGGGGAGTCTGCAGAAATGAAATCATTACCATACCGAGAAGGCAGCTGGTTTGCCGTGCCCCTGCCGGGCGGCGGTTATGCCGTCGGCGTGGTGGCGCGCAGGGCGCCTGCCGGTCGCATCATGCTGGCGTATATGTTCGGGCCGAAGCGCGACACTTTGCCCACACTGGAAGAGCTGGAAGGCTTGCGGCCGGAACAGGCCGTGCGCCGCCTGCGCACGGGCGACATGGCCCTGCTCAACGAACGCTGGCCCCTGCTGGGCGACAGCCTCCACTGGGAGCGCGATGCCTGGCCCATGCCGGCCTTTATCCGCCGCAATGAATCCTTGCAGCGCGCCTGGCGCGCCAGCTATGCGGACGCCGATCCTGCCAAGCTGAACCGCGAGGAATCGATCCCCTTCGACACGCCGGGCATGGAAAGCGATTCCCTGTACGGCTACGGGGCGACGGAATTGCTGATGAGTAAATTGCTGACGCAGGAGCAGGCCTCGGCGTGATGGCTGCCGGGCGGCGTTGGTGCCGGAACCTGCATCGGACCGTAGGTCGGCTTAGCGCAAAGCGCGTAAGCCGACACCACCAGCAGCCCAGGTCAACAATGTTGTCGGATTACGCGAGGCAAGGCCTCGCTAATCCGACCTACGCCGCTTATGCCGCCGGCAAGCTGATCTGAAACGCCAGGCCGCCGCCTTCGCGGTTGCGCACCTGCAGTTCGGCGCCGTGGCGCAGCAGCACGCGGTCGACGATGGCCAGGCCCAGGCCGGCGCCGTTGGCTTGTCCGCGCGCCGTGTCGAGGCGGGTGAACGGCTTCATCAGCTGCTCGATCTTTTCCGCCGGCACGCCCGTGCCGTGGTCTTGTACCTCGATGATCACCTTTTTCGCGCCGTGGCTGGTGCGCACCTGGCAGGCGATGTCGATTTCCGTCACGTCGCTGCCCGGCGTCTTGCCATAGCGGCGCGCATTCTCGATCAGGTTGTTCAGCACGCGGCGCAAGTCGGTGGGGTTGCCCATCGCATGCGCGCCATCGGCGATGGTGGCGTTGAGCTTCACATCCGGCAGGCGCATCGCTTCGCGCGTCATATCGTTGAGCAAACCGCTGAGGTCGACATCGGTAAAGCTCGACGCTTCCGTCGGCTTGGCGTAGTCGAGGAACTGGCCGATGATGGCGTCCATCTGCCCGATATCGGACTGGATGCCTTCGCGCGCCTCGTCCGACAGGTTGGCCATTTCCACTTCCAGCTGCATGCGCGCCAGCGGCGTGCGCAAGTCGTGCGAAATGCCGGCCAGAATCACGGCGCGGTCCGATTCCACTTGTTTCAGATCATCGACCATCTGGTTGAAGCTGCGGTTCGCCTCGATGATTTCGATCGGCCCTTTTTCCGGCAACGGCGCCGGCTGCTTGCCCTTGGCGATGTCGCGCGCGGCCGCCGTCAGACGCGACAGCGGCAGATTGATCAGGCTGGAAATGATGGCCGCGCCCAACAGCGACAGCAACGATACCAGGCTGGCCCAGCCCAGCCACTGGAAGCCCGTGAGGCCGCGCAGGCGCTCGCGGTCCAGCATCAGCCAGTATTCGTCGTCGTCGATCTTGAAGCTGACCCAGAAGCCGGCCACGCCGTTGACGCGCGCGGAAAAGCGCGTGTCCTTGCCCAGTTTGGCCTTCACCAGCGCCTCGATCTCGGGCATCAGGTAATTGTCGGGCGGCGGCTCGATGCGGTCGTCCTCTTCCAGCGAGAAGATGCGGATGCCTTCGTTGCTGACGAGGTCGAACAGCAGCTCGCGGCGCAGCTCGGGCGCCGAGTGCGTCAGTGCCGCATGCGTGATGGTGACGACGGAAATGATCTGGGCGGAAATCTGCTGCGCCTGTGGCTCGCGCTGGATGACGGAAATCATGCCGATCCAGGTGATCATGCTAACCGTGGTCAAGGTGCCGAGCAGCAAAAAGGTGCGCCAGAACAGGCCGCTTTTCAGCCGCGCCAGGCTGATATCGGGAACAAGCTTCATCATGCCTCGCCAGCGATCAGCGCGGCTGTCCGTCCGGGATGAAGACGTAGCCGAGGCCCCACACGGTCTGGATGAAGAGCGGGCTCGACGGATCGGGTTCGATCAGTTTGCGCAGGCGCGAAATCTGCACGTCCAGGCTGCGGTCGAACACTTCGTATTCGCGTCCGCGCGCCAGTTCCATCAGTTTTTCGCGCGACAGCGGCTGGCGCGCATGGCGGGCAAACACTTTCAATACGGAAAATTCGCCCGTGGTCAGCGGCACCGTTTCGCCGTTCTTTTTCAAGGTGCGCGTGCCCAGGTCCAGCACGAAGTCGCCGAACTCGAAGGTTTGCGGCGTTTCCGACGGCGCGCCCGGGATTTCATCGGGCCCCTTGCGGCGCAGCACGGCGCCGATGCGGGCCACCAGCTCGCGCGGATTGAACGGTTTCGGCAGGTAGTCGTCGGCACCCATTTCCAGGCCCACGATGCGGTCCACGTCCTCGCCCTTGGCCGTCAGCATGATGATCGGCGTCTGGTCGCCCGCGCCGCGCAGGCGGCGGCAGATCGACAGGCCGTCTTCGCCCGGCAGCATCAGGTCGAGCACCAGCAAGTCGTAGCGTTCGCGCAGCCACAGCTTGTTCATGGCCGTCGCGCTCTCTGCCGTGAAGACATTGAAGCCCTGTTCGGTCAGGTAGCGCCGCAGCAGGTCGCGCAGGCGCACATCGTCATCGACCACCATGATTTTTGCCTGGTGGCCATGGATCGATTGCGTTGTTGTATTGCTGCCGGTAGTGGAGGTTGTGGTCATTTAGGGTGTCGTGTTATCTTATATTAGTTGCTATAGTAACGCCTCGCGCGGCGTCGGCAAGGGGCTGTGGCGACCCATTACAAAGTGTTACAAACTTTACCCAATTACTCTTACTGCACCGTGTAAAGCATCATACACTGGGGCCACAGTGGAAATCAGCTTTAGTTTATACGGCATCGCGGAAGAGGAACTCAATGAATATCTTTACTAAAAAAATTCACGCCGCTCCCAGCGCAGCTATTGCCGCACGTACGACTGTGCTGTCCGCATTTGCCGTTTGTTCCGTGTTTGCCGCCAGCCTGGCGCTGGCGCAAAACCAGCCGCCGCCACGCCGTGACGACCAGCAGCAAATGCAGGCCCAGCGGTATGAACAGGTACAGCGCAGCAATAGCAATGATACGCGACTGCGCGAACAGCGTGACGCACGCAGTTTCGACACCCGCGCCGAAGAGCAGCGCCGCGCCAACGAGGGCGCGGACGCCTCACGCCGCACGGGCCGCATGACGCCCGACGAGCGCCGCGACCTGCGCCGCCAGATCAACGAAGTGGGCCAGGATATTTACTCGAATCCGCCGCGTCGTTGATGACATCCGGCAATACCTACTGCGCGTCGCGACTTGTGGCCTGCGATGCTCACTGTACTAAAGTACAGTTCCGCTTCTCGGCCACAATTCACTTCCGCTCGCTACGGTCTTGCCAGATGTCGTGACTTTACCTGAAACATCCATCTCCATTTTTCATTCCCCTGTTTGTTGCGCCAGGATTATGCTAATCCGGCATACCGCCACGCCCCGTGATATTGTTCTAGTGCACTGAGACAATTCTCTGAATGTGTTGCAGGGGGAGGCAAGTGGTGAGCGACGACGACACACCCGTTCCTGATGCGGCCCCCGCAGGCGGCCTGCCGTACGGCCTGGTCCAGCGCGACGGGGGCGTGTTCCTGGACCTGTCGCTGGCGCCGGCGCAGCTGCGCGCCGCCGTCGACCAGCTGTTCCAGTCGGGGCAGTTGCTGGCTGGCCTCGATTACGGTTTGTTCCTGCTGACGCTGTTCCATGCCCCCACGCCCCGCGCCGCGCCCAAGGGTGACGCCTTGCTGCGCATCGCCGTGCGCGTGGCGCCATTTTCACCCCAGCGCCGCGCCCTGTATAAACAGGTCAAGATCCACGGCGACAGCGCCGAGTTTTACTTTGAAGCATTGCTTCCTGACGCCGATGGCCAGGTGCCTGTGCGCCGCGAGTTTGACGAGCTGGTGGCTGACCTGTGGTGCAAGGGTGTGCACTACGGCATCGATAGTGTGGCCGTGCGCGCCGTTCTCGCCAGCGGCAAGGCCGAGCGCATCACGGTGGCGCGGGTGCTACCGCCGCAGCCGGGGCGCGACGCCCAACTGGTGGAGGTGTCGCAAGGCATCCACCGCGACGATGCACCGCGCGAACGCTCCGATGGCCGCCTCGATTTGCTCAGCTTCAAGAACCGCTTTCCGCAAGTCAAAAAACACGCGCGCCTGCTGCGTCTGCTGCCAGGTGCGCCCGGCTTGCCCGGCTATGACCTGGCCGGCAAGGCCCTGCCGCCGCCCGCGCCGCTGGCGCTGGACCTGGCCACAGTGGCGGGGCCGGGCACGGCGGTCGAACATTTCAGCGATGGCGATTTCGTCGTGGCCACCCAGGCTGGTTACGTGAATGTCGATGAGGGCGGCAAGATCTCCATCGAGAACAAGATCGTCAGCCGCGAAGGCGTCAGCAGCCGCACCACGGGCAATCTGAAGCTGCGCGCCGCCTACGAGGAATATGGCGACGTGCAGGAGCAGCGTCAGCTCGACGGCAGCGATATCACCATCCATGGCGACGTGTATGGCCATTTGCACTCGCATGGCGGACTGATCTTGTTGCAGCGCAACCTGGTGGGCGGCACGGCGTTCAATGAACACGGCGATGTGCGCGTCGAGGGCGTCGCTTCCGGTTCCGTGCTGCAGGCACTCAGCGGCGAAGTGCATGTGAAGCGCGCCGAAAGCTGTGTCATCGCCGGCACGCGCGTGGTGATCGACAGCGCCAGCAATTGCGAGATCATCGCCGACGAGGTCGTCATCGAACTGGCCGAAGGCTGCGCCGTGGCGGCGCGCACCATCCGCATCGGCAGCGCCGGCCCGCGCAAGCAGGTGGAAATGCTGCTATTTCCCCTCGTGCCCGATTTGAGCGCCCTGGAGCAACAGATCGCCGAGAGTCTGGCCAAGGCCGCGCAGTACCAGCAGGTGCAGCACAAGCGCCAGCAGGAAATCGATGCCATCGCGCAGTTGCCGGAAGTGCGCAACTACCTGACCCTGGCGGGCCAGCTGCGGCGCGGCGAATTGCAGCTGCAGCCGGCGCAACAGCTGCAATACGACAAGCTGGCCGCGCGCATCGCTCCCGTCCTGAAGGAAGTGGCGCGGCTGCGCGTGGAAGTCAAGCAGTCGGAAATCCTGCAGGCGCAGATGCTGGCCCTGGTGGCGCAGCTGCGCCAGGAGCGGCAGGCGACGGCCGGCCAGTCGCGCTGCAGCCTGGGCCTGGTCGATGGAGAAACGACGGTGCGCGCCCTGGTCGTGCCGCCCGGGCCGGCCAAGGTCTACGACCGGCCGCCGAAAGAAATCAAGGCCTTGCTGCGCAGCGCCACGCCGGCCACGCAAGCCGTGTTCGCGGACAGCACGGGCAGCCTGGACTGGACGTATGCGCCGCCGCCCTAGCGTTTAATCCGTGACCTTGCCGCGCGACTGCTTGAGCACGCTGTGCGTGCTCTTGCTGTCGAGGCGGCGCCGCTGCGAGCTGCGCGTGGGCTTGGTGGCGCGCCGCACGGCGGGCAGGAACGTGACGCTGTCGATGATTTCCTGCAGCCGGCGCAAGGCTTCTTCCTTGTTCTGCTCCTGGCTGCGCGACTGCTGCGCCTTGAGCACCAGTACGCCATCCTTGCTGATGCGGCTGTCGCGCAGGGCCAGCAGACGCTCCTTGTATGCTTCCGGCAGCGACGAGGCGGCGATGGGGAAGCGCAGATGGATGGCGCTGGACACCTTGTTGACGTTCTGCCCGCCCGGGCCCTGGGCGCGGATGGCGGAAAATTCAACTTCAGCGGGGTTGACGAGGTGTTGCATGGCCTGCCTGTAGGGAGTGATGTGGGTATTGTAAGGGAAGATGGCTGCGCCGGCGCAAGGGCGGGCGGCCAGTCGATGATGTCTTCCGGGAAAGTTGATGTTTCTCAACGCTGGAGGCGGGGATGCTGGTTAGCATGGGCCAACGTTGCGCCACTGCGCATCCTGGCAGCGCTTACCGGATGAAAGGAACACCATGCAGCCCACGACCAAGCCTGGCGCCGCAGCGACGGCGGAACGCGGCACCGCGCAATCCCTGACGCAGTACTTGAGCTTTCGGCTGGGCGGCCTGGAATACGGCCTCGATTACCGCTGCGTGCGGGAATTGCGTGCCCTCAAGGAGCTCGACCGTTTTTCTTCGGAAGGGGAAGTGCTGCACAGCGTGGCCGTCTCGCGCGGCGTGATCATCCCCATCGTCGATATGCGTGCCGCGTTCGGCAGCGCCCACGGCGCGCCAGACCCGGCCACCGACGTGATCATTCTGCAGCTGAGTAATGGCGTGATGGGCATGGTGGTCGACGGCGTCACCGATATCGTCAGCCTGGCGCCCGCCGACATCGCCGCCGTGCCCGGCCTGGGCGAGGCGGAGGCCGATTACCTGCTGGGCCTGGCCACGGTGGCGGGACGCCGCTTGATCCTCGTCGACATCGACCGCCTGATGGCAATCCGCAGCCCCGGTCCCATGCAGGTGGCCTAAAAAAAAAGACGACCTGAAGGTCGTCTTTTGTCGCTGCTTGATTAACCGAGTTTTTCCAGCTGATCCTGCAAGTCCAGCCATTCCGCTTCCAGCTGCGCCAGGTCCTTGGTGAAGAAGGTCTGGTCGGCCAGCAACTGTTTCAGCTTGGCCTTGTTGGCCGCGTCGTAGATGGTCGGCTCGCCCAGCTTTTCTTCCGTTTCCGCCTTTTGCGCGTTGCGCTTGGCAATCTGCTCTTCCTGGCGCTTGATCTTGTTTTCGATCGGCTTGCGCAGGGCGGCCGCCTTCTGGCGGTCTTCCGCTTCCTGGCGCTTGTCGCGCACGGGCGCGGCAGGGGCGGCGGCCGGCGCAGGGACGGACGACGTTACCGGGAAGTCGGTCTTGTTGGCCTTGCCGGCGGCCGGCAGCACATCGGTACCCTTGCCCAGCTTGGTCTTGAACAGCCAATCCTTGTAGTCGTCCAGGTCGCCGTCGAACGGCTGCAGCTTGCCGTCGGCCACGATGATGAATTCGTCCGTGGTGGCGCGCAGCAAATGGCGATCATGGGACACGACGACCAAGGTGCCTTCGAACTGGGCCAACGCTTCCGTCAGCGCTTCGCGCGTTTCCAGATCCAGGTGGTTGGTCGGTTCATCGAGCAGCAGCAGGTTCGGCCGCTGCCAGACGATCAGGGCCAGCGCCAGGCGGGCTTTTTCGCCGCCCGAGAACGGCGCGATCGACGCGGTGACCATGTTGCCGGGGAAGTTGAAGCCGCCCAGGAAGTTGCGCAGTTCTTGCTCGCGCACGGTCGGGGCGATCTTCGCCAGATGCCACAGCGGCGATTCGTCGTGGCGCAGCATTTCCACCTGGTGCTGGGCGAAGTAGCCGATGTTGAGGCCCTTGCCCATGGTGGCGTCGCCCGTCAATGGCATCAGTTCGCCGGCGATGGTCTTGATCAGCGTCGATTTGCCGGCGCCGTTCTGGCCCAGGAGGCCGATACGCTGGCCGATCTGCAGCGAAAACTTGATGCCGTTGACGATGGTCTTGTGCGTGATCTCGCCCGTCGCTTCGTTTTCAATCTTGTAGCCCGCATCGACGTCTTCCATCACCAGCAGCGGGTTCGGGGCGCTCAAAGGCTCGCGGAATTCGAACGAGAATTCGGCGGCGGCGCGCAGCGGCGCCAGTTCTTCCATCTTCGCCAGCGCCTTCATGCGGCTTTGCGCCTGGCGCGCCTTCGAGGCTTGCGCCTTGAAGCGGTTCACGAACGATTCCAGATGGGCACGCTTGCGCTGCTGCTTTTCCAGCGCGCCGGCGGCCAGGATCATCTGCGCTGCGCGTTGGCGCTCGAAGCTCGAGTAGTTGCCCGAATAGCGTTTCAGCTTGCGCTCGTCGATATGCACGACGACGTTGACCACTTCATCGAGGAAGTCGCGGTCATGGGAAATGATCAGCAAGGTGCCGGCGTAGCGCTTGAGCCAGTCTTCCAGCCAGATGATGGCGTCCAGGTCCAAGTGGTTGGTCGGTTCATCGAGCAGCAGCAGGTCGGACGGGCACATCAGCGCTTGCGCCAGGTTCAGACGCATGCGCCAGCCGCCGGAGAAACTGGCGACAGGCTGCTGCATCTGGTCCAGGGTAAAGCCCAGGCCCAGCAGCAACTGCTCGCCGCGCGACTGCACGGTATACGCGTCGGCATCGGCCATGGCGCTGTAGATTTCGCCGATGGCGATGCCGTTTTCCGACGTGGCCGGTTCCGATTCCAGGCGCGCCAGTTCCGCTTCCAGCTTGCGCAAGGTCACGTCGCCGTCGATGGCGTAATCGAGCGCGGCACGGTCCAGCGGCGGCGTTTCCTGCGCCACGTAAGCCACGCGCCATTTGGCCGGGAAATCGATCTCGCCCTGGTCAGGGTGCAATTCGCCGCGCATCATGGCGAACAGGCTCGATTTGCCCGCGCCATTGGCACCGATCAGGCCGATCTTGTCGCCCGGATTGAGGGTGACATCGACTTGTTCGAGCAACGGTTTGATGCCGCGCATCAGGCTTACTTGTAGGAAACGTATCATTTTTTTCTTTGTGAAGGCAGGGCTTTACCCCTCGCCGTAAAAACATCGTGTAGGTCGGATTAGCCCGAAGGGCGTAATCCGACGGGTGCCGCACAGGCATGTCGGATTACGCTACGCTAATCCGACCTGCCAAGTCGATCAAACCAGCTTGAGCTGCTCGGCCGTCAGCAGGAATACCATGTCGTCGCCGGCGCTCGTCGTCAGCCAGGTCAGGCCCAGCTCGCCGAAGGCCGCTTCCGCGTAGGCGCGTTCGTTGCCGATTTCAATCATCAGGATGCCGTCGTCCGTCAGGCGCTCGGCCGCGCCGGCGATGATCTTGCGCACCAGGTCCATGCCGTCGCTGCCGCCGTCGAGGGCGATCTGCGGCTCGGCCAGGTATTCCTGGGGCAGGGCGCCCATCGACGCGGAATTCACGTACGGCGGGTTGCTGATGATCAAATCGTATTTCTTGGCCGGCACGTTCGTGTACAGGTCCGATTCGATCAGGTTCACGCGGTCCTGCAGTTTATAGGTGTCGACGTTGCGCTTGGCCACGGCCAGGGCGTCGGCGGAAATGTCCACGGCGTCGACGCTGGCGTTCGGGAAGGCGTCGGCCATCATGATCGACAGGCAGCCCGAGCCGGTGCACAGTTCCAGGATGTTTTCCACGGCTTCCGGTTCCGCCACCCATGGCGAGAAGTATTCAGGGATCAGCTCGGCGATGAAGGAGCGGGGCACGATCACGCGCTCGTCCACGTAGAAGTTATACGTGCCGAGCCAGCCTTCCTTGGTGATGTAGGCGGCCGGCACGCGGTCGATGCTGCGGCGGTCGATGACCGTCATGACGCTGGCCACTTCCGACGGCAGCAATTTGGCGTCGAGAAACGGTTCGAGTTTGTCGAGCGGCAACTTCAAGGTGTGCAGGATCAGATAGGCGGCTTCGTCGAACGCTTCGGCGCTGCCGTGGCCGAAAAACAGCTTGGCGGTATTAAAACGGGTAACGGCGTAGCGCAGCAGGTCGCGTGGCGTGGAAAACGGGTTCGGGGTCATGGCATTCTCGAAAAGACGGTGTTCTGGCCCGCCGTGACGGGCCTCGGTATTCTGGTTCAGACGGGCAGCAAATGCTCCAGCGTGCGCCGGTAAATATTCTTCAGGGGATCGATGTGGCGCAGTTCGATGTGCTCGTCAATCTTGTGAATACTGGCATTGGGCGGCCCGAATTCTATCACTTGGGGGCAGATTTGCGCGATAAACCGGCCATCCGAGGTGCCGCCCGTGGTCGACAGCTCCGTCGTGAGGCCCGTTTCTTCCAGGATGGCCGACGACAGCGCATCGCTCAAGGTGCCGCGCGGCGTGAGGAAGGGCAGGCCGCTCAGGGTCCACTGCAAATCGTATTGCAAATCATGCTTGTCGAGGATGGCGTGGACTCTTTCCTGCAAGTTTTCCGCCGTGCTGGCCGTGGAAAAGCGGAAGTTAAAGTCGATCACCATGTCGCCTGGAATGACGTTATTGGCGCCCGTGCCCGCGTTGATGTTGGACATTTGCCACGAGGTCGGCAGGTAATACTCGTTGCCCGCGTCCCATTTTTCCTCGACCAGGTCGGCCAGCGCCTGCGCCGCTTCGTGGATCGGGTTTTTCGCCAGGTGCGGATAGGCGATGTGGCCTTGCACGCCCTTGATGGTCAAGCGGCCCGACAGCGAACCACGGCGGCCGTTCTTGATCATGTCGCCCAGCTGCGCGCTCGAGGTCGGCTCACCCACGAGGCAATAGTCGATCTGCTCGCCGCGCGCCTTCAGTTGCTCGCAGACGATGACGGTGCCGTCCGTGGCCGGGCCTTCCTCGTCGCTGGTGATCAGGAAGGCGATCGAGCCAGTATGCCCGGGCGTGGCGGCAATGAATTCCTCACAAGCCACCACCATGGCGGCGATCGACGTCTTCATGTCGGCCGCGCCACGGCCGTACAGCTTGCCGTCGCGGTGCGTGGGAATGAACGGTTCCGAGCGCCATTGCTCGACGGGGCCGGTCGGCACCACGTCCGTATGGCCGGCAAAGACGAACACGGGGGACGTCGTGCCACGGCGCGCCCACAGATTGGTGACGTCGTTCGACTGGATCGTTTCGCAGACGAAGCCCAGCGGCGTGAGGATATCGATCAGGTGCTGCTGGCAGCCCTTGTCGTCGGGCGTGACCGAGGACAGGGCGATCAGTTTTTCGGTCAGGGCGAGGGTTTTGGAGGTGGTCATGGTGTGGAGCGGGAGCGTACCCTTGGGACTCGGCGTCCCCGTACGACCCCAGCCTTGCAGGTGTCGGGTTTAAACTGAAAAAATGCTCTTGTACTGGGCATCGGAAAACGCCACGCTGAACTGGCCATCCTTGTCCAGCACGGGGCGCTTGATGATGGACGGGTTTTCCAGCATCAGGTCCAATGCGCTGGCCGCGTCCGTGATCGACGCTTTGCGCTCGTCGGACAGGGCGCGCCAGGTCGTGCCTTTCTTGTTGACCAGCACATCCCACGGCAATTGCCCGAGCCACGCTTCCACTGTGGCGCGTTCCAGGCCCTGCTTCTTGAAGTCGTGGAAGGTGAAATCGAGTTGCTGCGCGGCCAGCCAGGTGCGGGCCTTTTTGACGGTATCGCAGTTGGGGATACCGTAGAGTGTAATGGTCGTCATGGGTAGGGCTAAGGGGAATGAATGCGGTTCGCTTGATCGCGGCGCTTGCGCCAGGTCAAAATGCGATGGTAGCCGCCATTATACAGTCGATGCGCAGTCGATGCGGCAGTGCAACACGGTTGCATGTTACGGGCAGGTTCAGGGCCAGGCGCTGCGAATGCCCAGTTGCGTGGCCACCTGGCCGAAGTCGCGGTGCGCGGATAGCGGCGTGGCGGACGCCATCGCCAGCTTGGGCGCGGCGCAAGGTTGCCACGGGGGCGCCGCTATTCGTCGGCGTAGGCGCGGGCGGCCGCCATCACGGCGTCGAGTTTTCCTTTTGCCAAGGCTTGCAGCGGCGACTTGCCGCCCAGCGACAGGCGCGGGACGGTAAAAAAGTCCCATTTGGCGGCGCCGGGCAAGTCACCGAGAATTTTGCTGATTTTTTCCAGGGTGTGGCGGTCATGGCGGGGATCGGCGAAAAATGCCGGATAAACATATTCGCCGGAGGCGCCGCGCAAGGCGAACAGGCGTCTGGCTTTCAGTGCCGCACTGAGTGCCTGCGGCGTGACTGCCAGCCGGGCGCGCAATTCGGGGCCGGACAGCAAGCTGTGCGAGGCCACGTCTTTTTCACGCTGATGCCGTTCCTGTTCTTCCAGGCCGCGCATGAATTGCCGGGTGCTGACGTGGTCTGTCTGCGTATCGTTGCCGGAAGCCATGCTCAGCTCCCGCTCGGCCACGATATCGAGATCGTGCCGCATTTGCGCCAGCAGCGCGGGCCGGTCGTCGCGCGGCACGGCGTCCAGCAGCGATGCATAGGCTTCCTGGAAAGTGTCTTGCGCAATGTTGAAGCGCAAGCCTGTGGCGCTGGCAGCCAGTGTGGCGGCCAGCTGCTCAGCCAGCGGGGATGCCGATTCAGCATCTTCGGCTTCGCAGGCGGGCTGGTCATTTGTTGAGTGGTTGCGATGTGTGTTCGACATGGCCGTATCCTTGAAAGGCAAGTCTCAGCATAGGATAGCAAGTCAAACAAAGCAAACAAAGCAAGGAGATTAACTCTATCTGCCTTGATGCAGCACAAACCTGCGGCGTTGTCTCTTACACCGGCCGGGGCGCCGCCTTGCCCGGTTCGACGGGACCGAAATGCAGGCCCAGCCGCAAGGCCAGGGCGCGCAGGGCGCCGCTTTCCTGCAGGTGCAGGGCCAGCGCGATGTGGCCGTCGGGGCGCACGAGGTAGGCCGCGTCGCGGCCCAGGCCGGCCAGCTTGGCGGCTACGTTATAGGTATAGCAATGCACGGGCAGTTTCAGCACGCGTGCCTCGTCGAGCAGTTCGGGCGCCGGCTCGCCATAGATGTGCAATTGCCAATCCATGCTGCGCAGGGCGATAAAATTGTCTTGCGTGCCGTCCGAGAACCAGGGCAGGCGGTCGCCGCCGCGCAGGTATTCCGCATGGCCGGCGGAGAGGGCGCTGTCTTCATAGCTGATCTCGATTTGCGACACGGTCTTGAACAGCAAGCGGCGCGCCCGCGCGAAGCCGGACAGGAAGGGCAGCGCGTGCGGCACCAGCCAGCGCCGCAGGAACTGTCCGGCGATGCCCTGCGCGACGATGGCCTGGAAGGCGCGGTCGGTGGTGGCGACGAGCTTGCGGGCAAACACGATGCGCTCGCTTTCATAGGTGTCGAGCAGGGCATCATTGCTTTGGCCATGCAGCTTTTGCGCCAGCTTCCAGGCCAGGTTGACGGCATCGCCCAGGCCCGTGTTCATGCCCTGGCCGCCCACGGGGCTGTGCAAATGGGCCGCGTCGCCGAGGATGAAGCAGCGCCGCGCGCGAAATTGCGCCGCCACGCGGTGATGGACTTTATAGGTGGAAAACCAGTTCACGTGTTCGACCCGGATGCCCAGCAGTTTTTCCACGTCGCTACGCACGTCGTCGAAGACGGGCGCGGGCGCGCCGTCGGGACGGTCGGGCAGGATGCCGATCAGGCGCTGCATGCCGCTGGTGCGCACGGGCAACATCAGCGCGAAAGAGTTCGCGCCCAGGTGGGCGTGCAAATCCGTATTCTTGCCGGCTACTTGCGCGTCCGCCACGTAGTACAAGTGGTCGTAGGTGCCGCCGGAAAAGTCAAAGCCGGCGATCTCGCGGACCTTGCTGCGGGCGCCGTCGCAGCCGCAGATATAGTCAAACGTACAATATTGTCGTTCGCCATTGTTGAGCAGGATGGCTTGCACTTCGCTATCGTCCTGCGTCCACAAGTCCAGCGTGACATTCCATTCCACGTGCACGCCGGCCGCCGCCAGCTTGCTGATCAGAAAGCGTTCATGCTCGTCCTGGGGCAGGCTCAGCACGAAAGGGTAGGGACTCAGCCCTTCGCCGATCTCGCCCAGCGCCAGTTTTACCAGTTCTTCGCCGCCCTCGTGGATGTGCATCGCATTGATCTTGATGCCCAGGCTGACCAGCTCGTCGGCAAAGCCCAGCTGCTGGTAAAACTCCAGGGTGCGCGCATGCACGGCCATGGCCCGCGACGCCTGCCCGGGGCCGCTGTTTTTATCGATGATGCGGCAATCGACGCCATGGCGCGCGAGGCGCAAGGCAAGCATGAGGCCGGTAGGACCGGCGCCGACGATCAATACGGGAGGAGTATTCATGCCATCCAGTATAGGACAGGATGGGAGAGGACAGCGGGACGATTGAAGTTGCTAGTCGGAAATGAAAATGTCCCGCCGGATGGCAGGACATGATTTTTTACGTGCGTCTCGACGCCTCTGCAAACCGTAGCGAGCGGATGCGCGGCGTGGCCGAGAAGCGCAACCGTACATGCGTACGGTGAGCATCGCCGGTCGCGCCCCGCGACGCGCAGCAGGTTTACAGAGGTGTCATCAGATGCCGCGCAGGAGTTCGTTGATGCCGGTCTTGGCGCGGGTTTTTGCATCCACGCGCTTGACGATCACGGCGCAGTACAGCGAGTACTTGCCATCTTCCGAAGGCAGGTTGCCCGAGACCACGACGGAACCGGCCGGCACGCGGCCGTAGGTCACTTCGCCCGTGGCGCGGTCGTAGATCTTGGTCGACTGGCCGATGTACACGCCCATCGAGATGACGGAATTTTCTTCGACGATCACGCCTTCGACGATTTCCGAACGGGCGCCGATGAAGCAGTTGTCTTCGATGATGGTCGGGTTCGCTTGCATCGGTTCCAGCACGCCGCCGATGCCGACGCCGCCGGACAGGTGGACGTTCTTGCCGATCTGCGCGCAGGAACCGACGGTGGCCCAGGTGTCGACCATGGCGCCTTCATCGACGTAGGCGCCGATGTTGACGTAGGACGGCATCAGCACGACGTTCTTGGCGATGAAGCTGCCGCGGCGGGCGACGGCTGGCGGCACCACGCGGAAACCGCCCTTGGCGAAGTCTTCGGCCGTGTAGTTGGCGAACTTTGTCGGCACCTTGTCGTAGAACTGCATCGTGCCGTCGGACGGCAGGACGACGTTGTCTTCCAGGCGGAACGACAGCAGCACGGCTTTCTTGACCCACTGGTTGACAACCCAGTCGCCCGAGGTTTTTTCCGCCACGCGGATGCTGCCGTTGTCCAGGCCATTGATGACGTGGGAGACGGCGTCGCGCAGTTCGGCCGTGCCGTTGCGCGGATTGATCTCGGCGCGGTTTTCCCAGGCCTGGTCGATGATGGTTTGCAGTTGTTGGCTCATGATGATGTCTTGTTTATTTAGTTGGTTGATGCGGATGCGGAAAGCTGCTGGCAGAATTTTACTATGCGCAACGCCGCTTCCAGCCCTTCGGCCGTTTCGGCCACCAGGGCCATGCGGATGCGGTTGCGGCCGGGATTGATGCCGTGCGCGTCGCGCGCCAGGTAGCTGCCAGGCAATACCGTGACATTATATTCGGCGTACAGGCGTTGCGCGAATTCGGTGTCGGACAGGCCCGTGCGGCTGACGTCGGCCCACAGGTAGAAACCGGCGTCCGGCAATTGCACGTCCATCACCGATTGCAGCAGCGGCGTGATGGCGTCGAACTTGGCGCGGTACTTGGCGCGATTTTCCTCGACATGGGTTTCGTCGTTCCAGGCCGCGACGGAGGCCGCCTGCACGGCGGGGCTCATGGCGCCGCCGTGGTAGGTTCGGTAGAGCAGGAATTTTTTCAGTACTTCCGCGTCGCCGGCGACGAAGCCCGAACGCATGCCCGGCACGTTCGAGCGCTTCGACAGGCTGGAAAACACCACCAGGCGCGCATACGGGCGCTCGATGGTGGACAGGCCCAGCATGTGCGCCGCCTGCAGCGCGCCCAGCGGAGGCGTGTCGCCGTGGTAGATCTCGGAATAGCATTCGTCGGCGGCGATGACGAAGTCGTAGCGCTCGGACAGGGCGAACAGGTGTTCCCAGTCCGTCAAGGTGAGCACGGCGCCCGTCGGATTGCCGGGCGAGCACAGGAACAGCAGCTTGACCTTTTCCCACACGCTGGCCGGTACGCTGTCGTAGTCGCAGCCGAAATTGCGCGCCGGGTCGGAATTGACGAAATACGGTTCGGCGCCGGCCAGGTAGGCGGCGCCTTCATAGATCTGGTAGAACGGATTCGGGCTGATCACGAGCGAACCGGCCGATGGATCGATCACCGTTTGCGCCAGCGCAAACAGCGCTTCGCGCGAACCGTTCACGGGCAGGATTTGCGTGGCAGGATTGAGCTTGGGGATGCCGTAGCGGCGTTCCAGCCAGCCGGCAATCGCGCTGCGCAAGGCTTCCGAACCGATGGTGGACGGATAGCTGGCCAGGCCGTGGATATTGTCGACCAGCGCCTGCTCGATGAAGGCTGGCGTCGGGTGCTTGGGTTCGCCCATGCCCAGGCTGATGGGCGCATACTCGGGATTGACGGTCACGCCGGCAAACAGCTGGCGCAGCTTTTCGAATGGATATGGTTGCAGTTTAGCAAGAAGTGGATTCACGGAGCGGACCAGGGCAAGAGTGGGGTGATAGTGTGGCGTATGGATTGCCTGGCATGGCGCAATGACGCCGGTCAAGCAATCAGCTTAGCCTTTTATTATAGCCGTCCTCGGGCGCGGGCTGTGCAAGTGGGCTGTTGTTGACCTGCACGGCATGTCGCTCCCGGGCTTGGCAAGGTAAAATACGCTATGTCTACCTTACTTCCCACCCTGCTTGCCATTGAAACATCGTCCGAACTCGCGTCCTGCGCCTTGTTGCGCGGCGATGTCGTCCTGTCCCGCGCCTCGTCGGGCGTGCGCACCCATTCCCAGTCGATCTTGCCCATGGTGCAGGAATTGCTGGCCGAAGCGGGGGTGACCCTGGCCGACGTCGATGCCATCGCCTACGGCTCCGGCCCCGGCTCGTTTACGGGCGTGCGCACGGCCTGCGGCATCGCGCAAGGCCTCGCCTATGGCGCCAATTTGCCTGTCGTGCCCGTCGTCACGCTCGACGCCATGGCCCTCGCGTGCCACCAGCAGCATGGCGCGCAGCGCATCGTGACCGTGCTCGACGCCCGCATGGGCGAAGTGTACTGGGCGCAATATGACTATCAAGATGGCTTGCAAGCCGTCCTGCCGCCGGCCCTGAGTGCGCCGGCCGGCGTGGCGCCGCAAGGCGACGTGGTTGGTTGCGGCAACGGCTTTGGTGCCTATGCTGAAGCGCTGGCCGCGCTGCCATGCGCCGCCACGGCCGATGCCGCCATCATGCCGCACGCCGTGCAAGTGGCGCAGCTGGCGCGCATCGCCTTTGCGGCCGGCCAGTGCGTGACGGCGGCCGAGGCGCAGCCTTTGTATTTGCGCAACAAGATCGCTTATACCAGTGCCGAGCGCCTCGACATGCAACAGGCCAAGGCCGCTGCGGAGTCCGCGCAATGAGCGTAGCGGGCCAGGACAATGCTGCAGGCTGGGACTTGCTGCGCCTCGACTATCAGCCGATGCAGGAAGCAGACCTGTTGGAGGTGCTGGCGCTGGAGCAGCGCGTGTACCCGCATCCCTGGACGCACGGCAACTTTGTCGATTCCCTCAAGAGCGGCTATCCGGCCTGGGTGCTGCGCGACGTGGATGGCACCTTGCTTGGCTATTTCTTGCTGATGCTGGTCGTCGATGAGGCGCACTTGCTCAACGTGGCCGTCGAGGGCGCCATCCAGGGCCAGGGGCTGGGCCGCTTCCTGCTGAACCAGTCCTGCGCCTGCGCGCGCCAGCTGGGCATGGAATCGATGCTGCTGGAAGTGCGTCCGTCGAATGTCCGCGCGCTTGATATTTACCAGCGTTATGGATTTGAACAGATAGGCCGGCGCAAGGGATACTATCCGGCCAGCAACTCGCAACGTGAGGACGCCATCGTGATGCGTTATACCTTATGAGCCGCAGCGCCGTTTTTCTCGATGAAATGGGCGTCGGCCCCCTGTGGCGCTTGCGCCAGGGCGCCGCACCCGAGGCTGTCGACGTCGTCGCTGAGGCCGCCGTGGAGGCAGAAGTGGCCGTGGCGGAACCCGTGGCCGAAGTTGCCGCAACCGTCGCTGTTCCGGCACCTGTGATCGAAATGCTGGCCGAGGTGGCAGTCGTGGACACTGTGGAGGTTGCTGCGCCCGTCGCCGTTGCCGCTACGCCAATGCCTGCCGCCGCGCCCGACGACACGGCCTGGTTCGACGATGCGCCTCCGCCGCCGCCCGCCAGACAGCTGAGCGATACTGACATCGCCGCCCTCGACTGGGAAGGCTTGACGTCGGCCGTCGCCAAGTGCGCGCGCTGCGACTTGTGCAAGACGCGCAAGGGCGTCGTCATGGGCCGTGGCGACCGCCAGGGTACGTGGCTGATGCTGGCCAGCAGTCCATCCCGGCTGGAAGAGCGCGAAGGGCGCGCCTTGCCGGGCGAGCAGGGCAAGTTGCTCGACAATATGCTGAAAGCCATCGCCGTCGATGCGGCCAGCGACGTGTACATCACGCACTTGTTGAAATGCCGTCCGCTCGACGAGACGGGCCAGGAACGTTTGCCCACCGAGGCCGAGTCGGCCGCCTGCCGTCCGTATTTTGACCGCGAACTGGCCTTGCTGCAGCCGCGCACCATCGTCACCCTCGGTTCGATGGCCGCCGCCGGCATCAATCCCGGCGAAAAACCCGTACGGGGCAAGGTGCGCCAGCTGGGCAGTGCGTCCGTCGTGGCCACCTTCCACCCAGAGCAACTGTTGCAGGACGGGACGGGCAAGGCCAAGGCGCGTGCCTGGGCCGACCTGTGCCTGGCGAAAAGCACGCACGGTGGTTGATACGGCCGTCTCTACCTTCCAAGCCCGCTTCGAACGCCGCTGGGGCCATCTGACGCACCCCCGCGTGCGGGCGCTGGCCTGGCTGCTCGACTCGCCCGACCTGCTCGATCCTGCCAGCCCCCACTGGGGCGGGCGCATCGCCAGCTTGCCCCTCGTCACGCCTGCCGTGGCCGCGTGGCTGGGCGCGCTGCAGGACGATCCGTCGCCGCTCGATGCGGCGTTAGGACTGAAATTCTATTCCCGCCTGGGCCTGTACGCTGAAAAGCTGCTGGCCTTTTATTTTGAGCAACACGGCTTGCTGGCCGCGCATGGCTTGCAAGTGCAGGTCAACCGCAACGACACGGTGGGCGAGTTTGATTTTCTGCTGCGTGACGAGAGTGAATTGCTGCACTGGGAATTTGCCACCAAGTTCTACCTGCTCGAAGGGGCGCCCGATCCCGGCGACTTCAACCATTTGATCGGCCCGAACCTGGCCGACACCCTGGGCTTGAAGATGCGCAAGATTCTCGACAAACAACTGGCCTTGTCCCGCCATCCGGCCGCGCAAACCCTGCTGGCGCACCCCGTGCGCGCGGCGCAGGCGCTGGTCAAGGGCTGGCTGTTTTATGCGGCCGGCGTGACGCCCGCCATGGATGGCATTTCCCCCGAACACGGTCACGGCTTCTGGTGCACGCGAACACAATTACCCGAGCAGCGCTATGTCGTGCTGCCGCGCCTGCAATGGCTGGCGCCGTTCAAGGGCCGCGACGTGGAAGTGCTCGACGTGGAAGCCCTGTGCACGCAGTTGTTTGATCTGGCGCAACCGGTGATGGTCGCCACCGTGGATACTATCGAAGGCTGGGAAGTGGAGCGCACGCGCGGTTTTGTCGTGCCGCATGACTGGACGCAGCAGGCTGCCGCGCGACGGATAGCGGGTGCGCTACCTGCGTAATGTTGGGGTCAGACCCGGCGGGTCTGACCCCGGAAGTTAATGCTTCTGCTCGCCAATCAATGACAAGTTGTCATGCTCAGCCTGGTTCAGCTTGTGCTTGCGCATGATGGCGTACATGGTGCCGGCAACAAACAGGCCGAACAGGGTGATGATGATGTTGAGCGGCAAGTGCAAGCGGATCATGATCGAATACACGGCCAGCATGGTGAGAATCGACAGGTTCTCGTTGAAGTTCTGCACGGCGATGGAATGGCCTGCACTCATCAGCACGTGGCCGCGGTGTTGCAGCAGGGCATTCATGGGCACGACGAAGAAGCCGGACAGGGCGCCGATCAGGATCAGTAGCGGGTAGGCGATCCACACGGAGTGTACTTGCGTCATCATCATGACGATCACGCCCATGGCGATACCGAGCGGAATGACGGTCAGCGATTTGCGCAGCGGAATGAAGCGTGCCGACAGCACGGCGCCGGCGGCCACGCCGATGGCGACCACGCCCACCAGGCTGGTCGCCTTGTCGAACGGCATGTTCAGCGACTGCTTGGCCCATTCCAGCACGATCAGCTGCAAGGTGGCGCCGGCGCCCCAGAACAGGGTCGTCACGGCCAGGGTGATCTGGCCCAGCTTGTCTTTCCACAGGATGGAATAGCAATTGGCAAAATCGGTAATCAGTTTGATAGGATTGCGTTCCTGGTGCGGATACACGCAGCCCGTGTCGGGAATCTTCAGGTTGGCCAGGGTCGCCAGCGCATAGATGCCCACCACGACGCACAAGGCCGCTTCAGTCTTGCTGGTGATGCCCGTGTCGACCAGGGGGATGTCGATCGACAGCAGCATGTCGGACACGTGGCCGCTGACGAGCGCGCCGCCCATGACGGTGCCGAGGATGATGGAGGTGACGGTCAAGCCTTCGATCCAGCCATTCGCCGCCACGAGCTTTTCCGGCGGCAGCAGTTCCGTCAGGATGCCGTACTTGGCGGGCGAATACACGGCCGCGCCGAAACCGACGACGGCGTAGGCCAGCAGCGGGTGCACGTGGAAGAAGACGAGGGCGCAGCCGAAGATCTTGACCATGTTGGCGATGAACATGACCTTGCCTTTCGGCAGAGCATCCGCGAAGGCGCCGACAAAAGCGGCCAACAGCACGTAAAACAGCACGAACGACAATTTGAGCAGCGGCGTGATCCACGCCGGGGATTTCATGGACACCAATAAATCGACGGCGACAAAAAAGAGGGCGTTATCTGCCAGCGAGGAAAAGAACTGCGCCGCCATGATGGTATAAAAACCACGATTCATTCTGGATTGCCTGAAATCATATCTGGCTTGCTTTATACCACGAAAAAACGGCAAACTCCAAGTTTGGCAGGGGCTGCTTTGCATAGTCTTGCCTAAGCGAAGCTTAATTTTTCTGCCGTAGAAAAATACACATATATGTGAGCATTTTATACATGGTGTCCTGTACGCCGGTATGGCTCCCGCTCGCGGCGCGCGCCGGCGGACCCGCGTGCCGGACCGCATGCGGCCCATCCGGTAAAATACGGCTTTCCACTTGCCGTGTGTCACGCTTATGCCCAGGCCCCTCCTCGCCACCATCCATCTCGATGCCATGCAACACAATTTGGCGCGCGCCCTTGCCGGCGCCCGCGGCGCCAAGGTGTGGGCCGTCGTCAAGGCGAATGCCTATGGCCACGGCCTGGAACGGGCCATGCGGGGCTTTGCCGACGCCGATGGCCTGGCGCTGGTCGAGGTCGATTACGCCGTGCGCTTGCGCGAACTGGGCTGGACCAAACCCATCTTGCTGCTGGAAGGTTTTTTCGACGCCAGCGATTTGCCTGTCATGGCGCAATATGGATTGAATGGCAGCGTGCATTGCGAAGAACAGATCACCATGCTGGCAGCGGCCCGCCTGCCGCACGCCATCGACGTGCACCTGAAAATGAATACGGGCATGAACCGCCTGGGTTTCACGCCGGCTGCCGTGGCGCGTGCCTATGCGCGCTTGCGCGCCATGCCGCATATCGGCACGATCACCCTGATGACGCATTTCGCCAATGCGGACGAGGCGGGTCCCACGCGCTTGCCGTTGGAACAGCAGATGCTGCGTTTTGAGGCGGGCGCCTCCAGCATCGGTACGCCGCTGCCCCGCAGCCTGTGCAATTCGGCCGGCGTGCTGATGCACCATCTGGACAGCGACTGGGTGCGCCCCGGCATCATGCTGTATGGCGGCACGCCCAGCGGCGCCCCGGGCGGTACGTCCGCGCAGGCGTTCGGCTTGCTGCCCACGATGACCTTGCGCAGCAGCATTATCGGCATCCAGGATATCGCCGCCGGCGAGGTGGTCGGCTACGGCAGCCGCTATGAAGCGGCCGGCAACGTCACGGTGGGCGTGGTGGCCTGCGGCTATGCGGACGGCTACCCGCGCCACGCCCCCGAAGGCACGCCCGTGCTGGTCGACGGCGTGCGCACGGGGCTGATCGGCCGGGTGTCGATGGACATGCTGATGGTCGACCTGACCCACGTGCCGGGCGCCAAGGTCGGCAGCAGCGTCACCTTGTGGGGGCAGGGCATGCCGATCGACGAGGTGGCGCTGGCCGCCGGCACCATCGGCTACGAGCTGATGTGCGCACTGGCGCCGCGCGTACCGGTGATCGAAGCGTAGGGTGACGCGGAAGCGCGGTTTGTATATACTGTATATATAACCAGTTATTTCATTTACCCGGGCAAAGTACACCATGGCAAAAGTCAAGACCATCTACACCTGCAGCGATTGCGGCGCCATCAGCAACAAATGGATGGGGCAATGCACCTCGTGCAACCAGTGGAATACCATGGTGGAAACCCTGCCCGAGACGGGCGGCAACAACCGCTATTCGAATCCGCAGCACATGTCGCTGGCGCAGACGGCGCCCGTGCTGTCGCTCGACGATATCGACGCCATCGACGTGCCCCGCTTCGGCACGGGCATCGAGGAATTCGACCGCGTGCTGGGCGGCGGCATGGTGGCGGGCGGCGTGGTGCTGATCGGCGGCGACCCCGGCATCGGCAAGTCGACCCTGCTGCTGCAGGCGCTGGCGAACATGTCGCACCACAAGCGCGTGCTGTACGTCAGCGGCGAAGAATCGGGCGCGCAGATCGCCCTGCGCGCCAAGCGCCTCGTCATCGACGCCAAGGAACTCAAATTGCAGGCGGAGATCCAGCTGGAAAAGATCCTCTCCACCTTGAACGACCTGAAGCCGGAAGTGGTGGTCATCGACTCGATCCAGACCGTGTATTCGGACGCCCTCAGCTCGGCGCCCGGTTCCGTGGCGCAAGTGCGCGAATGCGCGGCGCAGCTGACGCGGGCGGCCAAGCAGACGGGCGTGACCATCATTCTGGTCGGCCACGTGACGAAAGAGGGGGCGCTGGCCGGCCCCCGCGTGCTCGAGCATATCGTCGACACGGTGCTGTATTTCGAGGGCGACGCCCATTCCAGTTTCCGCCTCGTGCGCGCCATCAAGAACCGTTTCGGCGCCGTCAATGAGCTGGGGGTGTTCGCCATGACGGAAAAGGGCTTGAAAGGGGTGTCGAACCCGTCCGCGCTGTTCCTGTCGCAGCACGACAACCAGGTGCCCGGCTCGTGCGTGATGGTGACGCAGGAAGGCACGCGCCCCTTGCTGGTGGAAATCCAGGCCCTCGTCGACACGAGTCACTTACCCAATGCGCGCCGGCTGTCCGTCGGCCTGGAGCAGAACCGCCTGGCCATGCTGCTGGCCGTGGCGCACCGCCATGCGGGCATCGCCGCCTTCGACCAGGATGTGTTCATCAACGCCGTCGGCGGCGTCAAAATCACGGAACCGGCGGCCGACCTGGCCGTATTGCTGGCGATTAACTCGTCGATGCGCAACAAGCCCCTGCCGCGGGGGCTCGTGGTGTTTGGCGAAGTGGGACTGGCCGGCGAAATCCGCCCCGCGCCGCGGGGCCAGGAACGCTTGCGCGAAGCGGCCAAGCTGGGCTTTACCCTGGCCGTGGTGCCCAAGTCCAACCTGCCGAAGCAAGTCATCGAAGGCCTCAAGGTCATCGGCGTCGAGCGCATCGACGAAGCGTTCAATAAATTGCGCGACCTGGAGTAAGAGTTGGTATGGTTTAAATGCCAAGCTTGAGGTAAGTCAAACAAAGTTTCCGTTTGGAACTATAATATTTGTCCGATGAATTCGCGTAGCGAGTTCGCGTCGACAATGAATTGATAGAGAAGCGGAATATAGTGTTAGTTGAGCAAAGGCAGGGCGCACGCAAGATATTGCGTGCCAAGGCAATGTTGGTGATGGACGGCGCGGACCCCGTGGCGGCGCGCACCCTTGACGTGGGGCCGGGCGGCATGACGGCCGTCATCGCGGAACCGCTGCCGACAGGCAAGCAGGGCAAGGTGCTGTTCGAGCTGTTTTACGATGGCGCGGCGCACATCATTGAGGCGCGCGTGTCCGTCTCGCACTGCATTTTCAGCAGTGCAGGTTTCAAGGTGGGACTCACTTTCCCGCAGCTGGACATGGCTGTCAGCAGCGCCATTTCGAGATTCATGCGCTGAAACAAGACAAGATCGGCTGCAAATGAAATGCGCTAAAATGGTGCATATGGGTTTGCAGTCAGGAAAAACCTGTTCTGTTCGCTGTTTTGATATTCCGGTAATACTGCATAATTATCAACCAGAAGAGGGACCTTGCCGCGCCACGCGCGCCTGCCGTCCGTTTCCAGCGCAGCACGGTCAAGACCTGAACCGTGCGCCATGACCATACACCCGACGGGAATGCCTACCATGTTTAATTCGACCATCAACAGCAGGGCTTACACCAACAACACGCAGCAGACGACGCAGGGCAATATCTCGGCCGATGTGTATGCGAAGGTGGAGCGCCAGATGCAGTCGCAGAACACGGGCGTCGTCAAGCTCAACGCCAGCCTGGCGCGCGACCAGGCCAAATTCTCGGGCCTGGGCCAGCTGCAATCGGCGCTGGCAAAATTCCAGACCGTGGCCAAGAACATGGCCGGCAGCGGCCTGGCCACGTCGGCCACGTCGAGCGCCAAGGATGTGCTGAGCGCCACCACCACCGACAAGGCCGTCAGCGGCAGCCATGAGCTGAACGTCAAGCAACTCGCGCAGGGACAGACCCTGCTCAGCGGCGCGCAGAAATCGTCGAGCGCGGCCATCGGCACGGGGGCGCCGGCGCTGGTCAAAATCGAAGTGGGCACGGCCGACGGCAAGCAATTTACGCCCGGCAGCGGCAAGGTCATTTCGCTGACGATAGACAGCAGCAACAATAGCCTTGACGGTATCGCCGCCGCGCTCAAGCAGCAGGGCGTCGATGCCAGCGTGGTGAAGGGCGCCGATGGCTATTCGCTGGCCATCAATGGCAAGAGCGGCGCCGACAGCAGCATGCGCATCAGCGTGTCCGGCGACGCTGCCGTCAGCAACCTGCTCAGCTATGCACCCGGCGCCGGCAAGGGCCTGCAGCAGACGGCCGCCGCGCAGGATGCGCTGCTCACCGTCGACGGCAAGGAGATCAAGAGCGCCACGAATACCTTGACGACGGCGGTCGAGGGCGCCACCATCGAATTGAAGAAAAAGGGCACGACCGATCTCGTCATCGCCAAGGACAGCAGCCAGATCGCGACCAATGTGGCCAGCTTCGTCACGGCCTACAATGAACTCAACAGCAAGCTGCAAAGCCTGCAGCAGGGCGACTTGAAATCCGACACGGCCCTGGGTCAGGTGCGTTCGCAGATGGAGCAAGTGCTGCGCACGGCCAGCACGGGCGTGCCCGCCTCCATCCTCAGCAGCGCTGGCGTGACCTTGGGCAAAAGCGGAGAGCTGGTGCTCGACGATAAAAAACTCAAGGCCGCCATCGCTGCCGATCCGGATGCCGTCAGCAAGTTGTTTACGAATAACGGCAAGGGCGTGGCCGACCAGTTTTCCAGCAAGATCGGCGAGCTGACAGGCGAAACGAGCATCATCCGCAAGGAAGTGCAGACGGTCGGCAAGGACATCACCACGCTGACCAACAAGAAAGCCGTGCTGGCCAAGGCGCTGACGGCCCAGGCGCAGGCGCTGATCAAAGCCTATTCGGCCCAGGAACAGATGGGAACGAACTCGGCCTTGCCGGGCTATACGGGCAAGAATTCCCTCTTCGACTTCATGGCCTGAGGGCGCACCGCTAAAGCGCCGATGGCGGTGTTGCACCGCCTTGCCCTGAGCACGATATCGACGCGCTAGCTATATTCGTTCGCCGTGCGCAAAGAAGGCCGATGGCGAACTGCCGAAGGTTTTCTTGAACATGGCGGAAAAGGCCGACTGGCTGGCGTAGCCCAGTTCTTCGGCCACCTGCGACAGCGGCACGCCGCGCGCGATCAGGGGCGCCGCGTGCGCCAGGCGCACCTGCTGGCGCCACTGGCCAAAACTCATGCCCAATTCGCGTTCGAACAGCCGCGCCAGGGTGCGTTCCGAGGCGCCGACCAGCTGCGCCCAGTGTTCCAGGGTCTGATTCAAACCCGGTTTCTCGATCAGGCTGTCGCACAGGGTCTTCAGGCGCTTGTCGCTGGGCAAGGGGACGCGGATGGGGCGCGTGGCCGAGCGTTTCAATTCATCGATGATCAGTTCGGCCAGCAGCGCTTCGCGCGTCGGTTCCTGGCCCGGATCCAGCTGTTCCAGCGCCATGATCAGCTGGCGCAGCAGGTTCGACACTTCCAGCACCTTGCAATCCTGGCCCGCGAACGGCGCGCGTGCGGCGTGGATGCACAGGGGGCGCAAGCGGGTTTTTTCCAGTATCGTGACGGCATGCTCCACGTTGGGCGCGATCCAGATGGCGCGCATGGGCGGCAGCACCCAGCTGCTGTTGTTGGCAGTGATGCGCAGCACGCCTTCGAGCGCCATCGTGACCTGGCCCCAGGGGTGGGTATGCGGTAACAAGAATTCATCGGGTTGCAGGTCGCGCGCGATCATCGTCACGGGGATGGTCGCGCTGGGCGCTTCCCGCGGCGGACACATGCGGGTATGGTGGAGGATAGGTACACCCATCAGCTTGGCCTTAATTCGATAAATTATGTCATCCTGTCGGAAAACAGACGATGATATTTTGCATACACTTGAGCTTCACCAGTATAAGACAGGGTATGACATGATAACAACTAACTCAGCATCCGAACTTCCAACCTTGCGCGGCGATGCGCGCGTCATCGCCCTGGTGGGGCTGGCGCATGGCGTGTCGCACTTCTACCATCTGATCCTCGCGGCCCTGTTCGTCTGGCTGAAACCCGCATTCGACCTGTCGTATGCGGAGCTGGGCCTGCTGATGACGGTGTTTTTCATCATCTCGGGCGTGGGGCAGGCGCTGGCCGGCTTTGTCGTCGATCGCTTCGGCGCCCGCGCCGTGCTGTTTTCCGGCGTCTTTCTGCTGGGCGTGTCGGCGCTGGCCCTGTCCACCGCGCACAGCTATGCCGCACTGATGCTGGGCGCCATGCTGGCCGGCATAGGCAACAGCGTGTTCCATCCGGCCGACTATACCATCCTCAACCAGCGCGTTTCGGCGGCCCGCGTGGCCTACGGTTTTTCCGTGCATGGCATCAGCGGCAACATCGGCTGGGCCCTGGCACCGCTGTTCATGACGTATGTCGCCACCCATTATGACTGGCGAATCGCGCTGCAATGCGCGGCCGTGCTGCCGTTCGGCGTGCTGCTGATCCTGTTCCTGAACCGTCATGCCATCCGCCCCGAGCCTGTCAAGAAAGCCGCAGCGGATCAGCCGGCTGGCGGCGAAGGCACCCTGGATTTCCTGCGCCTGCTTGCCGTGTGGATGTGCTTTGCCTTCTTCTTCATTACCGCCATCGCGCTGGGCGGCATCCAGAGCTTTGCCAGCGTGGCCCTCGTCAAGCTGTACGGCATGAGCCTGGCGTTGGCCACCAGCGCCTACACGGCCTATATGCTGGCCTCGGCCGTGGGCATGCTGGCCGGCGGCGTGGTGGGCGCGCGCAGCAAGCAGCCGGACCGCAACGTGGCGATCGCCTTTTCCGCCGCCGCGCTGCTGGCCGTGCTGCTGTCCATGGCCGTCGTGCCGGCCTGGGGCGCGGTGGTGCTGATGGGCGCCATCGGCTTGACCTCGGGCGTGGCGGGGCCGTCGCGCGACCTGATGATACGCGCGGCGGCGCCGAAGAATGCCACCGGGCGCGTGTATGGCGTCGTGTATTCGGGCCTCGACAGCGGCCTGGCCGTCGGTCCGCTGTTCTTTGGCGCGCTGATGGATGGCGACCATCCGGCTTTGTTGTTCGTGTTCATCGGCCTGTTCCAGGCGCTGGCGATTGCCACGGCCGTGGGAGTGGACGGCAAAACACGTGCCGCCGCGCTGCAAAAAGCATAGAATCGTTGCCATCTGCTACGAAAGGAATCCCCATGACCTTTGCTACCACCGACCTGTGCGACGACTATGCGGCCATGCTCGACGACGGCACTCTGGCCGTGCTGCCGCCCGTGTACCGCGCTTTCGGCCAGCGCGTGCGTTTCAGCGGGCCCGCCACCACCTTGCAAGTGTTCGAGGACAACGCCCTCGTGCGCAGCACGCTGGAAACGCCGGGCCAAGGCCACGTGCTGGTCATCGATGGGGGCGGCAGCCTGCGCCGCGCGCTGGTGGGCGGTCAACTGGGCGTGCTGGCCGAAAGCAATGGCTGGGCCGGCATCGTTGTCGATGGCTGCATCCGCGACAGCGAGGAAATCAATGTCTGCCAGATCGGCGTGCGCGCCCTGGCCACGCATCCGCGCAAGAGCAACAAGACGGGCGCCGGCCAGCGCGACGTGCGCGTGCAGCTCAGCGGCGTGGCCGTGCATCCGGGCGACTGGATCTATGCCGATGCGGACGGCATCCTGGTAGCGCGGCAGGAACTCGATTGACGGCGCAGCGCGCCTGAAAGCGTTGCAAATTATCTACATTAAATATATTTCTGTAAAGTTCTTTGATTTTCATCAAGGCTGAGATATGATTTCACTTAAGGAAACTTTAATATCAATAAGGCAAGGAAATCAGATCATGAAAATCGCCACCATCGCAGCAGTTGTCGCCCTGTTTGCCGCAGGTACCGCCAGCGCCAGCCCCGTCAACCTGATCACGAATGGCAATTTTGAGACGGTTGCCCCCGGCTCCACGTTTTCCAGTGGCTTCCAGGTCGTCAACAACGGTTCGTCGGCTATCACGGGCTGGACCGTGGGCGCCAGCTCCGTCGACCTGATCCGCAATGCGTATAACGCCATCGATGGCTACAGCATCGATATGCTGGGCACGCCTGGTCCTGGTTTCCTGTCGCAAAATTTCAATGTCGTTGCCGGCCAGACTTACAATCTGAGCTTTGACATGGCGCGTAATTCCGGCGGCCCCGCAGGCCAGGGCGTGAGCGTCAATTTCGGTGGCGCGGCCGGTAATTTCTACTCGACCGCTGCCGCGTCCAACACCTTGTACAGCAACACCCTGAGCTTCACTGCCGCTTCCACCGGCCTGGCGACCCTGTCGTTTGCCAGTGCCGCCAAGGCCGGCACGCCATTCGACAATTACTCGGGCGCCGTCATCGACAACGTGTCCGTGATGGCCGCCGTGCCGGAACCGGAAACCTACGCCATGCTGCTGGCCGGCCTGGGCCTGATGGGTTTCCTGCGCCGCCGCAAGGCTGCCAAGTAAGCCGGGGTTGCCCGACATCAAACCGCCTGCTGCCATACACAGGCGGTTTTTTGACGTCAGGGGTCTTGCGCGCTGCCTGCGCCCAGCAGGAACAGCCACGGCAGCAGTTCAGGGATTCGCACCGGCATCGCCGCGCAACGGGCACGCCGCCGCTGCCGCCCCCATACGCCGCACCAGTTCGCCGCGCAACTGCGTCAATCCATCGATGCGCGCATCGATTTCACCGAGCTTGCGCGCCAGCGCCGCGCGCAGCAGATCAGCCGTGGCGGGATCGCCGGCGGCCGCCAGCAGCGGCATGTCGGCCTCGATTTCCGCCAGGGTAAAGCCCAGCTGCTGCGCCGTGCGCAGGTAGCGCAGCCAGTCGGCCGCCTCGGGCGGGTAGTCGCGGTAGCCGTTCGCGCCGCGCCGCGCGCGCAGCAAGCCCCGTTTTTCATAGAAGCGCAGGGTATCGCGGCTCAAGCCCGTCGCCTGCGCCATCTCGCCGATCTGCATGGTTCTTTTCTTTCATAAAATGCTTGACCATGGAGTGTACTCCAAGCTTGATCATGGGCGCTTTTCATAGACAGGAGTTCCCATGTTGTCCGTTTCCGCCTTCCGCCGCGTGGTGCGCGCCAGCGCCATTTATGATGTGCTCATGACGGCCCCGTTTGCCACGCCGTGGACATTTTTGCTGCTGCGCGAGCACTTGACCGCCCTCAATGTGGGCCTGGGCGGCGCGCCGCTGCCTCCCTTCGAGCCCTTGCATCTGCTGATCAGCAGCTTGTTTGGCAGCGTGGTGATGGTCTGGTCCGTGCTGCGCATGCTCGACCCGCAGCCGCGCTTCGGCCGCTACGACGCGGCGGCCCGCTACCTGTTTTCCACCTGGATGGCGTGGGCGCTGCTGGAGACGGGCCAGCCCCTGTTGTGGCTGTTCCTCGTGCCGGAACTGGCCTGGGGCCTCGCGCAAAGCCTGCCTCTGCGCGCTCCCGCAGCCGGGCGGGAAGGGCGCGCGCACGAATCGCTGTTGAGATGAATATAACGAAATGCAATAATGGCCGTGCTTTACAGCAATAAACGACTATTAAAGGAATGACTATGCAGCAGGATGCCGCAGGAAAAAACATGGCGTTGCTCGATCCGGTGGTGGCGCCGCGCATCGCGTTAACGCGCCTGGTGACGGGCCTGCTGCAAGGCTTGCTGCTGTACTGGCTGTACAGCACGGCGCAGGACAAGGTGTGGCCCGCCACGGAAGCCTACCTGCTGGGGCCGCTGATGCTGATCAGCTTGCTGCTGCCCATTCTGCTGGTGTCCAGCCTGGGCCATATGTCGGTGAAGCGCATCGCCCTGTGGATGGCGGGCGCGGCCGTCGTGCTGGCCGTGCTGGCCTGGCACGACGTGGCGCGCGGCGCCGAACACGTGATCTGGGGCAATTACAAGCCGGGCGCGCCCCTGCGCGTCATTTCCGCCCAGCTGTTCGGTTTCTGCGTCGTCGGCTTGTATATCGCCCACGCGCTGGTGCTGGCCAGCGCCCAGGATGGCCAGCGCATCGCCCGCTATCCAACCTACTTTGAAATCGCCTGGAAGCTGGGCATCCAGTTGCTGTTCTCCCTGCTGTTCGTGCTGGGCCTGTGGCTGGTGCTGTGGCTGGGCGGGCAGCTGTTTCTGCTGATCAAGCTCAGTTTCCTGAAAAAGCTGCTGGGCCAGGCCTGGTTCGTGATTCCCGTCATCTGCTTCGCGTTCTCGTTCGCCATCCACATCACGGACGTGCGCCCATCCATCGTGCGCGGCATCCGCACCTTGCTGCTGGTGCTGCTGTCGTGGCTGGTGCCGATTGCCGCCGTGCTCGTCTCCGGCTTCCTGCTGACCTTGCCATTCATCGGCTTCGAGCGCCTGTGGGCCACGCGCCATGCGGCGTCCGTGTTGCTGGGCATGGCCGGCGTGCTGGTGGTGTTGATCAATGCCGCCTTCCAGAATGGCGAAGTGGGCCATGGCGTGGCGCGCGGCATCCGCCTGGGCACGCGCCTGGCATGTTTGCTGCTGCCGTGGGTGGTGGGCATCGCCGTCTATGCGCTGACCCTGCGCGTGATGTCGCATGGCTGGACCTCCGACCGCTTGATCGCCGCCGCCTGCCTGCTGATCGCCACCTGCTACGCCGCCGGCTATGCCTGGGCGGCCAGCAAGTACGGCGACTGGCTGCACCTGATCGCCAACGTCAACGTGGCGACCGCCTTTGTTACCCTGCTGGTGCTGTTCGCCCTGTTCTCGCCGCTGGCCGACCCGGCGCGCATTTCCGTGGCCAGCCAGATGGCGCGCCTGGAAAGCGGCAAGGTTGGCGTGGACAAGTTCGATTTCGAGTACCTGCGCTTCCAGGGCGCCCGCTACGGCCAGGCGGCCTTGCAGGAACTCAAGACGCGCACGACGGGCCCGGACGCCGCCATCGTGCGGGCGCGCGCCGAGGCCATGCTCAAGCGCCAGAACCGTCTCGACGAGACGGGCGCGCTGAGCGACGTGTCGATCAACCTGACCCTGCGCCCGGCCACGGCCAAGCTGCCGCAGAGTTTCCTGCGCCAGGACTGGACGCAAGTGAGCCCGGCCTGGCGCTTGCCCGCCTGTTTGAAGCGGGCAGGGCCCCAGTGCGACGCCTACCTGCTCGATTTCGATGGCGACGGCAAGCAGGAAGTATTGCTTATCAGCAATGACCCGCGCGCCTCATCCGTCTTGCTGGCCGAGAAGGACGACGGCAGCTGGACCGCGCGCGGGCAAATCCCCACCGACGCCCTGCGCTGCAAGCCCCTGCGCGAAAAACTGCAGGCGGGCGAGTTCCAGCTGGTGCCGCCGAAAGTGCGCGAGCTGGAAGTCGACGGCCAGCGCGTACCGATGACCTTGTATACGCCAGAGGACGAGGTCAGCTGCCCGGAGGAGACGGCGCCGGGTCCCTGAATGGCCATCCAGGTCAGGCCGTTGGCAAGCACGCTGGTCATGATGCTGGAGTCGCTCAAGGTGATTATTTCGATATTCTTATAGGTTTGCACAATGGCATATGACAGGATTGATTGGCATTCTGGTGGAAAATATCCCGATGATTTGCCGGAAGAGCATGGCGGCATCCATATCGGCATGTTCCTGGCCTGGCTGGTTCACCAGGACATGGCGAGCAATTTCCACCGCACGGATTCCGCCGGGGAGTTAAGGCGCCTGCTCAGTCGGGAAATTACCGGACTACAATTTCTGATTGATGCTTGCGATGGCAAACTATGGGAAGAAGATCTCAACGATCAGGGCAATGCTTTCGCCGTTGACTATTACGACGCAAAGTCGGCATTTGCCCGACAGCATGGCAGTTTTCTGCAAGACTATTGCGACGTGTTCAACCGTCACGCCGCCGCGCACGGCTTTGAGTATCCGAGCGTCTATCACGTCGAGAATACCTGGGAGAAATTCGATCAACTGAAACCCATCCTCGACCAGCGCTACAGCCAATGGCAAGCGTGGTCGGCCGATCCCGTCAACCGTCATGGCGATCCAAAAGCCCAGTTTCTTCACGCTTGCCAGGAAGTCGGGAAATTTCTCGCGCCCCATGGCTTTAAGCCCAACAAGGCAGGAACCGTTTGGAAGAAGGTGGCTGCCGATAAGGACACCGTTTTCGAGGTGTCGTTCGAGCCCGAGCGCTATAATTCCCGCAGCGATGTCCGCATGAAGGTCGACCTTTCCATCGCCAGCAAGGCCCTCAAGAAGTGGCTTGCGGAGAAGGGCGGCGGAGCTGGTTACGATGGCGCCGTTCTGTTCGGCGGCCTGCTTCGATCCGAAAAAGATGCCAGCGCCATGATCTGGCAGGTGGCGGGTTCGACGGCGCGTTCCTCGATTGAGCAGATGTGCCACTTGCTTGCCGAACGCGCGCTGCCGCTGTTCTCCTTGTTCGCCGATCGTCCGCGGGCGCTTGAACATCTTGCGTCGCATGGGGGCGGTTTTCCCGCCATTTGCGATCCATCGTCTACCCCTTTGTCATTCCTGTTGTGCTTCGGGACGCAGGAACAGGCGCAGCGTTTTTTCACTGGATACTTTTCTTCCAGGCCATCCCCATGGCGGCGCAATATCATCCAGACATTCACCAGGCTTCAAGCAGGCGAGGTGTGGGCATCTTCTGCCTACTCGAACGAAAGCGACATCAAGCTGGCGTTTCAAAGCGGCCTGATGTTGCCGCAAAAATCCTGACTTTCGTATCGCCGCTGTAGCAGTCGTCCGGCTGATACAG
Source organism: Janthinobacterium sp. HH106 (assembly GCF_001758725.1). Taxonomy (NCBI): domain Bacteria; kingdom Pseudomonadati; phylum Pseudomonadota; class Betaproteobacteria; order Burkholderiales; family Oxalobacteraceae; genus Janthinobacterium; species Janthinobacterium sp. HH106. Next base: position 71,385 of record NZ_LRIC01000008.1, on the reverse strand, counting down.
CATGTGCCTGTACGCGCCGCCTTGTGCCTTGTCGCCGCCGTGCCGCGCTTCTAGACTGGGGCCTTCTCCACGCTGCGACTGCCTGCCATGACCGAACTTCTGCCCCTGATGAGTTATTGCTTTGTGATGTCCGCCACCCCCGGGCCCAACAACGTCATGCTGGCCACCACCGGCGCCAATTTCGGCTATCGCGGGGCGCTGCCGGTGATCCTCGGCATCCAGGCCGGCATCTTTGTGCAGACCATGCTCATGTGCGTGGGATTGGGCAGCGTGTTCGTCGCGTACCCGATGGCGCAGCAGCTACTGCGGATCGCGGGCGCGCTGTACCTGATGTTTTTGGCGTGGAAGCTGGCCGGCGCCTCGGTGGCGGGAAGCAGCGCGCCGAAGGCCGTGTCGTTTGCGCAGGCGGCGCTGTTTCAGGCGCTGAATCCCAAGAGCTGGCTCAAGGCGATCACCATGGCGTCGGTCTTCATGCCTGCGCACGGCAACATGCTCGCCGGCGCGCTGCTGGTGTCCGTGACCGGCACCGTGGTGGGCATGCCGTGCAACGCCATGTGGGCGCTGTTCGGCGTGTCGATCCGCAGCGTGCTGAAAGCGCCGCGCAACCAGCGCATCTTCAATCTGGCGATGGGCGCCGTCCTGCTGGTCCTCGCCCTGACGTTTTTACGCTAGACTTGCGCCATGTTCGCCATCGACCGCTCCTCACCCATCGCCCTGTTCAAGCAGATCGAGGCCGCACTGCGCCAGCAGATCGCGCAACGCGTGCTGCCTGGCGGGACCAGGCTGCCGTCGATCCGCCAGCTCGCCACGCAGCTCGCGGTCAGCACCAACACCGTGGTGGTCGCGTATGACCGGCTGGTGGCTGCAGGCGTCATCGATACGCACGGCACGACAGGCTTCTTCGTCTGCGCACCGGCCGACGCCGGCCGCGCCATTCCCGACGAGGTGGCGCTGGAAGCGGGACAGGAGCAGGAGCCGGTTTGGCTGAGCCAGCAAGTGAACGACCAGCGGCCGGGCGTGCTGCTGGCCAGCAGCGGCGCCTTGCCGCCCACCTGGCTGCAGGACGCGCTGCCGGCGGCCGCCGTGCAACGCGGTCTGGCGCGCAGCGCGGCCGGCATGGCTTCGCGCTGCCCGCCGCAAGGGCTGGCCGAGCTGCGCGAGCAGATCGCGCTGCTGTTGCGCGGTATCGGCATCGCGGCGGACGCCAGCCACATCCTCACCACGTTCGGCGGCACCCATGCCATCGACCTGATCTGCCGCACGTTCCTGCAGCCCGGCGATACGGTGCTGGTGGAAGACCCCGGATACTTCCTGATGTTCGGCAGGCTGCGCCAGGACGGCGTGCGCCTGGTGCCCATCCGGCGCCGGCCCGATGGCCTCGATCTGGACGAGCTGGAAGCGGCTTGCCGCACGCACCGTCCGCGCCTGCTGTTCATGCAGACGGCCTTGCACAATCCCACCGGGTGGAGCAGCAGCGCCGCCAACCTGCACAAGGTGCTGATCATGGCGCAGCAGTACGGCTTCCTGATCGCCGAAGACGACGTGCACGGCCATTTCCAGCCGGGCCACAGCACGCGGCTGGCGTCGCTGTCCGGACTGGACGGCGTGATCTACTATTCCAGCCTGTGCAAGGCGCTGAGCCCGGCCCTGCGCATGGGCTACCTGGCCGCGGCGCCTTCCCTGCTCAAGCCCTTGATGCGCACCAAGATCCATTCCATCATGACCTTGCCTGCGCTGAACGAATACGTGCTGCTGGAAGTGCTCAAGGCCGGCAATCTGCGCAAGCACCTGGAGCGGCTGCAACGCAAGATCATGGTGGCGCGCAACGCCAGCACGCGTCAGCTGAGCACGGCCGGCGTGCTGTTCGAGCAGCCCGGCGACGCAGGCATTTTCCTGTGGGGCAGCATGCCCGAAGGGCTGGACGTGGACTTGCTGGTGCAGGATGCCTACCGCAACAAGATCCTGCTGATGCGCGGCGCCGCGTTTTCGGCCAACGACACGCCCGATCAGCACATCCGCTTCAACGTCGCCTTCAGCCAGCATCCGCGCGTGAGCGCCTACCTGGAAGAACGCCTGCGCGCGGTGGCTGGCGCGCGCTCAAGCCTGGCCCGCGCCCGCGCCGCCGCCAGCATCGAGGGCAAGTCCTGAGCATAGTCCGCGCCTTTCTTCAGTATTTATTGATATTCTGGAGGAACGATTTTTTCGTAAGCGTGTCAATTTGGTATGCCGTCACTCGTCGCAGGGAAGGCGCACCGCTTGCCCATCCCACCTTCACCAAGGAAGCAAGGAATCGCCATGAACAAACAGATCATCCTCAACCTGCCCGTGAAGGAACTGGATAAATCCAGGGCCTTCTTTTCCTCGCTCGGCTTCACCTTCAATTCCCGCTTCAGCGGCGAGAACGCGGCGTTCATGAACATCGTCGAAGGCAGCATCGAGGCCATGCTGACGACCGAACCGTTCTTCCGGTCCCTGATCGACAAGCCGCTCGCGGATGCCCGGCAAGCCAATGAAGTCGTCATTTGCCTCAGTTGCGAAAGCCGGGAAGAGGTGGACAGCCTGATCGCCAAGGCCGCCGCCGCGGGCGGCCGCATACCGCATCCGCCCGAAGACCATGGCTTCATGTATGACCAGGGCTTCGAGGATATCGACGGCCACCTGTGGAACCTGGTCTGGACGGCGCCGCAAGCCTGACGCGCCGGGTAAGCAGGCAGGCGGGATCAGTTCTTCGTGCGCACCTGGCGCACGTGGTTTTCCAGTTCGCTGAACGAAGGGCGTTCCGTGGCGGAAATGACCTTGCGGCCGAATTCCACGGCCAGCGCCGGCGCGTAGCCATTCAGGCTGGCCAATAACGTCACTTTCACGCACTGGTACATCTTCGCCGTTTCATGGTGCTTGCGGCGCAGCAAGCTGGCCAGCGGCGCGATGAAGCCGTAGGCCAGCAAAATGCCGATGAAGGTGCCCACCAGCGCCTGTGCGATCAGCACGCCCAGCTCGGCCGGCGGCAAGCCGACGGAGGCCATCGTATGCACCACGCCCATCACGGCGGCCACGATGCCGAAGGCCGGCATGGCGTCGGCCAGCTGCGAAATCGTCTGGATCGGCATTTCCGCGTCTTCATGGTGCGTTTCGATCTCGTTATCCATCAGATTTTCGATCTGGTAGGCGTCCATATTGCCCGACACCATCAGGCGCAGATAATCGGTGATGAATTCCAGGATGTGCTCGTCACCAAGCGTGTACGGGTATTTCACGAAGATGGCGCTGCGGTAGGGGTCGTCGATATCGTCCTCGACCGACATCAAGCCCTCCTTGCGGATCTTGCTGAGGATTTCATACATCAGCCCCATCAGTTCCATGTAGCGCGCCTTCGTGTATTGCGAGCCGTGGAACAGGGTGGGCAGGGCGGCGAACGTGGCGCGGATGGCCTTGGCGTCATTGCCGACAAAGAAGGTGCCCAGCGCGGCGCCGCCGATCATCAGCAGTTCCAGCGGCTGGAACAGGGCGCCCAAGTGTCCCCCCTGCATGGCGAAGCCGCCGAAGACGGAAAACAGCACGACGAGAAATCCGAGTATGACTAGCAAAACCTACTCCTTCATAATATTGCTATATCGCAATATTATAGTTTAACCTGATTCTGCCGCTGTGGCCGCTTCCGGCTGCAATTGCTGGATGAGAAAATTGATAAAAGCGCGCACTTTGGCGGGCAGCTGGTGGCGGCTCGGATAGTAGGCGTACAGGTCGGCCGGCGCCAGCGTATAGTCGGCCAGCACCACGCGCAGGCGGCCGCTGTCGAGGTAGCGCGCCAGGTCCCATTCCGAACGCAGCAGGATGCCGTGCCCGTCCAGCGCCCAGCCCAGCACCACGTCGCCGTCGTTGCTGGCCACCGTGCCGCGCACCTTCACCGTGTGGCTGGCGCGGCCACGGCTCAAACGCCAGATGCCGTAAGCGTCGTCGTTCTGCCGGTGCACGATGCAGCGGTGCTGCGCCAGGTCGTCCGGTGTCCGCGGCGTGCCGTGCGCCTGCAGGTAGGCGGGCGAGGCGCACAGGAAACGCCGGTTCGACATGATGCGCCGCGCCGACAGCCGCGTGTCGGGCAAGTCGCCGAAGCGGATGCCCAGGTCGTACGCCTGCTCGACCAGGTTGATGGGGCTGTCCGTCAGCTGCAGCTGCACTTCCAGCTGCGGGTGGCGCAGCGCGAATTGCGACAGCAGGGGCGCGATCACCGTGCGCCCGAAGCCCAGGGTGGCATTCACGCGCAGCAGTCCGCGCGGCTCGGCGCCGCCGCTGGCCAGCGACTCCTCCATGGCGCGGATATCGTCGAGGATCTGCCGCGCCTGCCGCAAATAGCTTTCGCCGTCGCCCGTCAGGCTGATGCGCCGCGTGCTGCGGTTGAGCAAACGCACGCCCAGGCGCTGCTCCATCAGTACCAATCGCTTGCTGACGGCGGGCGGCGTGATGCCCAGCTCGCGCGCCGTGGCCGACAGGCTGCCCAATTTGGCCAGCAGCACAAAGAAGGCCATTTCCGTGGTGGCGTCCGTTTTCATGGTTCATCTTTCACTTCAAGTGAATAATGCTTTAAATTGATATCGATTATATGGCTTTGTATCGCGGTAAGCTGGCGTCATTGTTTTCATCCACAGGAGAGCCGTATGAAAATTGTCGAGATCCGCGAAAAGACCATCCCCATCTCTTCCCCCATCCGCAACGCCTACATCGATTTCACGAAGATGACCTTGAGCCTGGTGGCCGTCGTCACCGACGTGATGCGCGACGGCAAGCCCGTCGTCGGCTACGGCTTCAATTCGAACGGCCGCTACGGCCAGGGCATGCTGATGCGCGAGCGCTTCATCCCCCGCATCCTCGACGCCGACCCCGCCTCGCTCGTCACGGACGACGGCAGCAACCTCGATCCGCACAAGGCATGGGATTGCATGTACACCAATGAAAAGCCGGGCGGCCACGGCGAACGCTCGGTGGCCATCGGCACCATCGACATGGCCATCTGGGATGCCGTGGCGAAGATCGAGAACAAACCGCTGTTCCAGCTGCTGGCCGAGCGCCACGGCACGGGCGTGCCCGACAAACAGGTGTTCGTGTATGCGGCGGGCGGCTATTATTACCCGGGCCAGAGCCTTTCCGCCCTGCAGGACGAGATGCGCAGCTATGTCGACCGCGGCTACACGGTGGTCAAGAAAAAGATCGGCGGCGCCTCGCTGGACGAGGATTTGCGCCGCATCGACGCCATCATGGAGGTGCTGCAGGATGGGCAGAAGCTGTGCGTGGATGCGAACGGGCGCTTCAACCTCGACACCTCGATCGCCTACGCCAAGGCGCTGCGTGAATATGACTTGTTCTGGTACGAGGAGGCGGGCGATCCGCTCGACTTCGAGCTGCAAGCGACCTTGCGCAGCTATTACGACAAGCCCATGGCGACGGGCGAAAACCTGTTTTCCATGCAGGATGCGCGCAACCTGATCCGCTACGGCAGCATGCGCGCCGACCGCGACTGGCTGCAGTTCGACTGCGCCCTCAGCTACGGCCTGGTGGAATACCTGCGCACCCTGGACATGCTGCACCAGCACGGCTGGTCGCGCAGCCGCTGCATCCCGCACGGCGGCCACCAGATGTCCTTGAATATCGCGGCGGGCCTGGGCCTGGGCGGCAATGAATCGTACCCGGATTTATTTCAGCCGTTCGGCGGCTTTCCCGACGGCGTGCGCGTCGAAAATGGCCATATCACCATGCCGGACCTGGTCGGCATCGGCTTCGAGGGCAAGGCGAATTTGTATGCGGAAATGCGCGCGCTGAGCGGGCAATAACCTCAGGCCATTGCCTGCCGTTTGACCTGCGCGGCGCGGCTGCTCTTCTCCCAGCGGAACAGCCACATGATGATCAGCTTGGTCGTGGCGCTGACGCTGGCGAGCAGCAGCAGGGGCCAGCCCGTCGACAGGCCCATGACGCAGGCGAAGAAGATGGTGCTGACATCCATCGCCAGGATGAACTGGCTCATTTTCAGGGACACGGCGCCCGTCCTGCCCGACCGGTAAATGAGGCGGATCTGGTGCGCATAGCCCTGCGCCAGCAGCACGGTGACGGCGACGATCAGGCTTTGCGAGATCACGCGCTTTTCATCGCTGAACGTGGGGCCGAAGGCCAGCGCCGTCACGCCCGCGCACAGCAGCAGCGCGCAGGCCAGCAGCGCATGGCGCGACGCCAGGCTGCGGCGGTCGCGGTCGATTTCATACAGGATGGCCAGCGCGATCAGCGAGGCGACCAAACGGGGCCAGACGATGTAGTGGTTGAACGGCGTGATCGAATAGCCGTAGACGAAGAAGGCGCAATACGCGAGGAAGCTGACGGTGAACTGGTTGATCGACAAAATGTCCGTCGTCTTGCCGGCGCCGATGCCCGCATCGCGCTTGCGCCGCCAGATTTTTTGCAGCTGCGACCACAGGCCGAACAGGCTGACGACGATGAAGAGGGAATTGAGGCTGCCGGCGAGGGCGTAGAGGGAAGGGGCTTGCAACGGTGTCTCCGGAAATCGGCAAGGCAGCGCTGCGGTGACAGGATACCTTGTCTATACATTTTATTTTTGCAACATGCTCTCATGAAATAAATTGGCAGGCAAGAAATGATTTTGCGGCCAGGGACTGTTGCAGCTGTACTTGCTCGGACGCACCTCTTCCTGCGCTTGCCCTTATAATCGGTGCATGACTTTCTTATCACTGCGTGCCCGCTCCGTGCTGGCCACCGTCGGCAAAATGGCCGTTTCCCTGATTCTCCTGTTGACTGCACTGTGGGGCGCGCTGGCGCTGTGGTACCAGCTGTCCGGCGGCACGGCGGCGCAAGCCATCGGCGCGCTGCTGTGGGGCGCGCTGGGCGTGGCCAGCATCGCGCTGTGGTGGACGCGCGGCGACGCGCGCGTGCTGCTGCCGTATGCGGCCGGTTTCATCCTGCTGCTCGTGTGGTGGAGCCTGATCGCACCGAAACAGCAGCGCGTGTGGGCCGACGACGTGGCGCGCAATGTGACGGGCACGCTCAAGGGCAACCTCGTCACCCTGGACAATGTGCGCAATTTCGACTGGCGCAGCGACGACGATTACACGGTCAAGTGGGAGCAGCGCAGCTACGACCTCGACGAGCTGCGCACGGTGGATACGGCGCTGTCGTACTGGACGGGGCCGTACATCGCGCATACGCTGATCTCGTTCGGCTTCGCCGACGGGCGCTTTTTGACGTTTTCCATCGAGATCCGCAAGGAGAAGGGCGAGAGCTTTTCCGCCATCGGCGGCTTTTTCAAGCATTTCGAGATGAGCCTGATCGCCGCCGACGAACGCGACATCCTGCGCGTGCGCACGAATGCGCGCGGCGAGGACATGCATCTGTACCGCGTGATGATGCCAAAAGCGGCCATGCGCTCGCTGTTCCTCGCCTACCTGGACGAGGCGCAGGCGCTGAAGGCCCAGCCGCAGTTCTACAACACCCTGACGGCCAACTGCACCACCATCGTCTTCGAGATGGTGCGCCGCATCGTGCCGGGCCTGCCGCTCGATTACCGGCTGATGGCCTCGGGCTACCTCGACCGCTATCTGTTCGACGTCAAGGGCCTGGTACCTGGCCAGACCTTCCAGCAGTTGCGCGATGGCGGTCACATCACGGCGCGCGCGCGGGCCGCCAACGACGATGCGGACTTTTCGCATACGATCCGGCGCGGCATGCCGGGCTATGATGACGCGGGCCATCCGACGCTGCAAATGCCCAAGCAATGATCTACTGTCGCAACGACGCTCAATCAAACCGTAGCGAGCGGAAGGAAGAGGTGGCCGAGAAGCGGAACTGTACGAATAGTACAGTGAGCATCGCAGGCCGCCTATGCCGACGCGCAGTAGGTTTGGTTGGGCGTTAACGGTCATTGCCTTATACTGTCGCTATTCCGACCGGCCGCACATTGCGGCCGGTCTCACTTTACGAATAAAGAAGGCCCGCTATGCCATTTTCCTCCCTGGGTCTGATTCCCGCCCTGGTCCGTGCCGTCGACAAGGCCGGCTATGCCGCGCCGACGGCCATCCAGGCGGCCGCCATTCCCGCCATCCTGCGCGGCAGCGACGTGCTGGGCGCGGCCCAGACGGGTTCCGGCAAGACGGCCGCCTACGCGCTGCCGCTGCTGCAGGCGCTGATGGCGCCCGCTTCCGGCCCGCGCCAGGTGCGCGCGCTGATCCTCGTGCCCACGCGCGAGCTGGCCGCGCAAGTGGGGCAGACGGTGCACGCGCTGGCCAAGCCGCTGCCCGTGAAACTGAAGATTTCCGTGCTGTTCGGCGGCGTGTCGATCAATCCGCAGATGATGGACTTGCGCGGCGGCGCCGATATCGTCGTCGCCACGCCGGGCCGCCTGCTGGACCTGGTGCGCCAGAACGCCGTGAAGCTGGGCGGCGTGTCGCTGTGCGTGCTCGATGAAGCCGACCGTCTGCTCGACATGGGTTTCAGCGACGAGATCAACGCCATCCTGGCGCTGCTGCCCAAACAGCGGCAAAACCTGTTCTTTTCCGCCACCTTCCCCGACAGCGTGCAGGCGCTGGCCGACAGCCTGCTCCGGGACCCCGTGCGCATCGAGGTAGCGTCCGAAGCGCAGGACAAGCCCGACATCGTGCAGCGCGCCATCACGGTCGACGTGCCGCGTCGCACGCAGCTGCTGCGCTACCTGATCCTGCAGCAGCAGTGGGAGCGCGTGCTGGTGTTCGTCGCCACCAAGTACGCGGCCGAACATGTGGCCGACAAGCTGCAGCGCGCGGGACTGCACGTGGGCGCCTTCCACGGCGAATTCAGCCAGGGCACGCGCAGCCAGTTGCTGGCCGACTTCAAGGCCTGCCGGCTGCAGGTGCTGGTGGCCACCGACGTGGCCGCGCGCGGCATCGACATCGCGGGCCTGCCGGCCGTCGTCAACTACGACTTGCCCCGTTCGGCCGTCGACTACACGCACCGCATCGGCCGCACGGGCCGCGCCGGCGAAAGCGGCACGGCCATCAGTTTCGTCACGGCCGACACGGAAGCGCATTTCCGCCTGATCGAAAACCGCAATGACTTGCGCATCGTGCGCGAAGTGGTGGCCGGTTTCGAGCCGACGGAACTGCCTGCGCCCGTGCATCCCGTCACGGACACGGTGAACGGCGGCGTGAAGGGCGCGCGCAAGAGCAAGAAGGACAAATTGCGCGAAGCAGCTGCCATGGCGGCGAAGGCGGCCGGGGACAATTAAATTGGCCTTATGTGCGCTGGCCGCTTGAACGGCCAGCCATCCCGCTTTAAGATTGTGTTTCTATAAAGCAAGGGGACGGCAATGCACATGATATACACCATACGCGCGGGCGTGCTGGCGGGCGCGCTGGCGCTGGCCGGTTGCGCCGGCCTGGGCGGCAAAACTGACAGCACCGGCATGCAGATGCCGGGCAAGACGCCGGCCGATGCCGCCGTGGCCGCCACCTGGTACAACCCGCCCAGCGAATTTCCCAGCATTTGCCTGACCCAGTTCAAGGATGGCAGCCTGCGTTTCGACGGCGGCTTCGCCTTTTTCAACCCGGGCCGCTGGACGTATGACGCGGCCACGTCCGAACTAAGTCTGGCATTGGCGCCGACGCCGTCTCTGGAACTGTCGCACGCGCAAACGGTGCTGCACAAGAATCTGCTGAGGGTCGATGCGGCCAGGAACACGCTGGTGTACGCCGTGAAGGCCGACACGCAAGCCATCGGCCTGGGCGGCTTTGTGTTCTACCGCAACACGCCTTGTCCGGCGCGGCGCGGATAAGTCACGGATAAGTGCAGGATAAGTGCAATGAAGGAATATTTAGTCGTATAATTTCAACGCAAGCTGGCTGCCGCGCAAGACTCGCAAGACTGTCTCGCGCGGCAGATTCCCCTCCAGGCAAGCTCCGATATCGCCATGGCGATGAGAGGATGGTCCGATGGATGTGCACGACGAGCATGGCATGCCGGGTATGGCGGCGCTGGCGGCGGACGCCGGGCAGCAGCCTGCGGCGGCGCCGCGCACCTTGCTGCTGGTCGATGACGAGCCCAATATCCTCGCTTCCCTCAAGCGCCTGCTGCGGCGCGATGGCTACCATATCATTACGGCCAACAGCGGCCAGGAAGGGCTGGACGTGCTGGCCAGCCATGCCGTCGACGTGATCGTGTCGGACCAGCGCATGCCGGGCATGCTGGGCGCCGACTTCCTGCGCAAGGCCAAGCTGCTGTGTCCGCAAACCATCCGCATCATGCTGTCCGGTTATACCGAGTTGCAGGCCGTCACGGACGCCGTCAACGAGGGCGCCATCTTCAAGTTTCTCACCAAGCCCTGGGAAGACCATCAGCTGCGCGAGCATATCGCCGAAGCCTTTCGCCTGAAGGGCATCGACGACGACAATGTGCGCCTCAATGCGCAGCTGCGCGACGCCAACCAGGCGCTGGCGGCGGCCAATGCCGCCATGCAGGCGCTGGTGCGCCAGCAGCAGCATCAGATCAGCCGCGACGAGGTCAGCCTCGGCATCGCGCGCGAATTGCTGCAATTTCTGCCGCTGCCCGTGATCGGCCTCGATGAGGACGGCATGATCGCCTTCATCAACGCGGCGGCGGCCAACCTGTTCGAACGGGGCGCGGCCCTGCTGGGCAACGAGGCGGCGATCGTCTTGCCGCAATTGTTTGACGGGCAGGGCGCGCCTTGCCTGGCAGCCATCGATGGCCAGCCGTATACCGTGGCGGTCCATCCGATGGGCCTGCATTCGCGCTCGCGCGGCAGCCTGGTCACCCTGAGTCGTCATGGAGCGGATACATGAGTGAAAGCGGACGCGAAATTTCCATGGAGCAGGCGCAGGAAGGCATGGTGCTGGCGCAGGCCTTGAACGACGCCAGCGGCGCCGTGCTGCTGGCCCAGGGCGCCACCCTGACGGCGGCGAACCTGGCGGCTTTGCGCCGGCGCAATGTGGAACGCTGCCACGTCGTCATGGATGAGGCGATCGACCCCGCCGCGCAGGCGCACGCCGAGCAGGAACGCTTGCGCCGCCTGGAACGGCTGGCCGTGCTGTTCCGCGCCACGCCGCCCGATTCCGCCGGGGCCGAGCTGCTGGCGCTGGTGCAGCGCTACCGGCAAGGGGGAGCGGCATGACACGGCTCAGCTTTGAACATATCATCCGCCAGATACAGGAACTGCCTTCGCTGCCGGTGGTCGTGCTGGAACTGCTGTCGAGCATGGACCAGGACGACACGGACGTGCACGTGCTGGCGCAAAAGATAGAGCTGGACCAGGGCCTGGCGGCGAAGACCCTGCGCATCGCCAATTCCTCGTTCTACGGCATGCAATCGAAGGTCACCAGCATTCCGCAAGCCGTATCCGTGCTGGGCTTTCACAGCATCCGCACCGTCGTCACGGCCTGCGCCCTGACGGGCAGCTTCGCGCCGGTGAGCGGCGGCTTCGATTTCCAGGCGTTCTGGCGCCATTCGCTGGCCACGGCCATCGCCGCGCGCCTGCTGGCGCCGCACTTGCGCGTCAATCCCGAAACGGCATTCACGGCCGGCCTGCTGCACGACCTGGGCACCCTGGTGCTGGTGACGCGCTTCCCGGCCGAGCACGCGCTCGTGCGCAGCTACCGCCAGGCGCACGACTGCCAGATGGCCGAGGCGGAACTGGCCGTCATCGGCATCGATCACGCGCAGGTGGGCCGCGCTCTGGCCGCCTACTGGAAGTTTCCCGAGGCAATACAGCAGGCGGTGGCCGACCACCATGCCATCGACCGGCTGGAAGCGGGCGGCCTGCCGCTGGCCGTGCACATGGCCAATGCCGTCGCCCTGGCGCTCGACCTGGCCGGCGTCGACGATGCGCTGGTGCCGCCGCTGTCGCCGACGGGCTGGCGCAGCGTCGCGCTGGATGAGCAGGCCTGGCTGGCGCTGCTGGCGCAAACGGAACACACCTTCGATGAAATGTCGCGGATCATGCTGGCATGAACAGGATAGAGGCCATGGAAACAGATGCAGGACAGGCGCTGCCCGCCATGCCGGAACGCCGCCAGGGCGACACCATCGCGCTGTCGGCATTTTTCGACGGCCATCCCGTGGCCACTTTCGCCATCGATACGAACCACGTGGTGACGCACTGGAACAGCGCCTGCGAACAGTTGCTGGGCTTTACGGCCGCCGAAATGGTCGGCACGCGCGACCACTGGAAGGCGTTTTATCCGCAGCCGCGCGCCTGCCTGGCCGACCTGCTGGTGGCCGACGATATCGCGCTCGGCGAAAATGACCTCTACCTTGGCAAGCTGAAGCGTTCTCCCGTGATCCCCGGCGCCTTTGAGGCCGAGGATTTCTTTGCCGATATCGGGCCCGACGGCCACTGGCTGCATTTCACAGCGGCGCCCCTGCGCGACCGCCAGGGACGCCTGGTGGGCGCCATCGAAACCCTGCGCGACGTGAGCGAGCGGCGCCTGGCGGAACTGGCGCTGCGCAAGGCGCACGACAATCTGGAACACCTGGTGGCCAAGCGCACGGCCCAGCTGGCGGAAATGAACGAACGCCTGGCCGACGATATCCGCCAGCGCCAGATCGCCGATCTGGAACTGCGCGAGCGCAACCTGGCCCTGACGGAATTGAACAGCAAGCTGTCGCTGGCCCAGCAAAAGCTGCTGCAGTCGGAAAAACTGGCGTCGATCGGCCAGCTGGCCGCCGGCGTGGCGCACGAGATCAACAATCCCATCGGCTATGTGTTTTCCAATGTCGGCACCCTGGAAGGTTATCTGGATGACCTGTTCAGCATGCTCGACGCCTACGAGGACGCCGAGCCGGCCGTCGCCGACCCCGTGGTGGCGGCGCGCCTGCGCGCGCTGCGCGAACAGATCGACCTCGATTTCCTGCGCACCGACATTCCCATGCTGATGGGCGAGTCGAAGGAAGGCATTTCGCGCGTGCGCCGCATCGTGCAGGACCTGAAGGATTTTTCGCGCACGGATGCGCACCAGGAGTGGGTCTGGGCCAACCTGCGCCAGGGCATCGATACCACGCTCAACATCGTGAACAACGAGGTCAAGTACAAGGCCGACGTGGTGCGCGAATATGGCGACATTCCCGATATCGAATGCCAGCCTTCCGAGCTGAACCAGGTGATCATGAACCTCGTCGTCAACGCGGCCCACGCCATGGGCGAAGCGCGCGGACGCATCACCCTGCGCACGGGCAGCGACAACGCCACGGAAGTATGGATCGAGGTCGAGGACACGGGCGGCGGCATCGCGCCCGAACACCTGTCGCGCATCTTCGACCCGTTCTTTACCACCAAGGCCGTCGGCAAGGGCACGGGACTGGGCCTGTCGCTGGCCTACACGACGGTGCAGAAACACCATGGCCGCATCGACGTGCGCAGCATCATCGGCCGCGGCACCACCTTCCGCATCACCTTGCCCGTGCGCCAGGCGCAGCCCGTCACACCATGAACGAACAGGACAGCATGAGCACGAGCACGAGCACTAGTACCAGCGCCAGCGCCAGCACCGCGGCCGCGCCGCCCACCATCCTGTGCGTCGACGACGAACCGAATATCCTGTCGTCGCTGCGGCGGCTGTTCCGCCCGCACGGCTACCGCGTGCTGACGGCCGACGGCGGCGCGGCCGGCCTGGCCCTGCTCGAGAGCGAGACGGTGGACCTGGTCATTTCCGACATGCGCATGCCGCACATGGACGGCGCGCAGTTCCTGGCCCAGGTGCGCCAGCGCTGGCCCGGCACCATCCGCCTGCTGCTGACCGGCTATGCCGATATCCAGTCCATCCTCGACGCCATCAACCAGGGTGAAATCTACCGCTACGTGACCAAGCCGTGGGACGAGAACGATATCGTGCTGGTGGTGCGCCACGCGCTGGAACGGCGCGCGCTGGAGCAGGAAAAACGGCGCCTGGAAGCGCTGACAGCCAGCCAGAACGTGGAGCTGCAGGCGCTCAACGCCAGCCTGGAAGCGAAGGTGGCCACGCGCACGCAGCAGCTGAAGCAGTCCCACGACGAGGTGCAGGCGGCCAACGAGCGCCTGAAAGCCACGTTCGTGACGACGATCAAGGTGTTTTCCAACCTGATCGAGATGCGCGGCGGCAAGCTGGCCGGCCATGCGCGGCGGGTGGCCGAGCTGGCGCGCAAGCTGGCGCAGGCGCTGGGCCTGGAAGGGCAGGAGGCGCGCGACGTGTTCATCGCGGCCTTGCTCAAGGATATCGGCAAGCTCAGCCTCAGCGACGACGTGCTGGAACTGCCGGCCAGTGCCTGGACGGGCGAGCAGCTGGCCGCCTTCCGCAAGCATCCGCTGCGCGCCGAACAGTTGCTGATGGCGCTCGACGAGCTGCGCGCCGTTTCCGTGATCCTGCGCTCGCAGCTCGAGCGCTTCGACGGCGGCGGCTTTCCCGATGGCCTGGTGGGCCTGGCCATTCCCATGGGCGCGCGCATCCTGGCGCTGGCCTCGGACTACGACGGCTTGCAGATCGGCGCCATGGTGCAGCGCAGCCTGCGCGCCGACGAAGCCCGCACCCTGATCTACGACAGCATCGGCAAGCGCTACGACCCGGCCGTGGTGGCCGCTTTCCGCGGCATCATGGAGGAGACGGAGCCGCCGGCGCGCGACCTGACCGTGCTGTCGGGCCAGCTGGAACCGGGCATGGTGCTGTCGCGCGACCTGATCAGCCGCGACGGCCTGATGCTGCTGGCGGCCGAACACGTGCTGACGGCCCGCGTGATCGCCCAGCTGCTCGATTTCGAAGGCAAGAATGGCGGGCGCCTCAGCATCCGCGTGTACGCGCCCGTGAAGGACGCCTAGGCGTTCGCGGCCGCGGCGGTGGGCGGCTGCAGCGGCAGGTGCACGGTAAAGCGCGTGCCCTGGCCCACTTCCGACGCCACCTCGATGCGTCCGCCGTGCTTGTTGACGATGCCGTACGACAGCGACAGGCCCAAACCCGTGCCACTGCCCACGGCCTTGGTGGTGAAGAACGGCTCGAAGATGCGGTTCAGGTGCTCGGGCGCGATGCCGGCGCCCGTGTCGCCGATCTCCACCCACACCCAGTCGCCCGCGTGGCCCGTGCGGATGCTGATCACGCCGTCGCTGCTGATGGCCTGGCCCGCGTTGACGAGCAGGTTCATGAACACCTGGTTCAGCTGCGAGGCCAGGCACAGGATCGGCGGCAGCTCGCCATAGTGCTTCTCGATGCGCGCCTTGTATTTCAACTCGTTGGCGACGATATTGAGGGTGCTGTCCAGGCCCGCATGCAGGCTGGCCACCTGCCAGTCCGTCTCGCCCACGTGGGAAAAATCCTTCAGCGCCTGCACGATGTCGCGCACGCGTTTCAAGCCATCCATCGATTCGCGCACCAGATCGACCATGTCGTCCTGCAGGAAGGCCAGGTCGGCCTGCGCGCGTACCTCGGCCACGCGCGCGGCCAGGGCCGGGCCGTCCGGCGTTTCGCGCATCGCCGCTTCGTATTGCCCGATCACGCCGAACAGGGTGCCGACATAGCCTTGCAGCGAACTCATGTTCGAATTGACGAAGCCGATCGGGTTATTGATTTCGTGCGCGATGCCGGCCGCCAGCTGGCCGATGGACGCCATCTTTTCCGATTGCAGCAGCTGGTCGTGCGCTTCCTGTAACTTGCTGATCAGTAGTTGCTGCTCTTCGCCGCGCGCCTGCAGCATCGCTTCCATGCGCTTGCGTTCCGTGATATCCGTCAGCGAGCCGATCACCTCAAACGGCACGCCGTGCTCGTCGCGCACGAGGCGCAGGCTGTCGTGCATCCACAGGTAGCTGCCGTCGCGCACGCGGAAACGGTATTCGTAGGCGCGGGCGCCTTCGACAAAGATCTGCGCCAGGCTGGAAAAGATGCCGGGCGCATCGTCCGGGTGGATGTGGTCGAACCAGAAATTGGGATCGGCGACCATGTCCTCGGGCTGGTAGCCCAGCACGTTCAAGGCATTGTTGCTGACAAAAGTCATCTTGAAGTCGCCGCTGGGCACGGTGCAATAGATGATGGAGGGTGTATTGTCGAGCAGGTATTGCAGGCGCACGGCCGTAGCCGCCGGTGCTTCATCGCCAGGCGCCGCCCCGGCATGCCGGCCGGTATCGGGAGTGGAAAGGTCGAAATCCTCGAACTGCATCGTCACACCTCGCTGCCTGCACGGCATAGCTGTCATCCTGGCTGAATTATGCCTGATTCCGCCTGCCTTGGGCCGCCATCGGCGCGCTCAGGGAGCCGGCGGCTGCTCGACGACCGCCATGCGCCGCGCGATGCGCTGCGCCGCTTGCGTGTCGCCCGCCTGTTCGGCGCGCAGGCGCTGCACGCCCAGCCAGGCCAGCAGCGGACGGCGCCAGCCCTGGTCCGAGGCGGTGGCGACGGCCGTGTCGAGCAGCGCCGGCGTGGCACGGCCCGAGCGCAGCAGCACGCCGGCCGCCACCAGCCGCGACAGCGGGTCATCGATGGCCGCCACGGCGCTGGCGGCGGCCGTGTCGGATGCGGCGCCTGCGGCCGCCCGCTGCGCTTCCGGCAGCAGGCCGACGTCGGCCCGTTGCGCCTTGCCGGCCAGGTAAGCCGCATACGCGCGGTCGGCGTCGTTCGCGTCCGCTTGCAGCGCATCGAAGCCGGCGCAATCCTCGAAGGCCAGGCTGGCCACGCGGGCGGCGCAGCGCAGCAGTTCGATGCGCGCCACCAGTTCGAGCTTGCCCGTGCCCGCCACCTGGCTGCGGGCGCGCCTGAATTCCGTCTGTTCGACGAGGGCGTTGCCGCCCAGGTAGGCCGCTTGAAACCGTTCGACGGAGCTTTGCGCATTCATCTTCCAGTCCGGCACGGGCGGGCCGCTGGAGCAGGCGGCGAGCAAGGTGGACAGCAGGGCGGCGAGGGCGGGGCGGGACATTTTCATGGCAGTTTGATCTCCGGATTGCGCTTGAACGGCCATTTGCGGTTGATTTCATTGACCAGCTGTTCGACCTTGCGCAGATTGCTTTCCACATCGGCGCGCAGCGGGCCCAGGTCGGCGGTCGCCGCCTTGGCATTGGCGCCCACGGCTTGCGCCTCGACCAGCACGGCGTCGACTTTTTTCAGGCTGGCGCGGGTGTCGGCCAGCAGCGCGTTCAGCTGCACGATGGTCGCTTGCGCATCCGTCATCACGCCCTTGTCGCCAAACACGCGCGTATCGGCATTGGCCACCAGGCCATCCGTGCGGCGCGCCAGCTGGTCGGCCGTGACGAGCAGGGCGTTGGCCCGCTCGACCAGCAGGCGCGACTGCTTGTCGTCGCCCGTCAGCAAGCCCATGGCGCCGCCCGGGCCGCTCAGCTTGCCCGTCACGGCCTGCACGTTGCGCAAGGTGCCGTCGAGGGCGGAATCGCTGCCCGTCAGGGTCGCCACATTGTTGAGCAAATCCTTGGCGGCGGCCAGCAGGCGGGGGATTTCCGCCGCCATGTCGCCCACCAGCAAGTCGCGCGTGGCGTCGTCGGGCAGCGGCGGGTCCGTCAGGATGCCGCTGTAGGCGCGCAGCTTGGCGCCGCCCACGATGCCCCGCTCCAGCGTGAAGATGGAGCTGCTGCGCAGCCAGTGCGCGTCCTTGCGCGGCACGTCGACGATGACGCGCGCGCGGCCGTCCGGCGCCAGCTCGATGCGCTGCACGCGGCCGATGGGAAAGCCGGAAAAGGTCAGGTCGGCGCCCACGCCCACGCCGTCCGAGTCGTCTGCCGTCAGCACCAGGGTTTGCGTGGCTTCGAAGGCGCCGCGTGCATACATCAGATAGACGACGGAGCCGACCACCAGCACGAACATGAAGATGAGCAGGATGGCCGCCTTCAGTTCGGCGTGGCGCACGGGCGGCGGGGCGGGCAGGACACTATCTTGCGCGAGACCGGCGGGCGCCGTGACGTCGACCTGGTCGGGATTTTGCGGTTGGCTCATGGCTTCTGGCTCTCGTATGGGTGGTTCGGGATCGCTGGCGGTGGCGGGCGGGGCATCAGTAGTAATTGCCCATCAGCGAAGCCACTTCGACCAACAGGATGACGGAAAACAGGCGCAGCATTTCTGACAGGCCGTGCGCGGCCCACAGGCGGTTGCGGCGGCCGTGCGGGTCTTCCGGATAGTACGAGGAGGCCAGCGGGATCAGGGCCACGGCAAAGCTGAAGAAGATCACCTTGAGCATCAGGATCAGGGCCACGGCCGGATTGAAGATCTGCCCCACCACCCGCGTGTAGCCTTGCAGCGCCCACGGCGTAAAGCCATAGATCGTCAGGTAGGCGAGGATCAGCGAGGTGACGCAGCTGACGATGGCCAGCATCCACACGGCGAAGATGCCCGACATGACACGTGGAAAATATTCGCGGCGCAACAGGTCGATGCCCTGGCGCTGCATGGTATCGAGCATGCCGGACGAGCGCATTTGCGCGAAAGCAATGCCGTCGGGCAGGGTCAGGCGCAGGGCCACGAACAGGGCGGCCGTCAGCGGTATCAATTCCAGCACCAGCACGCGCACCACCATTTCCAGCGCATAGCGCGACAGGCCGTAGCTTTGGGCGCTGACGACGACGATGCGGATCAGCACCAGGCTGACGAGCGCGCAGGCCACGCTGAACCACACGAGATTGGGCGCCGTGTTCGTTACCAGCCGGTGCGCGAGGATGGGGCGGTTGTCGCGGTTATAGCTCGATGGCGACAGGGCCAGCGAAAACACGAGGATGGCGAAATGCAGCATGCGCCACCAGCTGACCAGCCAGGCCATGGTGGCCCGGTGCAGGCGGCGCAGGCTGATGATGAGGGAGACGGATAGGGTCATCATGGCATCTTAACATCTGCCCGCCCGCCGGGCACGTCAGGCGTGCGCGCTGAAGTAGGTCGTAATAAATTATTGTGATTTCTGACTTCCATAACCGGCGCTCTGCGGCGTTACCCGCTGCTAGCAGTGCCTGCACTGCGTCGCAACGGGCGCCTTGCAGCGCATCCGGTTCTGTTCGTCATAACTTCACAATAATTTCCCACGACCTACTTACTCAAACAGGGCGAAGCCGGCCATGACGACCATCAGCACGGCGATGTATTGCATCGGAATCCAGAACAGGGTGTGGCGCTGGCGCAGGATCACGCGCTCCTGCGTGGCCGGGTCGATCAGTTCGCGTCCGGGCGCGCTGTTCAGGCGTACGCCCGCATACCAGCTGGCGGCAGCTGCCAGCAGGAAGGCCAGGGCCAGGGTCCATGTGTGGCTCTTTGTATAGGCCTCGCCCAGGGTGGCGCCAAACAGCGCTTGCGCGGCCAGTACGACGATCAAACAGATAAGGGGGCCAAGTATGCCGAAGCCTTGCCAGATAAGCATAAAAATTCTCCAGGGGGATTGAGGGATCCCGCGGCGATTGGCGGCGGCTGTGCGCGGCGGGGAGAGGAATTTTATCAGATTCGCAAGAGATAAAGTTTCTTTTGGGAATGATTTTTTTGGGGATGGACTTGCGCCTAGTGCGCCGGGCCGGCCACGCTGGCAATGATGGCGTCAGCCGCCGCCCGCACGCGGGCCGAGCGGTTCAGGTCCGCGTGCATGACCAGCCACACGTCGTAGCTTTCCGCCCGCTCGGGCCAGATGCGCACGAGCTGCGGGTCGATGTCGCCTAGATGAGTCGCCAGCTCGGCCACGCCCAGGCCCGCGCGCGTGGCTTCCTGCAGCATGGCCGCCGAGTTCACTTCCATGGCGACCCGGGCGTTGGCGACGGATTCGCCGGCGATTTTCTCTGCGTGGCGCGGCGTCACGGACTGGTGGTAGATGACGATGTCGTGGCCGGCCAGCGCCGTGCCGCGCACGGGTTCGCCCCGTTCGGCCAGATAGGTTTTCGAGGCGTACAGGCCAAGGCTGCGTTTGACCAGGTGGCGCGAGATCAGGTCCGGGTCGGTGGGGCGCACGCCGCGCACGGCCAGGTCCGCCTCGCGCCGCGTCAGGCTGGCCAGCGCGGGCGCCACGTTGAGCACGATGCGGATGTCCGGGTGGGCCGCGTGCAGCCGCTGCATGGCGCGGATGACGAAATGGCTGGCCATGGTGTCCGTGGTGGCCACGCGCACCAGGCCGCTTAAACGGTTGTCGACGCCCTGCATCTCGCGCTGCAGCTTGTCGGCCGCCCGCTCCATTGCTTCGGCCGCCGTCAGCGCCAGCTCGCCGGCCGGCGTGGGCACGTAGCCCGATGGCGTGCGCAGGAACAGGGTGGCGCCCAGCGAGCTTTCCAGCGCGGCTAGGCGGCGCCCGCACGTGGCCTGGTCGATGCCCAGCAGGGCGGCCGCGCCGCGCAGGGTGCCGGCCCGCCCGATGGCGAGAAAGATGCGCGCGTTATCCCAGTCCATTGTATTTTCCTTTTTTTGTGATGCATTTTTGCATCAAGATGCCGAGTTTATGCCTGTTTACTGCATCGCGCAACGCTCGCATAATGGCCGTCCCCCCTGTTACTGCAAGGAGTCCCATGTCTGTTCCCACACCGCGCCGCGCCAACGGCTTGATCTTGCTGACCCTGGCCTTCGGCTTCGTCATGGCGATGCTCGACGTCACGGCCGTCAACGTGGCGCTGTCCGATATCGCGCTGGACTTGCATATCCCGCTGACGGGCCTGGTCTGGGTGGTCGACGGCTACACCTTGACGTTTGCCGCGCTGCTGCTGGCCGGCGGCGCGCTGGCCGACCGCTACGGGGCGAAAGCCGTGTACCAGGGCGGCCTGGGCGTCTTGCTGCTCGGCTCGGTGCTGTGCGGCGCCGCGCCCGACGGGCATTTCCTGACGGCGGCGCGCCTGCTGCAGGGGGCGGGCGCGGCCCTGTTCATGCCCAGTTCGCTGAGTTTGCTCACGCACAGTTTTGACGACGAGCGCGAACGCACGCGCATGCTCGGCACCTGGTCGGCGCTGGTGGGCGTGGCCGGTGCATCCGGCCCCTTGATCGGCGGTATCCTCGTGCACCAGTTCGGCTGGCGCAGCGTGTTCTGGGTGAACGTGCCGCTGGGCGTGCTGGCCATCGTCATGGCGCAGCTGTTGCTGGTCGCGCCGGCGCGTCAGCCGCGCGATTTGTCGCTGTTCAGCCATGCACTGGGCGTGGCGGCGCTGGCGGGCCTCAGTTTCGTGCTGATCGAAGGGCCCGTGCTGGGCTGGCTGTCGCCGGATGTCGTGGCGGCGGGGGCATTGACCTTGCTGTCGGCCTGGCAATTGCTGCGGCGCGAGCGCAGCGGCAGCCATCCGCTGTTGCCGCGCGCGCTGTTTCACAGCAGCAGCTTCGGCGCGGCCAATGGCGTGGGTTTTTTGATCAATTTCTGCGTGTTCGGCCAGCTGTTCTTATTGAGCCTGTTCCTGCAGCAGTCGGGCGGCGCCGACGCCCTGCAGTCGGGCTTGCGCCTGCTGCCCATGATGGCGGCCTATACGGTGGGCAATTTCATGGCGGGAAGTATTGCGGCGCGCCATGGCACGCGTAGGCCCATGCTGGCCGGCTTGCTGGTGGGCGCCGTGATGGCCTTGCTGCTGACGGGCTTGCGTCCGGGCACGCCGTATGGCTGGCTGGCGCTGGGCACGGCCGTCATGAATGTGGCCATCGGCATCGCCATTCCCGCCATGACGGCCACCGTGATGCGGGTGGCCGGCAAGCAGCATGCGAACAGCGCGGCGGCCGCCCTGAATGCCAACCGCCAGATCGGCGCCCTGGTGGGCGTGGCCCTGATCGGCAGCATCCTGCACATGTTGCCCGAATGGTCGCTGCGCCTGCCGCTGGCCTACGCGACGATTGCCGCCGCGTATGGCCTGGCGGCGGGCCTCGTCTACCGGCACGTGCATCTGCCGAAGGCCGTGGCCGCCGCCTGAAGCAGGCTTACTGTTCGCGCGTGCTGCGCCACTCCACCAGTTCTTCGATGGTCAGAATCGGCATGCCGTGCAGTTCGGCGAAGCGCTCGATATCGTCGCCGCGCATCATGGTGCCGTCCGGGTTCATCAGTTCGCACAGCACGGCGGCCGGGTTCAGGCCCGCCATGCGCGACAGGTCGACGGAGCCTTCCGTGTGGCCACGGCGCTCGAGCACGCCGCCGGGCGCGGCGCGCAGGGGGAAGACGTGGCCGGGGCGCACCAGGTCGGCGGGCTTGGCATTTGGCGCGATGGCGGCGCGGATGGTGGTGACCCTGTCGGCGGCCGACACGCCCGTCGTGACGCCGTCGCGCGCCTCGATGGAGACGGTAAACGGCGTACCGTAGCGGCTGCCGTTGTCGGACGACATGGGCGGCAATTCCAGCTTGCTGACGACATCCGTCGGCAGGCACAGGCAGACGATGCCGCTGCATTCGCGGATCAGCAAAGCCATGGTTTCGTTCGTCAATTTTTCGGCAGACAGGATCAGGTCGGCTTCGTTTTCACGGTCGAAATCGTCGAGCAGGATGACGGGGATGCCGGCGCGCATGGCGGCCAGGGCGGACTGGATACGACCTTCCAGGTCGTTGGAAAGCAGGGTATAGCTGTTGACTAACATGGTGAAACGCTCCTCGCATAGGCGAAAAACGCTGCAGGGCAAGCGAATAGACGCAGCCGGCCGCATCGACAGGTCGATGGGACATCGCGTTTACTGCACATCTTCTTTCATCCGGACTATACCGTCGGCCCCGGAATCACACCGGATCTGCTGACCTCGCCAAGCGGTGCCTGGAAAGCGCTCGCGGGCTTGACCGTTGCCGGTCTTACCGCCGGTGGGGAATCGCACCCCGCCCCGAAGACGTATTGTTGTGCCGGTCCACATGACCGGCGGCAATACTTTAGCACAATTGAAAAAACCTGGCAGGACACCGTTGAGTTTGTCATTCGGCAAAGTTGCCTGGGAAAAGCGGTTTTTCCTAAGCTGTTTTTAATGGCGGAAACAGAATTTCAGTGTAAGGTATGGCTACTGAATTTTACCGTTGAGAATACATGAAGCTGAGTAAATTACGCCTGATCTCGGGCGCCGTCTTGCTGGCGTGCGCCTGCATGGCCCAGGCGGAAATCCGTTTGAGCGATCCCTTGCCGCTGGCACCAGAAGTTACCGTCGGAAAACTGCCGAACGGCTTGACCTACTACATCAAGAAAAATGCCCGTCCCGCGCAGAAAGTGGAATTGCGCCTGGTGGTGAAAGCCGGTTCCATCCTGGAAGATGACGACCAGCAAGGCCTGGCCCATTTCACGGAACACATGGCCTTCAATGGCTCGACGCATTTCAAGCGCAATGAGCTGATTTCCTACTTGCAATCGATCGGCGTGAAGTTCGGCGCCGACCTGAATGCTTACACGAGCTTCGATGAAACCGTCTACGTGCTGCCGATTCCCACGAACAAGAAGGAAAACCTGGAAAAAGGTTTTCTCGTGCTGGAAGACTGGGCGCACGGCTTGAAATTCAATCCGGCCGACATCAACAGCGAGCGCGGTATCGTGCTGGAAGAGGCGCGCCTGGGCAAGGGCGCCAGCGACCGCATGAACAAGGTGCTGTATCCGAAGCTGCTGAACGGTTCGCGCTATGCGGAACGCATGCCGATCGGCAAGGAATCCGTGTTGAAAACCTTCAAGCCGGAAGCCATCAAGCGTTTCTACAAGGATTGGTACCGTCCCGACCTGATGGCCGTGATGGTGGTCGGCGACGTGGAGCCGAAACAGGCTGAAGCGATGATACGCCAGCATTTCGGCAAACTGAAAAACCCCGCGAAACCGCGTCCGCGCCTGTATGCGGAAGTGCCGCAGCGCTCGCAAACGGAAGCGGTGGTGATCACGGACAAGGAAGCACCGGACGACAGCGTCTTCATCCGCTACCCGATCCGCGCCGCGCAGGAGCCCGTCACCATTGCCGACTACCGCCGCCAGATGATCGAAAACCTGTATGGGCAAATGCTCAGCGCGCGCATGCAGGAATTGACGCAGCAGGCCAACCCGCCGTTCATCCAGGGCGGCAGCAGCATGGGCAAGCTGGTGCGCGGCTATGAATCGTTCAGCGCCTATGCCTTGCTGGGCAAGGGCGGCGTGCAGCCGGCCGTCGATGCGCTGGTGCAGGAAGACGAGCGGGCGCGCCGCTTCGGTTTCAGTCAGGATGAACTGGACCGCGCGCGCAAGGATATGTTGCGCAATTACGAGCGCGCGTACAGCGAACGCGACAAATCCGATTCGGCCGGCTTCGTGGCCGAGTATTCGCGCAACTTCCTGGAGCAGGAAGCCATCCCCGGTATCGCCAATGAATTGCTGTACGCGAAGGAACTCTTGCCGCAGGTAACCTTGCAGGAAATCAACGAAACGGTGGCCAAAGTGATTCCCGACCAGCAAAAGAAGCTGGTGGTCTTCATGGGGGCCGAACCGAAAGCGGGCGAAGCGACGTCCAGCGTGCCGACGCAGCAGCAATTGCTCGACGCCGTGGCGAAGGCCGAGCAGCAGAAGGTCGAGCCGCGCACGGAGAAAGTGCTTGCCAGCAAGCTGATGGACGGTCCGCCGGCCGGTGGCAGCATCGTTTCGGAAAAGTTGAACAGTGCCATCGGCGTGACGGAACTGACCTTGGGCAATGGCGTGCGCGTGCTGCTCAAACCGACGGACTTCAAGAATGACCAGGTGCTGATGGGCTCGACGCGCTTCGGCGGCCAGTCCCTGTTCGGCGACGCCGACATCTACAACGCCCGCTACGCCAGCGCCGTGGTCGGCAGCATGGGGCTGAAGGATTTGGCGCCGCTGGACTTGCAAAAAGTATTGGCCGGCAAAACGGTCAATGTGGGCGCTTCGCTGGGCGAACTGAGCGAAGGCTTTGGCGGCTCGGCCAGCAGCGCCGATGTGGAAGCCATGCTGCAGCTCGTGTATTTGTATTTCAATGACGTGCGCAAGGATGCGGGCCTGTACCAGTCCTTCATCGGCAAGCAGCAAGACCTGGCGAAAAACAGCATGGCGCAGCCGGAAGCCGTGTTTTACGACGCCATCCAGCACGCCATGTATGGCGACAACCCCCGTGTCGATGGCGTGCCGCGCGCGGCCGATTTCGACAAGGTGGGCCTGGACCGCTCATTGGACATCTTCCGCCAGCGTTTTTCCAGCGCGCGCGACATGACCTTCATCTTTGCGGGCAGCTTCGAGCTCGACAAGATCAAGCCGCTGATCGCCAGCTACCTGGGCACCTTGCCCGTGGGCGAGGTGGCGCACGCCTACCGCGACGTGGGCATGCGCCCGGTGACCGGCGTCGTCAAGAAGGATATCTATATGGGCAGCGAGCCCAAGAGTACGATTTCCATCACCTTCAATGGCGACGTCGCGTATTCGGACGAGCAAAAGCTGACCCTGCAGGCGCTGGGCGAGGTGCTGAACCTGAAAGTCATCGAAGTGCTGCGCGAAAAGATGAGCATGATCTATGGCGGCGGCTTTGAAACCTCGATGGGCCAGCATCCGTACGGCCATTATTCGGTGGCCTTGAACTTGCCGACGGGACCGGAAAACGTGGACAAGGTGATCGCCGCCGCCTTTGCCGAAATCAACAAGATGAAGGCGGACGGGCCATCCGTGGCCGATCTGGAAAAGGTCAAGCTGAACTGGATCACGCGCCAGCAGAAATCCCTGCGCGAAAACAACTACTGGATGAATCAGTTGATGGGTTCGGTGACGCAGGGGCGCGACCCCGCGCACATTCTGCGCTACGAGCAACGCGTGCGCGCCATCACGCCGCAAGCCGTCAAACTGGCGGCGCAGCGCTACCTGGACATGCACAATTATGTGCAGGTGGTGCTGTATCCGGAACGTAAAAATGTTGCAGCCAAGTAATCCTCGTGTTTGATCTGCATGGGCGGCAGCGTGGCGAAGCTGTTAAACTGCCGCTTATTGATGTGATATCGCAATTTAACAAGCAAGGAAATACGATGGCTAAGAAAGAAGAGCTCGATCCGGAAACCCTGGAGTTGATCAACTGGTGTATCGAGGTCGAAGGCTTCCTCGTGGCTGGCGGCGCCACCGTGGCGCAGGCGCAGGACCACATCGAAGAGCAGGTCGAGTGGTTTACCGACCAGTTCTACGACGGCTTGACGCCGGAAGAGGCGGCCAAGGAAGCCTTGGCCTGACCTTTTAAACACGACTTACAGCGGGCGGTGCCTGCCGGGCACAGCCCGGTAGCGCCGCCCGTTTTGCTTTTCTGAAAAGATTTCCATCGGGCAATTAAATTTCCTATTCACTCCAGGCACCCATGACACTCCGTTCACGCATTCTCCTCCTGTGTTTCAGCACCTTGCTGGGCATCGTCCTCATCGCTTCCTTCTCCCTGTATTCCCTGCGCCAGACCATGATGGCCGAGCGCGTCGAGCAATTGACGGTGCTGGTCGAATTGGCCAACGCATCCGTGGAAAAGGCGTACGCGCTGGAACAGTCGGGCAAGCTCACGCGGGAGCAGGCCCAGCAGCAGGCCAAGCTGGCCATCGGCAGCTTCGTCAAGGACGAAATGTATTACTTTGTGCGCGATTTCAGCACGGACTTGCTGTACGTGCATCCGAATGCGTCGCGCATCGGCACGCCGCAAAAGAACATGAAGCAGTCGGGCGACCGCTACCGCGCCGCGCTGGCCAACAGCCGCATCGGCCTCGTGCAGGCGGACGGCACGCGTCCGGGCGTGCCCGACCCCGTGGCGAAGATGTATGCCGTGGTGAAATTTGCACCGTGGGACTGGCTGATCGGCACGGGCACGTATATCGATGACATCAACCACAAATTCTGGGCCCAGGCGGGCGTGCTGCTGGCCATCGGCGGTGCGCTGATGCTGGTGGTGGGCGCGCTGGCAGCGTTGATGCTGCGCCGCATCCTGGCCCAGCTCGGCGGCGAACCCGACTATGCCGCCGCCATCGTGGCACAAATCGCCCAGGGCGACCTGACCACGCAGATCGACACGCGCCCCGGTGATACGTCCAGTCTGTTGATGGCCATCAAGGCCATGCGCGACAACCTGGCGCATCTGGTGAGCCAGGTGCGCAGCGATGCGGAATCGATTTCCACGGCATCGGGCGAGATCGCCTCGGGCAACCACGACCTGTCGGCGCGCACGGAGCAGCAGGCGGGATCGTTGGAAGAAACGGCCTCGACCATGGAAGAAATGACCTCGACCGTGCGCCAGAATGCGGACAATGCGCGCCAGGCCAACCAGCTGGCCATTTCTGCCTCGCAAGTGGCGACGCAGGCCGGCGGCGTGGTGAGCCAGGTGGTCGACACCATGGGCGCCATCAATGCCTCGTCGAAGAAAATCGGCGACATCATCGCCGTCATTGACGGCATCGCCTTCCAGACGAATATCCTGGCCCTGAACGCGGCCGTGGAAGCGGCGCGCGCGGGCGAGCAGGGCCGTGGTTTCGCCGTCGTGGCCAGCGAGGTGCGCAACCTGGCCCAGCGCTCGGCCAGTGCCGCCAAGGAAATCAAGCAACTGATCGACAGCTCCGCCGAGCAAGTGGGCGCCGGTGAAAAACTGGTGGCGCTGGCGGGCGAAACGATGGAAAAAGTCGTCTCCAGCGTGCAGCACGTGACCGATATCGTGGCCGAGATTTCCTCGGCCAGCGCCGAGCAGAGCGCCGGCATCGAGCAGATCAACCAGGCCATCGTCGAGATGGATAACATGACGCAGCAAAACTCGGCCCTGGTCGAGCAGGCATCGGCGGCAGCGCAGGCCATGAACGAGCAGGCGGCCGGGCTGGCGCAGATCGTCAGCGTGTTCAAGGTGGGCGCCGTGGCGCCGGCCGCGGCGCAGCGGCGCCTGACGCGCTAGCCGCTTTTTATCTGTCACGGGGGAACTTATCCCCGGCTCACCTGTCCAAACTTTTTCGTCCGCAATGGATGCACAGAAGAGGTGAGCATGACAGAAGGTTTTTCCTATCACGCGGCATTTGCCCGCAACCTGGGCTGGGTCACGCAGGCGGAGCAAAACAGCTTGCGCGGCAAGCGCGTGGCCATCGCGGGCATGGGCGGCGTGGGCGGCGTGCACTTGCTGACCCTGGCGCGGCTGGGCATCGGCGCCTTCCACATCGCCGATTTCGACACCTTCGATATCGCCAACTTCAACCGCCAGGCCGGCGCCATGATGTCGACCCTGGGCCAGCCCAAGGTGGGCGTATTGGCGCAGATGGCGAAGGACATCAATCCCGAACTGGAGATTAAACAATTTCCCGACGGCATACACGACAGCAACCTGGCGGAGTTCTTTGCCGGTGTCGACCTGTACGTGGATGGCCTCGATTTCTTTGCCTTCCCCGCGCGCCAGGCCACCTTCGCCACGTGCGCGCGCCTGGGCATTCCCGCCATCACGGCCGCACCGCTGGGCATGGGCACGGCCGTGCTCAGCTTCATGCCGGGCGGCATGACGTTCGAAGAGTATTTTGGCTGGGGCGACTTGCCCGAGGAAGAAAAGGCCCTGCGCTTTCTCGTCGGGCTGGCGCCGTCCGGCTTGCACGGCCCGTATCTGGTCGACCCGTCCGCCATCAACCTGAAGGAGCGGCGCGGACCGTCGACCATCATGGGCTGCCAGTTGTGCGCGGGCGCGGCCGCCACGGAAGCCTTGAAAATCCTGTTAAAACGGGGCAAGGTGATGGCGGCGCCGCACGGCGTGCATTTCGACGCCTACCGCAACAAGCTCGTGCATACTTGGCGTCCAGGCGGCAACCGTCATCCGCTGCAGCGCCTGACGATGGCCATCATCAAGCGGCGCCGCGCCGCACAGGGGGCATAAATGGCGCAAGCATTGCTGAACGATCCCGTGCTGGAAAACATCCTCGAGCAGGCGCGCTGGGCGCCCAGCGGCGACAATACGCAGCCGTGGCGCTTTGAAGTCGTGGACCAGCGGCACGTGGTCGTGCATGGTTTCGATACGCGCAGCCATTGCGTGTACGACCTCGACGGCCATCCCAGCCAGCTGTCGCTGGGTGCCTTGCTTGAAAGCATGGCCCTGGCGGCCAGCTGTCACGGCTTGCGCATGGAAGCGCGCCGGCGTTTGTCCATGCCCGACACCTTGCCCACCTTCGACGTACGGCTGGTCGACAGCCCGGGCATGCTGCCCGATCCGCTGGCGGCCTTCCTGCCCCGGCGCAGCGTGCAGCGGCGCCGGCTCAGCACGCGCAGCCTGCGCGCCAGCGAAAAGGCGGCATTGGCGGCCAGCTTGCCGCCCGGCTACGGCGTGCAGTGGTTCGAAGGCGGGCGCGCGCGCCTGGCCTGCGCGCGGCTGATGTTCGACAATGCGAAGCTGCGCCTGACCATGCCCGAAGCGCACAAGGTGCACCGCGACGTCATTGAATGGGGGGCGCGCTTCAGTGCCGACCGCATCCCGGAGCAGGCGCTCGGCGTCGATGCCATGACGGCGCGGCTGATGCGCTGGGTCATGCACAGCTGGCGCCGCGTGGATTTTTTCAATACCTGGCTGGGCGGC
Source organism: Janthinobacterium sp. HH106 (assembly GCF_001758725.1). Classification (NCBI taxonomy): domain Bacteria; kingdom Pseudomonadati; phylum Pseudomonadota; class Betaproteobacteria; order Burkholderiales; family Oxalobacteraceae; genus Janthinobacterium; species Janthinobacterium sp. HH106. The sequence continues at coordinate 41,995 of NZ_LRIC01000008.1, read as the reverse complement.
ACGATTGCCCCGCGGCTGCAGATGGACTTGCTGCCGGGCCTGTATTGTGCCGCGCATTTCGTGCTGCTGGCCGATGCGCCGCCGCGCCATATCGACGATTACGTGGCGGCCGGCCGCGCCATGCAGCGCTTCTGGCTGACGGCCACGCAACTGGGACTGCAATTGCAGCCGGAACTGACGCCGCTGATCTTTGCCCGCTACGTGCGCGAACGGCGCGCCTTTTCGCGCACCGATGGCATGCAGGACATGGCGCAGGAGCTGGCCGTGCAATGCCAGGGCGTGCTGGGGGAGGCGGCGGTCGAGCGGGCCGTGTTCCTCGGGCGCATCGGCGCCGGGCCGGCGGCCAGTGCGCGCTCGCTGCGCCGTCCGCTGCAAGACTTGCTGGTGGCGCCCACGGCTGGGCCGTGAGGCGTGACTCCCTGCGCGGTCAGCGCCGCCGCCGTGGCGCCAGGGCAGCCAGCGCCGCCAGACCCGCCACCAGCAGCGGCAAGGTGCCAGGTAGCGGTATCGGCGTGTCCGTCGGCACATAGGCCAGTTCGGAACTGTTCAGCATGTTCAATACCAGGGTATAGCTGCCTGCCACCAGATTGTCCGTGACGGCGCCATACTGCCCGCCGCACGTCGTGCCGATGCCGGTGCCCGTGGGCGCGCCGCAGCCGCCGGGATCGTAGGTGAACACGCTGCCGCTGGTCAGCGGCGTTTGCGCGTACCCTGTATTGAGGCTGGCGGCGTCGGCCAGTTCGGTGCCGCCCAGGATGCCGGAGCCCAGGTTGCCGTCGGGGGCCCAGTTGAAGACGATCTGGCCATGTTCATCGATGATGGTAAACGTCATCGCCATATTCGTCGTGGCCGCCGAGCCCGTGCCGGCCAGGGCATCGAGGTACAACTGCATGAAAGGCAGGGCCTGGAAGTCGAAGGCCAGGGTCGCGCCCGGTTGGCCGACGACGAAATTGACGGTCATCGCGGTACTGGAACCGTTGCGTCCCGAGGCGTCGGCGCTGCCGCCGCCCGTGAGGAAGGTTTCCGCCGCATTCACCGTGTGCGTACTGGTCGAGCCTGGCGGAAAGGGGGGGATTTGCGAGGTGACGATCTGCGCCTCGCCGCGCGCAAACGAGGCCGTGCCCATGCCTTGTTGCGTAAAATCATTTTCCCCCTTGGTGACGGCGCCGCGTGTCGCTTGCTGCGCATCGATCTCGTTGCTGCCGCCGTGGATGACGCTGCTGCCATTGAGCGTGGCGGTGGTGCGCGACAGGTCGATATTGCTGACCAAGGTGGTGGAGCCGGTGGGGTTGCTGATGACGAGGCCAAAGACGCTGGTGTACGAATAGCCATAGGCGGCGGCGCCGGCAGTGCCGCTGCTGCCCAGCAACAGCAAGGCCAGCAAGGCCGTTGACAAGCGGGTACAAGAAAATGTAGTCATGAAAATCCTCATCTGCCGGTCGGCCGCGTTGTAAGGAAAACCGACAGGCTTGCCACATAAAAAAAGGCGAGGAGACTCCCTCGCCTGTAAATCCCCCTGTTGCCTGGTTCAGGCGGCAACCTTGCGGCGGCGGGCATAGCCCAGGCCAGCCAGGCCCAGACCCAGCAGTGCCAGAGTGCCAGGTTCCGGCACCGCCTGTTTCACCAGGTCCACGCTTTCCACCGCATTCAAGGTCAAGGTGTAGTTGCCGGCCGTTAAAGCATTGCTGACGGAGCTGAAGTTGCTGCCGCAGCCCGTACCCACGCCCGTGCCCGTGGGCGTGCCGCAGCCGGAAGGGTCGTAGGTGAACAGGTTGCCGCGCGTCAGGAAATTGGTCGCCAGACTGGTGTTCAGGTTGGCGCCGTCGGCGTTTTCCGTGCCACCGAAGATGCCCGAGCCGATCACGCCATCGGGCGTCCAGTTGAACACCGTCAGGCCCGCCGCATCCGTGATGGTGAAGGTGACGACCAGGTTGGCCGTGGCCGTGGACAACTGGCCGACCGTGCTTTGCAGGAAGACCTGCATGAAGGGCGACGCCAGGAAGTCAAAGCTCAGCGTCGCCGTGGGCGAACCGACGACGAAATCGACGGAAAAACCTGTGGTCGAGCCATTGCGCCCGGAGGCATCGGCCGTACCGGCAGGGCCGCCCAGATGGGCTTCGGCCACGTTCACCACCTGGGTGGAGGTGGAGCCGGGCGGGAACGAAGGGAACTGCGTGCTGACGATCTGCGCATCGCCGCGCGAATAGGTGCCAGTGGGGCCTTGCTGGGTGAAGTCGTTTTCGCCCTTGGTGACGGCCCCGACGTTGGCGCGCGGCGCGTCGAGCGAACCGGCGCCGCCGTTGATGACGCTCACGCCGTTCAGGGTGGCCGTGCTGCGCGAAATCGTGGTGCTGTTGGCCACCGTGATCTGGCCCGTCGGCACGGCGATGACCAGGCCGAAGATGTTGTTGTAGGAATAGCCGTAGGCGCCCGCTTGTGCGCTACCGGCCGCGCACAGCATGGCCAGTGTCGCTGCTGCCGGGAGCAGTTTCAGTTTAGAAAGTTTCATGTCATTCACCTCGTGGTTGAGTGAGTCTGGAAGTCTTGCCTGAGTCCTGTCGGCAGGTGCTCATGGCCAGACTTAAGCGACTTCCATGCCAACGCATGAGGTTCTTTTGAAATCAATGACTTGGCGTGCTTTTGTTGACACAGTGCAGGTGTTGCCGGACGCGTTGTAAGAAAAACCGACGGCGCCCGTCAAGGCTGGCTATCACGGGGCGACGAGCCCAGCAGGGCGTGCAGATGGGGCAGCAAGCGTTGCCCTGGCACATAGTCGCGCATGGCCGTGGCCAGTTGACGCGCGGCCAACCTGGCGCGGCCATCGTCGAGCATGCGCGTGGCGGCATGGCGCAAGGCGGTTTCCTGGAAACGGTCGGCGCGCAGCAGCAGGCCGGCGCCGGCGCCCGCGATGCCGTGCATGTTGAGGAATTGGTCGAGGTTGCCGGCGATGCCGATGACGGGTACGCCTGCCGTCAGCGCCTGCTGGCTGGTGGGGCTGCCGCCGTTGCAGATCACCAGGCTGGCGCGGCGGGCGGCCGCGTCGCCCGGCAGAAAGGGCGCGACATAGGCATTCGGCGGCACGGCATCGACGCGGATGGTGCCGGCCGTGGCCGCCAGCACGGTGACGGGCAGGGGCGCCAGCGCGCGCAGCACGCGCGGCAGCAATTGCCCCTGGCCCGAGCTGCCCAGCGTGACATAGACGATCGGCCGTCCGCTGCTCAGTTCCGGTCGCTGCCACCAGTCCGGCAAGTCGAGCGGCGGCGCCCAGATGATGGGGCCCAGGTAGTCGTGCGTGGGTGGCATGCCATGCGGCGGGAACAGCTGGGGAATATCGGCGTACAAGGTGCGGTCGGCATCCGTATAGATGCGCCGCAGGTCGCTGCCCAGCGATGGCAGGCCATGGCGTCGGCGCACGCGGTTCAGGGGGACGGCATGCGAGGCGAAGGCCAGCGGGCGGATCAGGCGGAACAGGGGATCGGCCAGCCAGATGGGCAGCACGCCCGTCAGGGGCAGGCTGGGCACCGTGTAATGCTGGCGCACCCAGGGACTCCAGTAGGCGTTGCTGACGGTAATGTAGGGAATGTGCTGCAGGCGCGCGCTGACGGAGAGCGACAGGCGAAAGTCGCCGATCACGAGATCGGGCTGGGCTGCATTAAGCAGGCGCAAGTCATCTTCCACGTACGCATGCAAGGTGCTTTCCGTATAGACGGGCTTGCCGTGGGCCAGCGCCTGCAGAAATTGCAGTGATGAAATGCTGTCGATGCGCCAGCGGCGGAAGTGGGCTTGCCTGAAACAAAAGTCATACCCATCGGCGCAGGCAAAGTGCACTTCGTACGCTTCCTCGTCCAGGCCCTGGGCCAGGCTCAGTGGGCGGCCAACATGGGCCAGGGTCACTGCCTCGGCCATAAAGAGGATTTTCTTGCGCGCCATAGGGTCGCTTGCACTCGTGCTGTAGGGGATGCCTGCCAAGTTGGAGTGGCGCCACGCCGTTTAGTTCCCCTGCAGCGTGCCACTGGCGGGCGCCAGGATTTGGCCGCATCGGCTAGAGTGGGGCAAAGGAGGCCACCATGCAGCCACAATTCCGTTTTTCCCCGCTGCGTGCACACAGCACGCCCGAACCCGATATGCCGCCACCGCCGGAAGGCGATCCCCTCACGCCGCCGCCGGAACAGCCGCCGCACATCGACCCCGTGCCGGTCGAGGAGCCAACGCCGCCGCCGCCGCCCGTGAAAATGCATTGAGCGGTTTTCGTGCAATGGCGCCGCGCCAAGGCCTGCGGTGGGCAGGCGTGCGCCGTGTTTATTTCCAGTCAGAAATGGAAGGCGCGGGCCTCGCCGGAGGTACGCCATTTAAACAACAAAAATGCCCACAAATGTTGCCGAGTGGATACAAATCAAGCCCCAACTGTCGAGTGTCATGCGGCCGTCACGATTCTGTTCTTATAATGAGACATCATAAAAATTCTTGTACAGGAGACCATCGTGGGCAATTCCTTGCATAACAAAATCTACCTGGGCCGGCGGCCTGTGATCACCAGCAAACACCTCGTGGCGCTGGCCCTGGCGGGTGCCGTTGCTGGTTGCGGCCTCGCATGGCTGCTGCTGCGCAGCTACAAATAACGCTCATCACACGCGTGTTTCCGCCGCCTGGCCGCCTGGCCGGCGGCGGTGGATGCACGTTGCCTGTTGCCGATGCGCAGCGGGGCGCGTACCATGGGGGCCGAACACCTGGCCTTTTATGGAAAAGTAATGAAGAACGAGAAATTAACAACCGATGAATATGACGCGCTGGAGCAAGTTGCACGCGGCATCAAGACCGAGCGCCCGAGCGCCTGCGTTGCCCGCAATGCCAAGCGCCTGTCCGGCCTGAAGCTGCTCAGCTATGCACGCGATGGCCGTCTGTCCATCACCGATAAGGCGCAGCAACTGCTGTTCCTGCGCCGCTGCATCATGGGGCTGCGCGCCGTCGCCGCCGATCCGCTGACCAAACTGGAGTCGGACGTGGCTTACTTCCTGGGCAAGAAAGCCCACATCGTGGCGCGCGCCGAAGGCGAGGGCCACGACATTTCCGACAAGGGCCGCGAATCGCTGGCCGACATCGACAACCTGGGACTGTAACAGCCTGTCCCGGCAACCGGCCCCTGGGGCCGGTTTTCACATCCCCCTCACTTTTATTTCCCCTTTGGAGAACACTTTGGACAGCGCGATGAACTGGTCGGCCCACGAACTGACGATGACGGTCCTGATGACGCCCGATATGGCCAACTTTTCCGGTAACGTGCATGGCGGCACCATCCTGAAATACCTCGACAGCGTCGCCTACGCCTGCGCCAGCCGCTATTCGGGCAGCTATGTGGTGACCCTGTCGGTGGACCAGGTGATGTTCCTGCAGCCTATCCACGTGGGTGAGCTGGTGACGTTCCTCGCCTCGATCAATTACACGGGCACGACGTCGATGGAAGTGGGTATCCGCGTGGTGACGGAAAACATCCAGCAGCGCCTGGTGCGCCACGCCAACAGCTGCTATTTCACGATGGTGGCCGTGGACGCCAACCGCAAGCCGGTGGCCGTGCCGCCACTGGTGCTCGAGACGCCGGAGCAGCATGCGCGCTTCGAGCAAGCCAAGCTGCGCAAGCTGTCGCGCCAGAAGGTGTCGAAGAAGTAGTTGTGTAGCGTCATGAATGGCCTCAGCCGGTTATTGGCCATGTGCGTAGCACATTTGCATTGCTGCGCAACGTATGGGGCCTGGTAAATGCGTCCAGTCGCCCGGGTTGGGGAATGTGAAGGCGCATATTTGTTGAATGGCTTGCGGCGGCAAAAAACCCTGATCTCTGCCCAGTTGTATTGCCCAACAATCGGCGGCCCTTTCGTTGCTGCCCACATATTGATGCGCACATTCATGCGTATAGATATACCATTGTATAAAAGGCGGAAGAGACCATAGAATTCATCGCCATCAGCATTTGCGGATTGTTCGACTGGTATTGAATCTGGATCATGTTCTGACGCAGATTTGACACGGCATTCACGGATTTGTTGAATTCTTCCATATCCCTGAAAAGTTCATTGCGTGGCTGGCTCCAGAAAATGTCAAAAAGAGAAATTCCACTTAAAAGTATGCCAATGAGTAAAGCCAGGAAGCTTGTTCTTTTTTGAATTATTTCAAATCTTCCGTGCTCAGGATTCTCAAGGCGATTTATTCGAAGATCCATTGAATGTACTCTCGACTCGATCGAGGATTTCTCCTCCGGGGAGGGAGAGTTGCTTTCCGGTATGGGATTGGAATTCATGGAGGAAATTTCCAGTCGTGGCTACATCAATGAATTAATTGTTATCTGCATTCTCTGATGTGACTATATTCTGAAAACTCCAGTGAAGTTTGATCTTGAGTAACGTATGTGATTATGCGATGCCTTTATGTTTTTTATCTGAAAGTATTTTCATTTTTTATGATAGGAAATCTCTCCCGAGAGGCGCAGTCAGCCGGCATGCCGCTGTCAAATCGGCGGGCAAAAAAAAGCCACCAGATTACGCTGGTGGCTTTTTTTCCTACTGCGACTTGCAGCGGCTAACCGTGATTAACGGTCGCCGTAGCTGCGGCGTGCGCCGTCGGTGCTGCGCGGGTTGGAACCCTTGTAGCCGCCGCCGGTGCTCGGCGCGCCGTCCTTGCGCGGTGCGCCCGGCTTGCTGAACGTGCGTTGGCCTGGCTTCGCGCCGCCACGGTTGTCGCCTGGTTTCCAGCCGCCTGGACGGGCGCTCGAACGTGGTGCCGATGCCGTTTTCTTCGGCTCGAAACCTTCGATGACATTGACCGGGATCAATTGCTTGGTGAAGCGTTCGATGCGCTTGACGTTCATGCCTTCAGCGTGGTTCACCAGCGAGATGGCCAGGCCATTGCGGCCAGCGCGGCCGGTACGGCCGATGCGGTGGACGTAGTCTTCCGGGAACTTCGGCAGATCGTAGTTGAACACGTGGGTGATCGTCGGCACGTCGATGCCGCGGGCGGCAACGTCGGTGGCAACCAGCACTTTGACCTGGCCGCGGCGCATGCCGTCCAGGGTGCGGTTACGCGCGCCCTGATGCATGTCGCCGTGCAAGGCGGCGGCCGAGAAACCGGCGATGTTCAGACGGTCGGCGATGGTGTCGGCGTCACGCTTGGTGGCGGTGAACACAACAGCCTGGTCCAGCGATTCGTCGCGCAGCAGGTGGTCCAGCAGGCGATTCTTGTGCGACAGATCGTCGACGAAGTGCACGCGCTGGGTGATGTTTTCATGCTTGTTGCTCGAGCTTGCCACCTGGATGACCAGCGGGTTTTTCGTGATGCGGCGGGCCATGTTGCCGACGACGCCGTCCAAGGTTGCCGAGAACAGCATGGTTTGACGGCCTTCCGGCGTCGCTTCCACGATTTTTTCGATGTCGTCGATGAAACCCATGTCCAGCATGCGGTCGGCTTCGTCCAGCACCAGGATTTCCAGTTGCGAGAAGTCGATCTTGCCCGAATCCATGTGGTCGATCAGACGGCCAGGGGTGGCGACCAGGATCTCAGGATTCTTGGCCAGCAATTGCATCTGTTTCGGGTAAGGCATGCCGCCCAGAATCGACACAGCCTTGATGCGGCGGATGCCGGTGCTGTACTTGTCGGTGTTGGTGGTCACTTGCAGGGCCAGTTCGCGCGTTGGCGTCAGTACCAGCATTTTTGGCTGGGCAGCCTTGAAGCGTGGACGCTCGCCGCGGGCGCGCGATGCTTGCATTTCCTGGTTCGGCGTCTTGCCGGCGGCACTTTGTTCGGCGCTGGCCAGTTTGTGCAGCGACGGCAGCATGAAAGCTGCGGTCTTGCCCGAACCGGTCTGCGACGAGACCAGCAGGTCACGGCCTTCGATCGCGGCTGGAATCGCTTGCGACTGTACCGCGGTTGGCGCGGTGTAGCCCGATTCGGTCAGAGCGGCGATGATGGACGGATGCAGGCCTAAGGATTCAAATGTCATTCTTTTCTTTCGTAAAAATCAGCGTTCTTGCAAAAAGCAGAACGCAAAATAGCAACGCCAACCAAAACGAAATGACTCAACTAAAAAGAAATTTCGGCACAAAAGCTTTGCGCCGGGACGGTGTCAGGTGCGACACACAAGGCGGGAGGGCTTTATAAGCGGCATCCTGTGGATGCGCTAAGGCTTGCGAAGCTGCTAAGTTTGTAGTGCATGACTGCGGTGTTGCCATCGCTTCAAGGGAACATATTGCAGCGCACAACGACACTATACCGTATTTGCCGCCGTTTTGCACGGGCTAAATGGGAAGAAACGCAAGTCCTACCACGTTTTGAAGATGTTTCCTATCTGAAATCAGTAGGAATACGTAGATTTCGCCCGTTTAATTGAGCATGGCCACGATGTCGGCGGGCAGCGGCGGCGCCTGCCGTGCAGGCCGGGCTCCAGCTGATACATTCCCTTGGCATGCCGCCAGGTCGGCACACGTCACCGCATTACTCCACTTCGGGATTGACCGCCATCACTTGTGAAAAACCGCCATCGACGTAGGTGATCTCGCCCGTGATGCCCGACGCGAGGTCGGACAGCAGGAAGGCGGCCGTGTTGCCGACCTCTTCGATGGTGACGTTGCGGCGCAGCGGGGCGTGCTCGGCCACGAAGCCCAGCAGCTTGCTGAAATCCTTGATGCCGGAAGCGGCCAGGGTCTTGATGGGGCCGGCGGAGATGCCGTTGGCGCGGATGCCGCGCGGGCCCAGCGATTCGGCCAGGTAGCGCACGGACGCTTCCAGCGACGCCTTGGCCAGGCCCATGGTGTTGTAGTAGGGCACGGCGCGCACGGCGCCCAGGTAGGTCAGGGTCAGGACCGAGGCGCCCGGATGCAGCAGGGGCAGGGCGGCCTTGGCCATGGCGGGAAAACTGTAGGCGGAAATGTCGTGGGCGATGCGGAAGCTGTCGCGCGACAGGCCGTCGAGGAAGTCGCCCGCGATCGCTTCGCGCGGCGCGAAGCCGATGGCGTGCACGAGGCCGTCCAATTGATCCCAGTGGCGTGCCAGGTCGCGGAAGACGGCGGCGATCTGTTCATCGCTGGACACGTCGCAGTCGAACACCAGTTCGCTGCCGAATTCCGCCGCAAATTCCGTGATGCGCTCCTTGAAGCGTTCGCCCACATAGGTGAAGGCGAGGGTGGCGCCTTCGCGGTGGCAAGCCTTGGCGATGCCATAGGCGATGGAGCGGTTCGACAGCAAGCCCGTGATGAGGATTTTTTTGCCTTGCAAGAAAGCCATGACGACTCCTGTCTGGGGTGGTGGGTCGGGCGGATGTACAACCGGCCGCGACAGCAAAGCTGTGGCGGCCGGTGAAGTGCGTCAATACAACTCAGGCGATCAGTGACGCGCTTTTGCCCGACTGTTACCGCCGCCACGCTGGATGCGCGGCTTCACCAGCGAGATCGGTGCCGTTTGCGCCTTGCCGCCCTTGGCGACGCGGCGCAGCGCTTTGGCGGCCCGTTCAGGACGGTCCGCTTCCAGCAGCATGGTGGCGCTGTCGGCGATTTCCTGGGTGATGTCGCTGTTCATCGTGGCCGAGGTTTTCGGCACGAGGATGGTGGAACCGGCGCGCAGGCTGGTGCGCTGGGGAATATTGTTGGCCTGGCGCAGCACGTCGGCCGTGGTGCCGAATTTCGACGCCAGCGTTTCGATGCGTTCGCGCGCATTGGTGATCTTGTGCGTGGTCCAGCTCGACAAGGCATGGCCCCATTGCGCCAGATTGGTGGTGAACTTGGCGGCGTTTTCCTGCGGCAACAGAATCTTGGTCTTTTCGCCGCCGATGATGACGGGGCGGTTAAATTGCGGATTCAAGGCCTTGAATTCATCCATCGACAGTTCGGCCAGCTGGGCGGCGACGGTGATGTCGATGTCGCTGGTCTTGTCGATGGCCGTGAAATACGGCTGGTTGTCGACGACGGGCAGGGTCAGGCCGAACTGGGCCGGATTGGCGATGATGTTTTTGACCGCTTGCAGTTTCGGCACGTAGTTGCGCGTTTCGGCCGGCATCAGGTCGGCCAGGCTTTCGAAATCGGTCGGCTTGCCCAGTGCCTGATTTTTCTTGATGGCGCGCTGCACCGAACCTTCGCCCCAGTTGTAGGCAGCCAGGGCCAGTTGCCAGTCGCCAAACATGTCATACAGGCGCTGCAGGTATGTCAGGGCCGCATCGGTCGAGGCCAGCACGCCGCGGCGCTCGTCCTTGAACATGTTTTGCTTGAGGTTGAAATCGCGCCCGGTGGCGGGCACGAATTGCCACATGCCGGCCGCATTGGCGCTGGAGAACGCCTGCGGGTTGAAGGCGGATTCGATGAACGGCAGCAAGGCCAGTTCCGTCGGCATGCCGCGCTTTTCCAGTTCCTGCACCACGTGGAAGATGTAGCGCGAGGCACGCGCCGTGGTGCGGGCGATGTAGTCGGGGCGGGTGGCGTACCAGTTGACGTGATTCGCCACCAGCTGGTTGTTGATGTCGGGAATCGCATAGCCGCTGCGGATGCGGCCCCAGACGTCGGCTTCGCGCAGCGGATCGGAATTGTCGCTGAGGTTTTTCAGCAGACGGTCGGTCTTTTGCAGGCGGTTGTCGAGGGTGGGGAGTTTCGCCGTGACCTGGGCGGTCATCGGGATCAGGGCAGGTGCGGCGGCCGCGACTGGCGCGTTATCGCTCTCAACACCGGCTTCGTACGCCTGGCTGAGGGCGGGCGCAAGCGCCAGGGCCAACGCCGCCAGGACGGTAGATTTAAAGGAGTTTTCGTGCATAGTGTTCCATTGTTGTCGTCGGAGAAACATCGGACAGACCCATGATCAAGTTGCGAGTGTACGTATATCCACATGCCGGAGTCAAGAATTATGTCAGCATGATGACAGCACATAGGCGTCAATAGCGATGTTTCCAGTCGCTAATAATGCAATTATTGCAAATTTAATTTGCCAGATGTGCGATTCGGCCGCTGTTATAGCATACATGGCGACGAGGCTGGCGCAAGCTTGGCGCCCGTCCGGTATGAGACTGCGCAAAGAGTGCGTACAATTTGGTTTTGGCCGGCCATTCGGCTGCCGGCTGCCTTATTGATAGAGAGTCAAGTATATGAACACCCCGCCGCTCCACGACGACGACAACGCCGTCATCATCGCCAATACCGTTGCCTGGCTGGAAAAGGCCGTGATCGGCCTGAACCTGTGCCCGTTCGCCAAGGCCGTGCACGTCAAGAAGCAGATCCGCTATGTGGTATGCGAGTCGGAGAACCCGGAAGATTTGCTGGCGATGCTGATGGACGAGCTGCAAACCCTGGCCGACACGGACCCGGAACAGATCGACACGACCTTGCTGATCCACCCTTACACCCTGAACGATTTCCTCGACTACAACGAGTTCCTCGATGTGGCCGACGCGGCCGTGGAAGACATGCACCTGGCCGGCGAACTGCAAGTGGCCAGTTTCCACCCGCACTACCAGTTTGCCGAGACGTTCGAGGACGACATCAGCAACTACACCAACCGCTCGCCGTACCCGACCCTGCACCTGCTGCGCGAAGACAGCATCGAGCGCGCCGTCGAGGCCTTCCCGGAAGCATCGGAAATCTTCGACAAGAATATCGCCACCCTGGAAGCGCTGGGCGTCGAAGGCTGGGAAAAGCTCGGCTTGCCGAAGGTATCCTGATGGCTGACAAGGAATTGCCGCCGCGTCCAGACACGCCTTGCGTGGCCGTGTGCTCGACGACGTTCGATGAAATCTGCCGCGGCTGCGGCCGCACCGTGGTGGAAGTGGCCCACTGGGTGTCGATGACGGATGAAGAGAAGGAAGTGGTGTGGGTGCGTATCCTGGCGCAGGGGTATCCGCGCCGGAATACTTAGCTAACCCAAGGGCAACTGCTGGGGTCAGACCCCCTCACATGCCGGCGATGACTTTTGTGTGAGCGGCATTGAGGGTCTGACCCCGGTACTGTTGACGCTAGCGATCAATAACTACCGATAAAATCCTTCTTGCCCACTTCGATGCCATTGTGGCGCAGGATGTCGTACGCCGTCGTTGCGTGGAAGAAGAAGTGCGGCAGTGCGTAGTGGAACAGATAGGTCTGGCCCGTGAAGTGCTTGGTCTTTTCGCCGCTGCCGGTGGTGATGGCGCGCGTTTCGCTGCCGTCGATGTCCGCTTGGGGCAGGCTTTCCAGGAAGGCGATGGTTTTCACGATGCGCGCTTTCAGCTCTGCAAAGCTCTGTTCGCTGTCTTCATACGGCGGCACGGCCACGCCGGCCAGACGCGCGCCGCAGCCCTTGGCGAAGTCGGTGGCGATCTGGATCTGGCGCACGAACGGCAGCATGTCCGGGAACAATCGGAATTGCAGCAGGGCGTTCGGGTCGATTTTCTTGTCTTGCGCGTGCGTTTCCGCCTTGTCCAGGATGGCGGCCAGGCTGCCCAGGATCTGTTTGAAGACGGGGATCGAAGCGGAGTAGATGGAGAAGGTCATGGTGGTTCCTCTAGGTAAAGTGGCGCGATGATAGCAAGCCGCGCGCTTTTTTGCTGGCGCCGCCCGGGCGCGCCGGCCCACGTGTGGTTTTTCAAGCCTGTCTATATAGCATGACCTGGATGCTGACACGTGTTTATTGGTGACTTTTCCCGCTTTTTCCATGCATAATTGCTTTTGAAAAAGTTTCTTCCCGCCTTGTCACCTGAATTCCCCTGTAAAGTTCGATGATCGCCCGCCTGATCCCTGTTGCCCTGTTGCCGCATGTTTAATTCACCTTACCAGCGCCTGCGCGCCAGCCTGCGCGTGCTGTACGGCTCATCGATCTATGGCGCCCTGCTGCTGGTGGTGTTCGGCGGCCTGGTCGTGCCCGCCATTTTCGGCAGCTATGTGCTGGTCGGCGTGCATGAGCGCCAGTCGGCGCGGACCAGCCTGAACGAAGCCTTGCAGCGCAATGCCGACATCCTGGCGCTGGGCATGCAGGAGTCGCTGTGGAACATGAATGCGGAATCGGCCCATTCGCTGGTCGAATCGGTGATGCGCGACCGCGCCGTGCTGCTGGTGAAGGTGCTGGGGCAGGGCGACACGGAATTCATCCGTCTGCAGGCGCCGCAGCGGCCCGTGGGCAATCTGTACCGCGCCGAACGCGACATCCTCGTGCGCGGCGAACGCATCGGCCATATCGTCGTCGAGATGGACGACGCGCGCAGCCAGCAGGAGCTGCGCGAAAAGCAGATGTCCTATATTTTCGTGCTGGGCGCCCAGCTGGCCGTGTCGATGGCGCTGATCGTGCTGTTCCTGAACCGCCGCCTGCTCAAGCCCCTGCGCCGCCTGACGCGCTTTTCCGACCGCCTGTCGCACGGCGATTTCGACACGCCGCTGACGTCGCACAGCAATGATGAACTGGGTCGCCTGACGGCCCAGCTCGAGCAAATGCGCGCGGCCATCGGCCAGTTGTTCGAGGATGTGGGCCAGCGCGAAGAGCGTTTCCGCACCATCGTCACGCAGGTGCCGGGTGCCGTTTTCCGCTACCGGCCCGATGGGCCCATCGATTTCGTCAGCGACGCCATCGAAGAGATCGCCGGCTATTCGGCGCACCAGTTCATGCGCGGCACCACGCATGCCTGGGCCGACCTGATCTGTCCGGAAGACCGGCGCGAGCACCGCCGCGCCGTGCGCCAGGCCGTGGCCGACGAACGGCCGTATGCGCTCGAATACCGCATCATCGACGCTTTCGGCATCGAGCGCTGGGTGGCCGAGAATGGCCAGCCGCAGGCGGGCGAGCAGGGCGTCATCTGGATCGACGGCATCATTGCCGACATCAGCCAGCGCAAGCACCACGAGATGCGCATCGAGGCGCTGCTCACGGAGCAGAGCGCGATCCTCGACAACGTGATGTTCGGCGTGATGTTCGTGCGCCACCGCCGCATCATTTCCGTCAACCGCCGCTGCGAGGAACTGTTCGGCTACGGCCATGCCGAGATGACGGGCAGTTCCACCGCCATCGTGTTCATGACCTCATATGACTTCGAGGAGGCGGGCGAGCGCCAGTATCCGGCAATGGCCGCGGGCGGCGATTTCAGCGAGGAGCGCCAGTACAAGCGCCGCGACGGCAGCCTGTTCTGGGCGCTGGTCAGCGGTTGCGCGCTCGATCCCCTGCGCCCCAACGAGGGCAGCATCTGGGTGTATGCCGATATCACGGCGCGCAAGGAAGCCGAGGAAAAGCTGCGTTTATCGGCCACCGTGCTTGAACATATCGCCGACGGCGTGATGGTGGTCGATGCGGACGGCATCATCGTCACCGTCAATCCCGCCTTCACGCAGATCACCGGCTATACCGAAGCCGAGGCGGTGGGCCAGCATTCCTCGCTGACACGCTCGGCGCGCCACGACTCTGCGTTCTACCAGGCCATGTGGGACGAATTGAAGGCCAGCGGTTTCTGGCGTGGCGAGATCTGGCACCAGCGCAAGAACGGCGAGCTGTATCTGGAGTGGCTGACCATCAGCGCCGTGCGCGACGCGCGCGCCGGCACCACGCATTACGTGGGCGTGTTCAGCGATATCACGCTGGTCAAGGAGTCGCAGGAAAAGCTCGACCACATGGCCCACCACGATCCGCTGACGGCGCTGCCGAACCGCCTGCTGTTCCACGACCGCCTGCAGCACGCGCTGCTGCGCGCCGCGCGCGATCAGGAGCAGCTGGCCGTGCTGTTCATCGACCTGGACCGCTTCAAGAACGTCAACGACACCTTGGGCCACCACGTGGGCGACGAATTGCTGCAGAAGGTGGCCGGCCAGCTGGCGGCCCGCCTGCGCGAAGGCGACACCCTGGCGCGCCTGGGCGGCGACGAGTTCATCGTGCTGCTCGAGGGTATCGACGGTGAGTATGGCGCGACGCAGGTGGCGGAAAAGCTGATGACCATGTTCGACCAGCCGTTCACGGTGGCCGACCACGAACTGTTCGTCACCTGCAGCGTGGGCATCAGCCTGTATCCGGACGATGCGCTGGACTTGAACATGCTGATACGTAATGCCGACGTGGCCATGTACCAGGCCAAGGCGCGCGGGCGCAACGGCTACCGCTTCTATGCGCCGTCGATGACGGGCGAGGGCGTCGAGCGGCTGCGCCTGGAAACCTTTTTGCGCCGCTCGATCGAGAAAAACGAGATGTTCCTCAATTACCAGCCGCAGGTGGAAATCGACACGGGCCGCCTGGTCGGCGTCGAGGCGCTGGTGCGCTGGAACCACCCGGAACTGGGCCTGGTGCCGCCCGCGCGTTTCATTCCGCTGGCCGAAGACAGCGGTTTCATCAACCAGTTGGGAAAATGGGTGCTCGACGAAGCGTGCCGCCAGATGATGCGCTGGCAGGCGCAGGGCTTGCACGTGCCGAAGATGGCCGTCAACCTGTCCGTCAAGCAGTTCGAACGGGGCAGCATCGCCGGCATGGTGGCCGCCATCTTGCAGGAAACGGGTCTCGAGCCGCAGCGGCTGCAGCTGGAAGTGACGGAGTCCGTCATCATGAACACGGGCGACGCCCTCGGTTTCATCAACGACTTGCACGCCATCGGCGTGGGCCTGGCCATCGACGATTTCGGCACCGGCTATTCCTCGCTCGCGTATCTGAAGCAACTGCCCGTGCAGACCTTGAAGATCGACCGCTCCTTCATCAAGGATATCTCGACGGACGTCAATGACGAAGCGATTGCGATTGCCATCATCCAGCTGGGCAAGAGCATGCAATTGTCGGTGATCGCCGAAGGCGTGGAGACGGAAGAGCAGGCGGCCTTCCTGCTGCGCCATGGCTGCAAGCTGGCGCAAGGTTATTTTTATAGCCGTCCGGTGCTGGCACAGGATATGCTGGAGCGCTGGATCGATCACTCACTACTATAAAGGACAGCCCATGGCCGCACAATCCTCCCCGTCGCGCCGTCGTTTCCTGCTCGGCGGCCTTGGCCTCGGCGTGGCCGGCGTGGGCGCCCTGGTACTGGGATGGGGCGTGCTGCCGCCGCGCCAGCGCTTGCATGGCAGTTCGCCGCTGCCGCTCCAGGATGGCGCCGTGCCCTTGAACGGCTGGCTGGCCATAGGCACGGATGGCACGGTGACCCTGGCCATGCCGCGCAGCGAGATGGGGCAGGGCGTGCACACGGCCTTGCCCATGCTGGTGGCCGAGGAGCTCGACGTGCCGCTGGCCAGCGTCAAGCTGATCCAGGCGCCGAACGATAAAATCTTCGGCAACGTCGCCATGCTCAAGGATAGCCTGCCGTTCCATCCCGATGACCAGGGCCGCGTCAAAGCGCTGGCCCAGTGGACGGTGGCCAAGGCGGCACGCGAACTGGGCGTAATCGTCACGGGCGGCTCGTCGAGCGTGAAGGATGGCTGGGGTCCGATGCGCGAGGCGGGGGCGTCCGCGCGCGCCATGCTGCTGCAAGCCGCCGCCGCGCAGTGGCAGTTGCCGGCCGCGCAATGCCGCACGGAAAATGGCGCCGTGGTCCACCCCGATGGCCGGCGCGCCAGCTACGCCAGCCTGGCGCAGCGCGCCGCCGCCATCGATCCGGGCACGCCCGTGCTGAAACTGCCCAAGGATTTCAAACTGATCGGCCAGCCGGCGCCGCGCCGCGACACGCCGTCCAAAGTCAACGGCAGCGCGCGTTTCGGCATCGATGCGCGTCCGCCCGGCATGCTGTATGCGGCCCTGCATCTGCCGCCGCGCCTGGGCGATACCTTGTCCGCGTTCGATGCGGCGCCCATCCTGGCCATGCCCGGCGTAAAGAAAGTGCTGGACCTGACGCCGCAGCTGGCCCAGCGCAGCGTCTCGTGTGCCGCCGTGGTGGCCGACACCTGGTGGCGCGCCAGACAGGCGGCCGCCGCCTTGCCGACGCAGTGGAAGGCCGGCCCGCAGGCGAACTTGTCCAGCGCGGGCGTGTATGCGGAATTTGCCCGCCTGCTGGACACCGAGGCCGGTTACGCCTACCACGCCAGCGGCGAGGTGGAAAGTAAAGCCGTGCAAGGCTTGCGCAGCGTCAAGGCCGAATACCGCGCGCCGTTCCTTGCGCACGCCGCCATGGAACCCGTCAACTGCACCGCGCAGGTGAAAAATGGCAAGGTGATGCTGTGGGTGTCGACGCAGGCGCCCGGCATCGCCGTCGACGTGGCGGCGAAAGTGGCCGGCGTCGATGCGCAGGATGTCAGCATTGAAGTGCTGCTGCTCGGCGGCGGTTTCGGCCGCCGCCTGGAAGTGGACATGGTGGCGCAGGCCGTGGCCATCGCGCTGCAGTGCGATGGCGCGCCCGTGCAGCTGGTGTGGACGCGCGAACAGGACACCAAGCACGATATGTACCGTCCCGCCGCGCTGGCCCGCTTCGCGGCCCGGCTCGACGAGCATGGCCGCATCGCTTCCTGGGACAATAAATCCGTCAGCGGCTCCATCACGCACCAGTACCTGCAGCGCAATTTCGGCCTGCCCGGCGCGGGGCCGGACAAGACCACGGCGGAAGGCGAATTCGACATGCCGTATGAAATCGCCAACCAGCGCATCGCCCACGTGATCGCCGACAGTGCCGTGCCGGTCGGCTACTGGCGCTCCGTCGGGCATTCGCATAATGCATTCTTCAAGGAAAGCTTTATCGACGAACTCGCGCATGCGGCGGGGCAGGACGGCATCGCCTTCCGCCGCGCCATGCTGACGCAGCATCCGCGCCACCTGGCCGTGCTCGATGCAGCCGTCGCCAGGGCGGGCAGTGCTCCGCCCGGCCATGCGCATGGCGTGGCCCTGCACCAGTCGTTCGGCAGCATCGTCGCGCAAGTGGCGCAAGTGTCCGTGGAAAACGGCGAGATCCGCGTGCAGCGCGTCGTGTGCGCCATCGATTGCGGCATCGCCGTCAATCCGAACATCATCGCCCAGCAGATGGAGTCAGCCGTGCTGTTCGGCCTGTCGGCGGCGCTGGGCGGCGAGATCACGTTCCAGGAAGGGAAGGTCGAGCAAGGCAACTTCCACGACTATCCCGTGCTGCGCATGGGGCAAACGCCCGAGGTTGAAACCATCATCATCGCCAGCGCCGAGCATCCGGAAGGCGTGGGCGAACCGGGCACGCCGCCGATCGCGCCGGCCGTGGCCAACGCCGTGTTCAGTCTGACGGGCAAACGCCTGCGCAGCTTGCCGCTGCGCCTGGCTTGATGCGGATCAGGCCAGCGTGGTAGCCAGTAAATGGCGCAGATTGCAGTCGCGCTGCCAGTCGCGCCGTTCCTGCGTGCTGGTGGCCAGCGCCGCCAGTTCCTCGGCGCTGAGCGCCTGCTGCGCCTGCACCATGCGGTGCGCCAGGCCGCCGTCGGGCAGCACGGTGCCGAAGAAGGCCACGTTATCTTCGTGCTGGATCAGCAGGGTGGGGAAGTTGTCGATGTCGAGGTCGCCCACCACGTCGGCCTGGTCTTCGATGTCGATCCAGACGAAGACGGTGTCCGGATGGCGCGCGGCCAGTTCCTCGAACGTGGCGCGGTAGCTGCCGCAAGTGCCGCACCACAGCGCGCACAGGCAGGCCACCGTCCAGCGCGGGCCGGCCAGGGCTGCCGCGACGTCGGCGCGGTTATCGGTCGTGAGGGTCAGGCTGTGCATGGCTGTATATATTAGTAGGCTGATGGGCGCGGGGCGCCCGATGCGCGTATTCTACCGCGCCCGGCCCCCGCGGTCCCGAGAATGCATGAGCTTGTTTATGGGTGTTTTTTGATGCAATACACCTTTCTGGTGGATAATGCTGATAATTGCGCGCTGATTACGCTGGTCCATGCTGTTTCCTGGCCCCGCAGCCTGACCCCCTCCAGTCTGTTTTCATGCCCTGCCCGGTGTCAGCGCTCCCGCCTTTGTTTATTTTTATTATGGAATTAGCCAGCTTATGTTGAGTTACCGCCACGCCTTTCACGCGGGTAATCACGCCGATGTGTTGAAACATTATGTGCAGATTCAGTTATTGCAATACCTGAATCAAAAAGATACCGCCTATAGTTATATCGATACCCATTCCGGCGCGGGCGTGTATGCGCTCGACGGCGGTTATGCCTCGAAAAATGCCGAGTACGAAACGGGCATCGCGCCCCTGTGGGACCGTACGGACTGGCCGGCCTCGCTGGCCGAGTACATGAAGCTGATCAAGGAAATGAATCCGAGCGGCAAGATGCGCTACTACCCGGGTTCGCCGTACTGCGCCGACAAGGTCAGCCGCGAGCAAGACCGTCTGCGCCTGTTCGAACTGCATCCTGCCGATGCCAAGATTCTGGCTGACAACTTCCGCAAGGTCGAGGCGCATGCGCTGGCCCAGGGCGAGCGTCCGACCGTGCGCGGCAAGCGCGTGCTCATCACCAAGGCGGACGGTTTCCAGAGCCTGAAAGCCCTGCTGCCGCCGCCATCGCGCCGCGCGCTGGTGCTGATCGACCCGCCATACGAAGACAAGATGGATTACCGCAAGGTCAAGGACACCCTGGCCGACGCCCTCGTGCGCTTCCCGTCCGGCATCTACGCCGTCTGGTACCCGGTGCTGCAGCGCATGGAATCGCGCCAGTTCGCCGACAAGCTCAAGCAACTGCCCAGCTCGGACTGGCTGCACGTGACCCTGACCGTCAACACGCCGTCGCCGGACGGCTTCGGCTTGCACAGCAGCGGCATGTTCATTTTGAACCCGCCGTACACGCTGGAGCCGATGCTGCGCGAAGTCATGCCCTACCTGGTCAAGGTGCTGGGCCGCGACGATGGCGCCAAGTTTGTGCTGGAAACGGGCAAGGGCGGACAGAAAAATACGGGCACACGTCGCGTATAGTGACTGTCGTAGTGAGGTAATACAAACGCCACGGTGCAGTCGACCATGGCGTTTTTTATTGGCTGGCGAGGAATTACTGTCCCAGCAGCAAGAACACGGTCGGTTTCTTGTGGAAGTCCGGCGCCTTGCCGGCGGCCAATTGTTTCTTCCACTGTCCGCCATTCCACGTCTGCACGTTTTCCGAGTCCAGGCTCAGGTCGGTGGCGACGCAGATCAGGGTTGACGGCGCGCATTGCGCCACGAGGGCTTCGAGCATGGCGGCGTTGCGGTATGGCGTTTCGATGAACAGCTGAGTTTGCTTTTCATTGCGCGAACGGCTTTCCAGTTCCTTGATGCGCTTGGCGCGCAGGGCCGCGTCCGTGGGCAGGTAGCCATTGAAGGCGAAGCTCTGGCCGTTCAAGCCGCTGGCCATCACGGCCAGCAGGATCGACGACGGGCCCACCAGCGGACGCACTTTAATGCCGTGCTGATGCGCCAGGCGTACCAGGTCGGCGCCGGGGTCGGCCACGGCGGGCACGCCCGCCTCCGACACGAGGCCCGCATCGCGTCCCGCCAGCAGCGGTGCCAGCAAGCCGGCCAGCGCTTGCGCCGGGGTATTGACGTTGAGTTCGGAAATCGTGATTTCCTGCAGCGGCTTGGCCAGCGGATGCTGGTTGCCGATCAATTTCAGGAAGGCGCGCGCCGTCTTGGCGTTTTCCGCAACGAAATAATCGAGTTGCGAGGTGATCTGCCGCACCTGCTCGGGAATGATGCGGGCCAGCGGGTCGATGGCGCCTTCGGACAGGCCGAGGTGGTTGGGGATCAGGTACAGGGTGCCGGTCATGGATTTTAGTCAGTCATGTTAGTACCCCAACGTCAAACTGCCGGGGTCAGTCCCTTCGGGATCGGAGTGTGCTCCATTGGAGCGCACTCCCCCGTCGGGTCTGACCCCAGATGTTGCCGTTAGGGGTATTTTAAATTTTAAAAAACGCCACGCCCGCCTTGCGCAGCATGCCGGTGAGGGCGATCAGCGGCAAGCCGGTGAGGGCGGTCGGGTCGGTGCTGTCGATGCGTTCGAGCAGGGCGATGCCCAGGCCTTCGTTCTTGGCGCTGCCGGCGCAGTCGTACGGCTGCTCGATGCGCAGGTAGGCGTCCAGTTCCGCGTCGGGCAAGTCGCGCACGGTGACGAGGGTCTGGATATCTTCCACCTGCGCCACTGCCGGCGTCTGGCGGCCATCGAGCAGGCACAGGGCCGTGTGGAACACGGTCTGGCGCCCGCGCATGGTTTGCAGTTGGCGCAGGGCATAGTCATGGTTGCCGGGCTTGCCGATCTGCGCGCCGTCCAGGGTGGCGACCTGGTCGGAGCCGATGACGAGACTGCCGGGATAGCGGTCGAGCACGGCCTGCGCCTTGGCCTGCGCCAGGCGCAAGGCCGTGGCGCTGGGGCTTTCGCCTGGCAGGGGGCTTTCGTCGAGATCGGGCACGGCCACCTCAAAAGGCAGGCGCAGGCGTTGCAGCAATTCCTTGCGGTAGGTCGAGCTCGATGCAAGAATCAAGCGCAATGGGGCGGAAGTTGGTATCATTCGGTAGTGGATGGCGGCCGGCATGGCCGCGCAGGTCGATGTCAGTGGGATTTCACGCAAATTCCAGGGCGCAGAGCCCATAACTGAGGCTCCATGCGGCATGACGGTGTTGATGAAGTTGTCATGTTGATGGCAATGATTGCGTCAAAAAAGATGCTTAGCCTTTGACTCCGTGCTAAAAACCCTGTTATTATCGCAGGTTTTCCGGGGAAATTTTCTACCAATGAATGCTTTTGTGATCGACGCCTTTGATTTTTGTCGTATCAGCGGGAGCCGCGAGGGTGTAACTCCTGTCGCTGAAATGACCCGGTTGACCAAGGATTGTGCAGATAATTCCGGCGAGATCGCCTGGAAGATCGTCGGCGGCACCAGCAAGCTGGGCTACCCACAACTGACCTTGTCGGTCAACGGCACCGTTCAGCTGGTTTGCCAGCGCTGCCTGACTCCGTATGCTTACGCAATTGATTCGACGACCACTCTGATGCTGGGCAAGGATGACGAGCACGCAGACGAGATCGAAGAAATCATCAACGATGAATTGATCGACGTGATCGTCGGCAGCCGCAGCATGGATGCCGCGGCCCTGATCGAAGATGAAGCCTTGCTGGCCCTGCCGCAGGTACCCAAACACGACGTCTGCCCCGATACGGCGCAGCTCGATGCTCTCAAGTCTGAAAAGAAGTCGCCGTTTGCGGCACTGAAAGACTTGAAGCCAGAATAAGTAGTGTAAGAAAGGAAGCCTTAAAAAACCGTAGCGAGCGGCCCGATATCGTCTTGAGTAGCGCAAGCGTACGAAGGTACGCTGAGCAACGCCGAGGCGATAGCGGGAAGCGCAGTAGGTTTTTTATGCTTCCTGTAAAGAACGTGTCAAACGCGTGTAGTAATCGAGTATGGCAAGTGTAGTGAAATGTAATTGTAATAAACGATGTCGGTCCGGGCTATTTTCGGGTAGTCTTTGCCGCTGGGATACTCGATTCGCATGTATTTGCCAATCGATTGTGCTAAAATTTTAGAACTTATGTATTAGGAGTCATCATGGCAGTTCAACAGAACAAGAAAACCCCTTCCAAGCGCGGCATGCACCGTTCGCACGACTTCCTGGTCGCGCCGCAATTGAGCGTCGAGCCAGTTACCGGCGAAACACACATGCGTCACCATATCAGCCCTAATGGCTTCTATCGTGGCCGTAAAGTGTTGAAGACCAAAAACGACGAGTAATCGACGTTTTTGTTGGGTAAGATGAAAGCGGTGTTGCGTGGTTATTCGGCGTGGCGCCGCTTCTTCTTTTTTATCGGCTGCAATTCATCTTGCACACCCGTCATTTTGAATCACGCTGTCCAGGCCTGTGCATGACATGCTGCGCCCTGCATATGCTCCAGTCCGATTCACATCTTGCCGCACGCCCGCAGCGGTATTGAATCAACACAAATGACAATCAAAATTTCTATCGACTGCATGGGCGGAGATCACGGTCCCTCAGTCACTATCCCCGCAGCAATTTCCTTCGTAAAACATGAGCCTGAAGCCGAACTGATCCTTGTTGGATTGGAAGACGTGATTCGTGCCGAACTGAAGAAACATAAAGCCGACACGCATCCGCGCCTGTCGGTATTGCATGCCTCCGAACAAGTTACCATGGACGATCCCCTGGAAGTGGCCCTGCGCCGCAAGAAGGATTCCTCCATGCGCGTGGCCATCGAACAGGTCAAGAGCGGCGTGGCGCAAGCCTCCGTTTCCGCCGGTAATACGGCAGCCCTGATGGCCGTGTCGCGCTACGTATTGAAAACCATGTCCGGCGTCGACCGCCCGGCCATCTGCAGCATCTTGCCGAATCAAAAGAACGGCCCGACCTACATGCTGGACCTGGGCGCCAACGTCGATTGCGAACCGCATCACTTGCACCAGTTCGCCATCATGGGCTCCGTGCTCGTGTCCGCCATGGAGGGTATCGAACGTCCCACGATCGGCTTGCTGAACGTGGGCACGGAAGATATCAAGGGCAATGAAGTGGTGAAACTCACCTCGAAGCTGCTGCAGGCCGACCACGAGCGTGGCGCGCTGAACTTCTACGGCAACGTGGAAGGCAACGATATCTTCAAAGGCACGACCGATATCGTCGTCTGCGACGGTTTCGTCGGCAACGTGACCCTGAAGGCCATCGAAGGCCTGGCGCGCTTCATGAAAGACGTGCTCACTTCCGAATTCAAGCGCAATCCGATTACCATGCTGGGCGCGCTGATCGCCCGCGGGGCCCTGAAAGCCATCGGCAACCGTTTGAATCCTTCGCGTTACAACGGCGCCAGCCTGCTGGGCTTGCGTGGCCTCGTCTTCAAGAGCCATGGCAGCGCCGATGCTTATTCCTTCGAATGGGCCTTGCGCCGCGCCTTTGATGCGGCAAAAAATGACGTGCAAGCGCACTTGGCCAGCCTGATCGCCGAGTTGATGCCGCGCACGCCAGTTCCGGATGAACCTACATCAACAAGCTCTACCATTTAGTGGACGGGTACTTGCATGACTGTTTTTAGCAAAACTTACAGCAAAATTATCGGTACCGGCAGCTACCTGCCGGAGAAGCGCGTCACCAACCAGGACTTGACCGAACAGCTGGCCGCCAAGGGCATCGAGACGTCGGATGAATGGATCGTGTCGCGCAGCGGCATCTCGGCGCGCCACTACGCGGCGCCAACGCAAAACTCCTCGGACCTGGGCGTGGAAGCGGCCAAAAAGGCCCTGGACATGGCCGGCCTGAACGGCAACGACCTGGACCTGATCATCGTCGCCAGCTCGACCCCCGACTTCTTCGGCAGCTTCCCCAGCACCGCCTGCATCGTGCAAAACAAGCTGGGCATCACGAACAATTGCGCCGCCGTCGACGTGCAAGCCGTCTGCAGCGGTTTCGTGTATGCGGTGGCCACGGCCGACAGTTTTATTCAATCGGGCATGCATAAAAACGTGCTGGTGATCGGCGCCGAAGTGTTTTCGCGCATCCTCAATTTCGACGATCGCGGCACTTGCGTGCTGTTCGGCGACGGCGCCGGCGCCATCGTCATGACGGCATCGAAAGAACCGGGCATTCTGGCCACCAAGCTGCACGCGGACGGCCGCCATTCGAACATCCTCAGCGTGCCGGGCAGCCTGGCTGGCGGCGCGCTGGACGGCAGCGCCTTCCTGTACATGGATGGCCCGGCCGTCTTCAAGCTGGCCGTGTCCGTGCTGGAAAAGGTCGCGCACGAAGCCCTCGAACACGCCAACATGACGTCGGACCAGATCGACTGGCTGATCCCGCACCAGGCAAATATCCGCATCATGAACAGCACGGCGAAGAAACTCGGTTTGCCGCTGGACAAGATGGTCGTCACCGTCGACCAGCATGGCAACACTTCGGCCGCTTCGATCCCGCTGGCGCTCGACATCGCCGTGCGCGATGGCAGGGTCAAGAAGGGCGACAACGTCATGATGGAAGGCGTGGGCGGCGGCTTTACCTGGGGCGCCGTGCTGGCGCGCATGTAATCCCGCAACACTATTAAAAAAACGGAGTCGACATGACACAATTTGCATTTGTTTTCCCAGGCCAAGGCTCGCAAGCGATTGCGATGCTCGATGGTTTCGCCGGCAACCCCGTGGTTGCGCAAACCGTCGCCGAAGCGTCGGACGCCCTGCAATGCGACCTGGGCAAGCTGATCGCCGAAGGTCCGAAGGAAGAGCTGGACCTGACCACCAATACGCAACCGGTGATGCTGACGGCGGCCGTGGCCTTCTACCGCGCCTGGCTGGCGGCCGGCGGCCCCGTGCCGACGGTCGTGGCCGGCCACAGCCTCGGTGAATATTCGGCGCTGGTCGCCGCTGGCGTGATCTCGTTCAAGGATGCCGTGCCGCTCGTGCGTTTCCGCGCGCAAGCCATGCAGGAAGCCGTACCGGTAGGGCAGGGCACGATGGCTGTCGTGCTGGGCCTGTCGGATGATGACGTGCGCGCCGCCTGTGCGGAAGCGGCGGCGGAAAACCCGGCCTTGGTGGTCGAGCCCGTCAATTTCAATGCGCCGGCGCAAGTGGTCATCGCCGGCCACACGGCGGCCGTTGAGCGCGCCTGCGAACTGGCCAAGGCCAAGGGCGCCAAACGCGCCATGAAGCTGCCCGTTTCCGCGCCATTCCACTCGTCGCTGCTGAAACCGGCATCGGACCGCTTGCGCGAGTACATGGCCGGCCTGACGTTCGCCGCGCCGCAGATCGCCCTGATCAACAACGTCGACGTGGCCATCGTCAACGACGTCGCCGGCATCAAGGATGCGCTCGTGCGCCAGGCAGCCAGTCCCGTGCGCTGGGTGGAAACCATGCAAAAAGTGGCGGCAGACGGCATCACGCAAGTGATCGAATGCGGCCCGGGCAAGGTCCTGATGGGCCTGGCCAAGCGCATCGATCCCGTGCTGGTGGGCGACGCCATCGTCGACCAGGCTTCGCTGGAACGCATTTTGACGCAGCTCAAATAAACATCAGATCGCGGCAGCCTGCCTGCCGCGCTTGCTTTTAAGGATACTCATGAATTTAGCAAATCAAGTCGTGCTGGTCACGGGCGCCTCGCGCGGCATCGGCCGCGCCATCGCCACCGAACTGGGCAAACAGGGTGCTACCGTGGTTGGCACCGCCACCTCGGAAAGCGGTGCGCAAGCGATCACCGATTACCTGGCCGCCGAAGGCGTCACGGGCAAGGGCCTGGTCCTGAACGTGACCGATGCGGCGCGCTGCGCAGCCGTCGTCGATGAAGTGCAGAAAGCCTACGGCAGCCTGTCCATCCTCGTCAATAACGCGGGCATTACGCAAGACCAGCTGGCCATGCGCATGAAGGATGAAGAGTGGGACAGCGTGATTTCCACGAACCTGTCGGCCGTCGGCCGCCTGTCGCGCGCCGTACTGCGCGGGATGATGAAAGCCAAAACTGGGCGTATCATTAATATCACGTCGGTGGTGGCGTCGTCGGGCAATCCGGGGCAAATGAATTACGCGGCGGCCAAGGCCGGCGTGGAAGGCATGAGCCGCGCCCTGGCGCGCGAAATCGGCAGCCGCAACATTACCGTGAACTGCATCGCCCCTGGCTTCATCGATACCGACATGACCAAGGCCCTGAGCGAAGAGCAGCACGCGGCCCTGTTGACGCAAATTCCCCTGTCCCGCCTGGGCAAACCGGAAGACGTGGCGGCGGCGGTGGCCTTTTTGGCCTCGCCGCAAGCGGCCTACATCACGGGCACCACCCTGCACGTGAACGGCGGTATGTACATGAATTGATGTGAAAGCTAGACGGGGCGGGCGTTTGTGGCATCATTCAATGGCCGTTTTTGTCTATAATCGCATCTTTTAGCAGCAGCTTCGGTCGAATTAGCAGCAGACACCGAAATTAGTATTCGGACGCGCAAACCTGATAAAATGCGCGCACTTTCCGTAACACACACTTTGGAGCCATAACATGTCGGATATCGAACAACGCGTTAAGAAAATCGTCGCTGAGCAACTGGGCGTTGCAGAAGCAGACATCAAAATCGAATCCTCCTTCGTCGACGATCTCGGCGCCGATTCCCTGGACACCGTGGAACTGGTCATGGCCCTGGAAGACGAATTCGAAATGGAAATCCCTGACGAACAAGCTGAAAAAATCACCACCGTGCAACAGGCGATCGACTACGCCACCGCACACGTCAAGGCCTAAGCCTGTCTGACCGACTTCAGGAGAATCGCTTGAGCCGTTCTAAAAACCGTCGTGTTGTTGTCACCGGCCTGGGCTGCGTTTCACCTGTCGGCAATACTATTGCCGAGGCGTGGGGCGCAATCATTGAAGGTAAATCCGGCATTGCCACGATTACCAAGTTTGATGCACAGCCATTCACCACGCATTTTGCCGGTGAAGTCAAAGGCTTCAATATCGAAGAGTATATCTCCGGTAAGGAAGCACGCCATATGGATACCTTTATCCATTACGGCATGGCTGCCGGCATCCAGGCGATGCAGGACTCCGGCCTGGAAGTGACCGAAGAAAACGCCGAGCGCATCGGCGTGATCATCGGTTCCGGTATCGGCGGCTTGCCGCTGATCGAGGAAACCAAGTCCGAGTACGAAAAGCGCGGTCCGCGCCGTATCTCGCCCTTTTTCGTGCCTGCCTCGATCATTAACATGATCTCTGGCAACCTTTCGATCAAATATGGTCTGAAGGGCCCGAATCTGGCGATCGTGACGGCGTGTACCACCGGTTTGCACAGCATCGGTGCCGCAGCGCGCATGATCGAGTACGGCGATGCCGACGTCATGATCGCCGGTGGCGCTGAATCGACCGTGTCGCCGCTGGGCCTGGGCGGTTTCGCCTCGGCGCGCGCCTTGTCGACCCGCAACGACGATCCGGCAACGGCATCGCGTCCGTGGGATACCGACCGCGACGGCTTCGTGCTGGGCGAGGGCGCTGGCGTCATGGTGCTGGAAGACTACGAGCACGCGGTGGCCCGTGGTGCCAAGATCTATGCCGAAGTGCATGGTTTCGGGATGAGCGCAGATGCTTATCACATGACCTCGCCGCTGGAAGATGGCAGCGGCGGCAGCAAATCGGTGATCGCGGCCCTCAACAACGCCGGCTTGAACGCGGATCAGATTCAGTACCTGAACGCGCACGGCACGTCGACCCCGCAAGGCGACGTGGCGGAAGTGATGGGCATCAAACGCACCTTCGGCGAGCACGCCAAGAATCTGGTTGTCAACTCGACCAAGTCGATGACGGGCCATTTGCTGGGCGGCGCGGGCGGTCTGGAAGCGGTGTTTACGGTCCTGGCATTGCACCATCAGGTGTCGCCACCGACCATCAACATCTTCAACCAGGATCCGGCTTGCGATCTCGATTTCTGTGCCAACACGGCGCGGGATATGAAGATCGATTATGCAGTGAAGAATTCGTTCGGCTTCGGCGGCACGAATGGCACACTGATTTTCGGTAAAGCGAAATAAGCAGGAACTTTCAAGCGCTCGCTACGGTCAAATCGTAGTGAGCGCTGATTCGGCGCCAACGTTCGTTGGCGCCTGAATTTGCCCGGCATGTTGCCGGCGCGCCTTTTTTTTCCCATGAAGTATGTCAATCGCAGTAGCGGCTGTCATTCGCACGCCTGTCTGTTTGCGTCTGTTGCAAGCGGCGCTGGGACTGTGTGCCTTGCTGGCCGCCTGGCCCCTGAGCGGTGCGTGGCGCGCTGCGGCGGTGCCTGGCCAACTGGTGGGCGGCTATGCGCTGGGCTGGCCCGGTGCGTTGCTGAGCACGGCTGGCGGCGTGTTGTTGCTCGCTTTGCTGCGCAGGCGCAGAAAGCCGCAGACGCTTGATATTTCGCCGGTTGGCCAATTGCGGCTGGCGGTATATCTGGAGCATGGCGGAGCGCCAGGGGCGGATGCCGGCGGGGTGGCGGCGCCGCCCGGCCCGGGGCCGTCGCCGCCGTCAGGACTGCGTCTGTTGCCGGGCTCGACCCTGTGGCCGTCGCTGCTGGTGCTGTGCCTGGCCGATGCCGCGGGGCGGCGCACGCAGGTGCTGGTGCAGCGCGGCGGCGGCTGCCCCGCCTTCCGCCCGCTGGCCGTGGCGTGCCGGGCCATTGCGGCGCGGAGTGGGGACGAATAAAAGTGGGGCGAACACTGAACTTCTTGCAGCGGGCCAACTCTATATCCATACAGGCGCCCACGCTGCATGACTACAGGGACATTGGGCGTGAGGACAGAGCGCGAGTATGATCAGTTACTGGTCGAGCGGGTGCAGGCTGGCGACAAACGGGCATTCGATGTGCTGGTATCGAAATACCAGCGCCGCTTGATGCGCCTCGTGTCGCGCCTGGTGCACGACCCGGCGGAGGCCGAAGATGTGGTGCAGGAAACCTTTATCAAGGCATACCGGGCGCTGCGCCATTTTCGCGGCGATGCCGCCTTTTATACTTGGCTGTACCGCATCGGCATCAATACGGCCAAGAATTATCTCGTCACGCAGGGGAGGCGCGCCGCCACGTCCAGCGATGCCGACGCCGAGCAGGCCGAGTCCTTCGATGATGGCAATAAATTGCGTGACAACAATACACCGGAATCGGTGCTGGCGAGCAAGCAGATTGCGGCCACCGTCAATGCGGCCATGGATGTGCTGCCCATCGAATTGCGCACGGCCATCGTGCTGCGCGAGATCGAGGGCCTGAGCTATGAAGAAATATCGGAGATCATGGCGTGCCCCATCGGCACCGTGCGCAGCCGGATTTTTCGCGCGCGCGAAGTGATTGCGGAAAAATTGAAACCGTTGCTGGACATGCCAATTGACAAGCGCTGGTAATCTGAAGAGTATGAGGTTGGCATGGCTGCGCCCGGTTTTCGCACCGATCCTCTTGAAATGGCAGGACCCATCATGGATACGCACACACGATTGCACGAGACTATTTCCGCCCTGGCCGATGGCGAGCTGGCGGCGAGCGAACTCGAACTGGCTTTTGCCGCCCTCGACACGGATGAGGGGAGGCAAGCCTGGAATGTCTATCGCCATATTGGTGACGTGCTGCGCTCGGAGCAGTGCGGCCATGCACTGAGCGCCCAGTTCGATGCACGCCTGGCCAGCCGCCTGGCCGCCGAGTCGGCGCCTGCCCATGCGGAACCGCTGCTGCCCCTGTCCGCCGCCATCGTGCCGCCGGGTGCAGCCGAGCCGCTGGAGGCGGGGCCGCTGGCGCAGCGCTAGGGCGTTTCGCCATCTTATGCCAGGCTTAACGTTCCTGTCGCCCTCTTGACACTGGCCTTCGGTACGATTGACACTGTGTGCAGGCAATATCTTGCTTTTGCGATATATTGTTGCTGCCATGCGCGCAACCGGATGGGTTTGCCCCGGGGACGCCGTCATGACGGCCAATCGTGCACGCAGGCAATCGCCTGATTCGCGTTTTGATCCGTTTATATATTCGAAGAGATCCTTTCCATGAAAAAAAACATGTGTGCCGCCAGCAAGTCGTTTTCAGTAAAGACGCTTTCCGCCTTATTGTTCGGTACCGCTGGCGTGTTTCTGGCTCCCACCATGCTGGGCCTGGCGCCACAGGCGCAGGCCGCCGTGCCGGCAGTGAAACTGCCTGATTTCTCGGACCTGGTCGACGCCGTTGGCCCGGCCGTGGTGAATATCCGCACCACCGAACGCCTGAGAATGGGCGGCGCCGGCGCCGGCAGTCAGGATGAGCAGGAAATGCAGGAATTCCTGCGCCGCTTCTTCGGCGGCACCATGCCGACGCCGCGCCAGCAGGCGCCGCGTGGCGGCCGCCGCGCCGTGCCGCAGGAACAGGAAGTGCAGCGCGGTGTCGGTTCCGGCTTCATCATCTCGGCCGATGGCTACGTGCTGAGCAATGCCCACGTGGTCGATGGCGCCGACGAGGTTTACGTGACGCTGACGGACAAGCGCGAATTCAAGGCCAAGGTGATCGGCGCCGATGCGCGCACCGACGTAGCCCTGCTGAAAATCGAGGGCGGCAACCTGCCGCGCCTGACTATCGGCGATTCGAACAAGATCCGCGTGGGCGAATGGGTGATCGCCATCGGCTCGCCGTTCAACCTGGAAAACACGGTGACGGCCGGCATTATTTCCGCCAAGTCGCGCGACACGGGCGACTACCTGCCGTTGATCCAGAGCGACGTTGCCGTCAATCCCGGCAACTCGGGCGGTCCCCTGATCAATATGCGCGGCGAAGTGATCGGCATCAATTCGCAGATCGCTACCCTGTCCGGCGCCTACAACGGCATTTCATTTGCCGTGCCCATCGATGAAGCCATGCGCGTAGGCGAGCAGCTGAAAAAGACGGGCAAGGTCGTGCGCGGCCGCATCGGTGTGCAGATCGGCGAAGTGAGCAAGGACGTGGCGGGATCGCTGGGCTTGCCGAATGCCAAGGGCGCGCAAGTGTCGATGGTGGAGCCGGGCGGTCCGGCCGACAAGGCGGGCATCAAGCCGGGCGACATCATCCTGAAATTCAACGGCGCGCCGATCGAGCGTTCGTCCGACCTGCCGCGTCTGGTGGGCGGCGCTCCCGTCAACGGCAAGTCCACGCTCACCGTCTGGCGCAAGGGTGCGCAGCAGGACATTCCCGTCACCGTCGTCGAACTGGAAAGCGAGAAAACGGCGAAGAAGGGCGCCAGGGAGCCGGAAGCGCAAGCCGTCAATGCACTGGGGCTGAAGGTCAGCGACGTGCCGGCCGCGAAGAAACAGGAATTGAAGATCGACGCCGGCGTGCAGGTTGACGAGGCCGATGGCGTGGCCGCTCTGGCCGGCCTGCAGCCTGGCGACGTGATCTTGCAGCTGAATAACGTTGCCGTGAAAGACGCCAAGCAGTTCAACGCCCTCGTGGCCAAGCTCGATCCGAAAAAGACGTCGGCCGTGCTGGTGCGCCGTGGCGACGTAGCGCAATTCGTTTCGCTGCGCCCGTCGGCGAAGTAAGGTTCTGATTCACCTGCATCCCGGCTGTGGCCGGGATGCCTTTTTCTCTTTTCCATGCACTTCACGCTCTATTCCCGCAGTTATTGCCACCTTTGCCAGGACATGCTCGACGCCTTGCTCCTGCTGCAGCCGCCCGGCAAACCGTTCACGGTGGAGGTGATCGACATCGACGCCTCGCCCGACGCCTCCCTGCTGGCCCGTTTCGACGAGCTGGTGCCGGTGCTGTTCGGCGACCTGGCGCAGCCCGAGCTCTGCCATTATTTTCTCGACGAGGCGGCCGTGCGGCGCAGCCTGATGTAGTTTAACTGTCAATATTGACACTGCATTGCACCATTCTGGTGCTGAAAACAGCCGAAAATATCGGCTTGCCCCGGTGCCGGCCTCATAAGACGGGCTTTCTACTCTGAAATCCGGTAAAATGGGGAGGTCGAAAAAGCTACTGTCCGAGGCAGCAGCTTCTGTCGCTTCAAAAGCGCTCGCCTGGGCATGCAGATGTCCTGCTCGGAGCGCTTTTTTCATCATGAGTGGGGCGCCTGGTTTTGGCCCTGTTTGGCCCGGACATGATCCCCCTGATTCCTGTTAAAGCAGTGTCGTCAACTTCGCACTTATATTAGTTAATGAACAACATACGCAACTTCTCCATCATCGCCCATATTGACCACGGTAAATCGACCCTGGCTGACCGCATCATTCAATTGTGCGGCGGCTTGTCCGACCGCGAGATGGAGGCGCAGGTGCTCGATTCGATGGATCTGGAGCGCGAGCGCGGCATTACCATCAAGGCGCAAACGGCGGCCCTGCACTACAAGGCGCGCGATGGCCAGATCTACAACCTGAACCTGATCGATACGCCCGGCCACGTCGACTTCAGCTATGAAGTGTCGCGCTCGCTGTCGGCGTGCGAAGGCGCGCTGCTGGTGGTGGATGCATCGCAAGGCGTGGAAGCGCAAACGGTCGCCAACTGCTACACGGCGCTGGACCTAGGCGTGGAAGTGGTGCCCGTCCTGAACAAGATCGACTTGCCGAACGCGGATCCACCGAGCGCGATTGCCGAGATCGAAGACGTGATCGGCATCGACGCGGCCGACGCCGTGCATTGCTCGGCCAAGACGGGCTTCGGCGTGCTGGACGTGCTCGAGCAGCTGATCGTCAAGGTGCCGCCACCGAAGGGCGACCCCGATGCACCGCTGCAGGCGCTGATCGTCGACTCCTGGTATGACGCCTATGTGGGCGTGGTCATGCTGGTGCGCGTGATCAACGGTACCCTGAAACCGAAAGACAAGATCCGCCTGATGGCCACCGATTCGGTGCAGCTGGTGGAAGACATCGGCGTGTTTTCGCCCCGTTCGCAATCCTTGCCGCAGTTGTCGGCAGGCCAGGTGGGCTTCATCATCGCCGGCATCAAGGAATTGAAAGCGGCGAAAGTGGGCGATACCGTCACTCTGGCCAACCGTCCTGCCGCCGCGCCATTGCCTGGCTTCAAGGAAGTGCAGCCGCAAGTGTTCGCCGGCCTGTTCCCCGTGGAAGCGAACCAGTACGACGCGCTGCGCGACTCGCTGGAAAAGCTGAAACTGAACGATGCGGCCCTGATGTACGAGCCGGAAGTGTCGCAGGCGCTGGGCTTCGGCTTCCGCTGCGGCTTCCTGGGCTTGCTGCACATGGAAATCGTGCAGGAGCGCCTCGAACGCGAATTCGACATGGACCTGATCACCACGGCGCCAACCGTGGTGTACGAAGTGATCCAGCGCGACGGCACCATGATCAACGTCGACAATCCGTCGAAGATGCCCGATCCGTCGCGCATCGAGGAAGTGCGCGAGCCTATCGTCACGGTCAATCTGTACATGCCGCAGGAATACGTGGGCTCCGTGATCACCCTGTGTATCGGCAAGCGCGGCATCCAGATGGACATGAGCTACCACGGCCGCCAGGTCAAGCTCGTGTATGAAATGCCGATGGCCGAGATCGTGCTGGACTTCTTCGACCGCCTGAAATCGACGTCGCGCGGCTATGCCTCGATGGATTACGAGTTCAAGGAATACCGCGCGGCCGACGTGGTCAAGGTCGACATGCTGATCAACAGCGAAAAAGTCGATGCGCTGGCCATCATCGTTCACCGTTCGAACAGCCAGTACCGTGGCCGCCAGGTGGCTGCCAAGATGCGCGAACTGATTCCGCGCCAGATGTTCGATGTGGCCATCCAGGCGACCATCGGCGCGAACATCATTTCGCGCGAGAACGTGAAAGCCTTGCGCAAGAACGTCCTGGCCAAGTGCTATGGCGGCGATATCAGCCGCAAGAAGAAATTGCTGGAAAAACAAAAAGCGGGTAAGAAACGCATGAAGCAAGTGGGTTCCGTGGAGATCCCGCAAGAGGCATTCCTGGCAATTTTACAAGTGGATGGTTAATCAATGAACCTGCAAGTGATTTTAGGAAATTTCGCTTTAATCCTGTTCGTGCTGATGGTGTTGACGGGCCTGGTCTGGTGCCTGGATGTATTTTATCTGTCCAAGCAGCGCCGCAAGGCGGCCGACCGTGCCCTGGCCGAGTTCGATGAGCGTCAAGCGAAGTCGTTGGCTGAAGGCATCAAGTCCGATGGTAGTAGCAGCCGCCGCGCCGCCATCGAGGCAGATCTGTTGCGCCAGCCGACCTGGGTCGAGTATTCGGGCAGCTTCTTTCCCGTCATCGCCCTCGTGTTTTGCCTGCGTTCGTTCCTGTACGAGCCGTTCAAGATCCCGTCGAGCTCGATGGTGCCGACCTTGCTGGTCGGCGATTTGATCCTGGTAAACAAGTTCACCTATGGCATTCGTTTGCCGATCGTCAACAAGCGCATCATTGAAGTCAATGATCCGCAGCGCGGCGACGTGATGGTGTTCAAGTATCCGAAAGATATGTCGCAAGACTATATCAAGCGCGTGATCGGGGTGCCCGGTGATAAAATCACCTATGAAAACAAGCGCTTGACGGTCAACGGCAAGGAAGTGGCGTACACCCCGCTGGACGACTACCTCGATGACGAAAGCACGGTCTACCACAAGCAGCTGGAAGAAAACCTGACGGGCGTGAGCCACCGCATCCTCAACGACGAGCCCGCTCCCACGTTGAACTTGCGCGAAGTGAAGGATTTCCCGCACAAGGAGGCGTGCAACTACAACGAAGACGGCTTCACGTGTGTGGTGCCACAAGGCAATTACTTCATGATGGGCGATAACCGCGACAATAGCGCGGACAGCCGCTACTGGGGTTTCGTGCCGAACGAGAATATCGTCGGCAAGGCTTTCCTGGTGTGGATGAACTTCAGCAATCCGAAACGCGTGGGCGGCATACACTAAGCCGGCCTGGTCTGTAATGGACCAACCATGGCTGCCGCGCCGACTCCCCGCGCGGCGGCCAGCCGAATTACTCAGATGACACAGAAACAACAATGAATCTTCAGCTATTGCAAACCCGTTTAGGCTATACGTTCCAGGATGCTGGCCTGTTGCAGCAAGCCTTGACGCACCGTAGCCACAGCAGTTTGCATAACGAGCGGCTGGAATTCCTCGGCGACTCCATCCTCAACTGCGTGGTCGCCTCCATCCTGTACGAACGTTTCAAGACCATCGACGAGGGCGACCTGTCGCGCTTGCGCGCCAACCTGGTCAAGCAGCAGTCGCTGTATGAAATCGCGCAAAAGCTGGAATTGTCGCAATTTTTGCGCCTGGGCGAAGGCGAGCTCAAATCGGGCGGCTTCCGCCGTCCGTCGATCCTCGCCGACACGCTGGAAGCCTTGCTGGGCGCCATCTTCCTCGACACGGGTTTTGACGCCGCCAGCACGGTGATCCGCGCCTTCTACATTCCCATCCTCGACTCGGTCGATCCGCAAACGCTGGGCAAGGATGCCAAGACCCTGCTGCAGGAGTTTTTGCAGAGCAAGAAAATTTCGCTGCCACAGTACAACGTGGTGGCTACCCATGGCGCCGCCCACAGCCAGGAATTCGAGATCGAATGCCTGGTGCCGAAATTGAACATCCAGGTTTACGGCCGTGGCGGAAGCCGCCGCGCCGGTGAGCAAGCCGCCGCCAAACTGGCGCTGGACGTGGCCGAGCAGGCGCTGTTGAAGTCGCCTGCCGCCAGCCGCAAGCCCAAACCGCGCGCCGCCCAGCTCAAGCTGGCCGGCATTGCCACCATCCAGAGCGACGACGCGCCAGCCCCGGCTGCCCCGGCGATCGCCGCTCACACTAAACAGAATCGACACTAGCATGACAGCCACCAAAATGCCCGACAACTTCCGCTGTGGCTATATCGCCATCGTGGGCCGCCCCAACGTGGGCAAATCGACCCTGATGAACGTGCTGATCGGCGCGAAGGTCAGCATCACTTCGCGCAAGGCGCAAACCACGCGCCACCGCATCACGGGCATCCAGACGGTGCCGGACGCGCAATTCATCTACGTCGACACGCCCGGCTTCCAGACGCGCCACTCGAACGCGCTGAACAAGACGCTGAACAAGACCGTCACGAACACGCTGATTTCCTCGGACGTGATCCTGTACGTGATCGAGGCGGGCACGTTCGGCCCGGCCGACCAGCAAGTGATGGACCTGCTGCCGAAGGAAGTGCCGTGCATCCTCGTCATCAATAAATCGGACAGGGTCAAGGACAAGGCCGTGCTGCTGCCGTTCGCGCAAAAGATCGCCGCCATGCGCGACTTCGCCGCCATTGTTCCTGTGTCCGCCAAGCTGCATTTCCAGCTGGAAGGCCTGCAGAACGAGATCAAGCGCTTCTTGCCGGAAAACCAGCCCATCTTTGGCCCGGACGACATCACGGACCGCAGCGAGAAATTCCTCGCCTCGGAAATCGTGCGCGAAAAACTGTTCCGCTTCGTCGGCGACGAACTGCCGTACACGAGCACCGTGCTGATCGAGAAATTCGAGCAGGAAGGCGATTTGCGCCGCGTGTTCGCCGCCATCCTGGTCGAGCGCGATACGCATAAATCCATGATCATCGGCAACAAGGGCGCGCGCCTGAAGGAAGTCTCCACCCAGGCCCGCCTGGATATGGAAAAACTGTTCGGCGGCCCCGTGTACCTGGAAATCTGGGTCAAGGTCAAGTCGGGCTGGGCCGACAACGAGGCGGGCTTGCGCGCCTACGGCTACGAGTAATCCGCAACCCGGGGGCGACACCACACGCATGAGCACCACCACGCCAGCGCTGCACGATCCCGCGCCAGCCTCACCCGTTGTCCCCGCGCCGGCGGCCATCGCGCCGCCGGCCGCACCTTCCGCAGCACCCCGGCGCAGCCGTCCGCCCGCGCGCGACGGTCGCATCACGGGCCAGCCAGCCTTCGTGCTGCACAGCTATCCGCATAAAGAAACCAGCCTCATCGTCGACGTGTTTACGCGCGAGTACGGCCGCATCGCGCTCGTCGCCAAGGGCGCCAAGCGGCCCCATTCGCAGTTGCGCGGCGTGCTGCAGACGTTCCAGCCGCTGCAGGCGGGCTGGACGGGCAAGTCCGAACTGCGCATCCTGACGGGCGCGGAATGGGTGGGCGGCATGCTGCCGCTGGAAAAGACGGCCCTGCTGTGCGGCTTCTATCTGAACGAATTGCTCGTCAAACTGCTGGCGCGCGACGATCCGCATCCCGTCCTGTTCGACCACTACGTTGCCACCTTGAATCAACTGGCGCACAATGAGCCGCCGCCCATCGTGCTGCGCAAGTTCGAGCGCGCG
The DNA here is from genome assembly GCF_001758725.1 of Janthinobacterium sp. HH106. NCBI lineage: Bacteria > Pseudomonadati > Pseudomonadota > Betaproteobacteria > Burkholderiales > Oxalobacteraceae > Janthinobacterium > Janthinobacterium sp. HH106. Next base: position 4,494 of record NZ_LRIC01000008.1, on the reverse strand, counting down.
CTGCTCAAGGAAACGGGCGTGGCGGCCGACCTGACGCGCTGCACGGGCACGCGCCAGGCCGTCGAAGCGGGGCAGGTATACGTGGTCGACCCGGAACGGGGACCGCGCCCGGCGCGCGCCGCCGACGCCTGGCCCAAGATCACGGGCAAGACCCTGCTCGACATGGAGCGCGAAGATTATTGTGACCTGGCCACGCAGGCGCAAAGCAAGCTGCTGATGCGTTTTTTGCTGGCCCATCAACTGGGAGGCGCCACCTTGAACACGCGCCAGATACTGATCGATTTAATGCAGTTGTAGCGGTTGCGCTACAGCACTTTACGGATACCATCACTATGAGCTTTTTGCAGCCTGCCGGCCCCGTCATCGACCTGGGCGTCAACATCGACCACGTGGCCACCTTGCGCAATGCGCGCGGCACCGCGTATCCGGACCCGATCCGCGCGGCCTTGCTGGCCGAACAGGCGGGCGCCGACGCCATCACCCTGCATTTGCGCGAGGACCGCCGCCACATCAAGGATGCGGACGTGATCGCCATCGCGCCGCAGTTGCTCACGCGCATGAACCTGGAAGCGGCAGTGACGCAGGAAATGATCGACTTCGCCTGCGGCATCCGCCCGGCCGACGTGTGCCTGGTGCCGGAAAAACGCACGGAAGTGACGACGGAAGGGGGCCTGGACGTGGTGCGCTACTTCAAGGAAGTGCAGGCTGCCGTGCAGCAGCTGCAAGGCGAGGGCATCCGCGTGAGCCTGTTCATCGATGCCGATGAGCAACAGATCGCCACCGCCGCCGAACTCGGTGCGCCCGTGATCGAACTGCACACGGGGCGCTACGCCGATACGCAAGGCGCGGAACAGCTGGCGGAGCTGGAACGCATCAAGGCCGGCGTGCTGTTCGGCGTGGGCCGCGGCTTGAAGGTCAATGCGGGCCACGGCTTGCATTACACCAATGTGCAGGCGATTGCCGCGATTCCCGATATTGCCGAACTGAACATCGGCCACGCCATCGTCGCCCATGCCGTGTTTGTCGGCTGGGAAAACGCCGTGCGCGAAATGAAGGCCATCATGGTGGCCACGCGCCTGGGCTACAGGGCCTGACAAGGGAGCTCGGCGTGATTTACGGCATCGGCACCGATATCTGCAAGATTCCCCGCATCGAGGCGGCCCTGGCGCGCCACGGCGAGCGTTTCGCCAAAAAGATACTGGGACCGCAGGAGCTGGAAAAATTCCGCGCCCGCAGCGCCAAGAATGCCGTGCGCGGCGTGCGTTTTCTCGCCACGCGCTTCGCCGCAAAAGAAGCGTTTTCCAAGGCCATCGGTCTGGGCTTGCGCATGCCGATGACGTGGCCCGCCGCGCAGATGCTGAACCACCCCAGCGGCAAGCCGATGATCGTCTGCAGCGGTGTGCTGGCGGATTTCATGGAAAAAAACCGGTTGAGCGCGCAAGTGACGATCAGCGATGAAGAAGAATATGCGGTCGCGTTCGTGATCGTGGAGCAAGCAGTGCAAGAATGAGCCAGCAATGACCGAAGCAAGCCCAGAACCTTCCTTGGCGGAAACGCCACCCGACCCGCGCGCGCAGGTGCTGGCCACCGTTGCCAAGCTGCCGAACCTGCCCGGCGTGTACCGCTATTTCGACGCCGCCGACAAGGTGTTGTACGTCGGCAAGGCACGCGACCTGAAAAAACGCGTGTCCAGCTATTTCCAGAAAAACCTGGCCAGCCCCCGCATCGCCATGATGGTCGAGCGCATCGCGCGCCTGGAAACGACCGTCACGCACAGTGAGGCGGAAGCGCTGATCCTGGAAAACAATCTGATCAAGGCGCTGCAGCCGCGCTACAACATCCTGTTCCGCGATGATAAATCGTACCCGTATCTGAAAATCACCAATGGCGACGCGCCGCGCATGGTGTATTACCGGGGTGCGGTGGACAAGAAAAACCAGTATTTCGGGCCGTTCCCCAGTTCCTGGGCCGTCAAGGAATCGATGCAGATCCTGCAAAAGGTGTTCCTGATCCGCACCTGCGAGGACAGCGTCTACGCCAACCGCACGCGGCCCTGCCTGCTGCACCAGATCGGCCGCTGCAGCGCGCCGTGCGTGAACCTGATCAGCAAGGAAGATTATAAAAACGACGTGGAAAACGCGGCGCGCTTCCTGCGCGGGCGCCAGAGCGAGGTGATGGCCGACCTGGAAAAGAAGATGCACGCGTTTGCCGCCGAACTGAAATTCGAGCAAGCCGTGGTGGTGCGCAACCAGATCGCTTCGCTGTCGCGCGTGCTGCACCAGCAGAGCATGGAGACGACGGGCGACGCCGACGTCGACATCATCGCCGTGCTGGTCCAGGGCGGGCGCGCCTGCGTCAACCTGGCCATGGTGCGGGGCGGGCGCCACCTGGGCGACCGCGCGTATTTCCCCAGCCAGCTCAGCGATGCGGCGGCGATTGCCGAAGAAGCCATCGAGGTGGAGGTGCTGGCTGCCTTCCTGGCCCAGCACTACACGGAAAAATTCATTCCCGGCACCCTGATCCTGAATATCGAATTCGACCAGCCGGCCCTGATGGTGGCGCTGATGGAGCAGTGCGGCCACCGCATCAACCTGATCTTCCAGCCGCAGGGGCAGCGCCGCCAGTGGCTGGAAATGGCGCAGAAGGGCGCCGAGATTTCGCTGGCGCGCCTGTTGTCCGAGCAGGGTTCGCAGCAGTCGCGCACGCGCGCGCTGGCCGAGGCGCTGCGCCTGGAAACGGAAGACCTCGACAGCCTGCGCGTCGAGTGTTTCGACATCAGCCACACGCAGGGCGAAGCGACGCAGGCCTCGTGCGTCGTGTTCCACCACCACGCCATGCAGAACGGCGAATACCGGCGCTACAACATCAACGACATCACGCCCGGCGACGATTACGCGGCCATGCGCCAGGTCTTGATGCGCCGCTACGAAAAGGTGGCCAATGGCGACGGCGTGATGCCCGACGTGGTGCTGATCGACGGCGGCAAGGGACAGATCGAAATGGCGCGCCAGGTGTTCGCCGAGCTGGGACTCGATATCAGCTTGATTGTCGGCGTGGCCAAGGGGGAAGGGCGCAAGGTGGGCCTGGAAACCCTGCTGTTCGTCGATGGCCGTCCGGCGCAGGAACTGGGCAAGGAATCGGCGGCGCTGATGCTGATCGCGCAGATCCGCGACGAGGCGCACCGCTTCGCCATCACGGGCATGCGCGCCAAGCGGGCCAAGACGCGCCAGACCTCGCGCCTGGAAGAGATCGAAGGCATCGGCGCCAAGCGCCGCCAGAAACTGCTGTCGCGCTTTGGCGGCTTGCGCGGCGTGGTCGACGCCAGCGTCGAGGACCTGATGTCGGTGGAGGGGATTTCCACGCAGCTGGCGGAAGAAATCTACAAGCAGCTGCATTAATGAACAGGTGGCCTGGTCCGGCGCTGCGGCAACCGGACTAGGCTAATACCCCGGGGCCATGTAGACTAGTGGCGCTTTCTTCACGCTTTCTTCATGCTCAATTTACCCGTCGGCCGATTGCTCTCTTATGCCTTTTAATATTCCCATCCTTTTGACCTGGCTGCGCGTGGCCCTCATCCCGCTCGTCGTCGGCGTGTTTTACCTGCCGCCGTCGATGCTGCTGCATGGCGACCAGAACCTGGTTGCCACCCTGGTCTTCATCGTTGCGGCCGTGACCGACTGGTTCGACGGTTTTCTCGCGCGGCGCTGGAACCAGACCTCGGCCTTCGGCGCCTTCCTCGACCCCGTGGCCGACAAGCTGATGGTGGCGGGCGCCTTGCTGGTGCTGGTGCAGCTGGACCGTGTCAATGCCGTGCTGGCCTTCATCATCATCGGCCGCGAAATCACCATTTCCGCCTTGCGCGAATGGATGGCGCAGATCGGTGCATCGAAATCGGTGGCCGTCAGCTCGATCGGCAAGATCAAGACGGCCGCGCAAATGACGGCCATTCCCTTGCTGCTGTACCACGAAGTGATCTTCGGCGCGATCGACACCCATGTGTGGGGCGAGAAGCTGCTGTGGATCGCCTGCGTGCTGACGGTGTGGTCGATGTTCTATTACCTGCGCCTGGCATGGCCGCTCATCAAGGAAAAAGCGGGCAATTTGCATTGAGGTGATGGACGCCGATAGCATTGGGCTGGCGTCTTTTTAACCCAAACGCAAGAGCTGGGGTCAGACCCAAAGGGTCTGACCCCAAATATTTTGCAAAAGACCAGATATTGCCCGTTGACAGCCCCTGTAATCCCTCTATAATGCTGGCCTGTTGTTGATGACGCGGGAGTAGCTCAGTTGGTAGAGCGCAACCTTGCCAAGGTTGAGGTCGAGAGTTCGAGACTCTTCTCCCGCTCCAGTTTTCTGGATCGTGTCATAGGTAAAAACAGCAAATGCAGTAAAAAGTAGTACTGGCGATGTAGTAGAGCTTCTGATACAATGTTGTCCACTGCGGGAGTAGCTCAGTTGGTAGAGCGCAACCTTGCCAAGGTTGAGGTCGAGAGT
>NZ_LRIC01000007.1:0-1228 GCF_001758725.1 Janthinobacterium sp. HH106 | reverse complement strand
GTAGATACTGTTATCCCCGTCAAGCGGCGTGCAAGGCCGGATCAAATATTTTTCCCGACCTGAGCACGCCGAATGCCACGTGCACCAGCTTGCGCATCATGGCGCCAATGATCAGCTTGGGCGCTTTGCCGGCGTCACGCAGGCGCTGACCGAAGCGCTTGCCCCAAGGCGTCTTATGCACTGCCACCATGGCCGGCATGTACAGTGCCTTGCGCAGGAAGCTGTGGCCGACCTTCGACATGCGTGGCTTGCCACGCACGCTGGAACCCGACTCGTGCTGGCGCGGATCGAGGCCCGCAAACGCCACCGCCTGCTTGGCGCTGTCGAAGCGCTCAGGATTGGCGTAGTAGGACAGCAGCACGGGAATCGTGCGCTCGCCCAGGCCAGGGATGCTATCGAGCAATTCGCGCTTGCCGCGTAAATCCGGGTCGTCATCGATATGACGGCGGATCGCCAGGATCAGCGCTTTGATCTCGGCATCGAGCCGGGCAATATGATCCTCGATACCCTGGCGTACCGCCGCGCGCGCCACTTCAAGCCGGTTGCTTTCCTGCTGGCGCATCGCTTGCAAGGCATCCAGGCGCAGCACCAGCGCGCGCAGCGATTGCTCGGCCGGCGATGGCGCCTGCCAGGGCTCTGGCTGGCGTTCATGGGCGAAGTCGGCGATCAGCTGTGCGTCGACCTTGTCGGTCTTGGTGCGTACCAGGCGCGAAGCGCTGAAGGCATTGATCTGGGCCGGATTGATGACACTGACCACCATGCCAAGTCCAGCGAGATATTCGGCAACTCCTTCCCAATACGTGCCCGTCGCTTCCATGCACACCCTGGGGCTGCCGGCAGCATGCTTCAGCAGCCATGCGTGGAGCGCGGTGAATCCTTGACGGTTGTTCTCGACAACCTTGTTACGATGCTTGCCGTTGGGCAGGCGCAGCGCGCAGTCGAGCTTGGCCTTGGCAACGTCGATTCCTAAATTAAACATGCTGTGGTCCTCTTGCGATCTACCTTGCAAATGCGGGCTAACCGGCATGCCGGTGCCAAAGATACTGTCCGATCTTGATATGGAGGATGGGTAACTGGTGCGAGATCTACGGAGCTGGCTCGGGGCCTAAGGGCGGATACGGCATCCAGTTACCCGGTCTTGATATGCCTACCAAGATTTTGACAGCGGTCGATACCGTTCGCAATACCACGAACGGCATGAGGGGAATAATACAAGGTCGGATTAGCG
>NZ_LRIC01000006.1:0-1142 GCF_001758725.1 Janthinobacterium sp. HH106 | reverse complement strand
AAAATGGCAAAAGGTAAATTCGAACGGACCAAGCCGCACGTCAACGTCGGCACCATCGGCCACGTCGACCACGGTAAAACCACGCTGACCGCTGCAATCGCAACGGTTCTGTCGAAGAAATTCGGCGGCGAAGCTAAAGCATACGACCAGATCGATGCAGCGCCAGAAGAAAAAGCGCGCGGTATCACGATTAACACCGCCCACGTCGAGTACGAAACGGAAACGCGTCACTACGCGCACGTTGACTGCCCAGGCCACGCCGATTACATCAAAAACATGATTACCGGTGCAGCCCAGATGGACGGCGCGATCCTGGTGTGCTCCGCAGCTGACGGCCCAATGCCACAGACCCGCGAACACATCCTGCTGGCCCGCCAAGTTGGCGTTCCATACATCATCGTGTTCCTGAACAAGTGCGACCTGGTCGATGACGCAGAGCTGCTGGAACTGGTTGAAATGGAAGTGCGCGAGCTGTTGTCGAAGTACGAATTCCCAGGCGACGACCTGCCAATCATCAAAGGTTCGGCACGTATGGCGCTGGAAGGCAAAGAAGGCGAAATGGGCGTTGACGCAGTGCTGCGTCTGGCCGATGCGCTGGATGCTTACATCCCAACGCCAGAGCGCGCTGTTGACGGTGCGTTCCTGATGCCAGTGGAAGACGTGTTCTCGATCTCGGGTCGCGGTACCGTTGTGACCGGTCGTATCGAGCGCGGCATTGTCAAAGTCGGTGAAGAGATCGAAATCGTCGGTATCACCGATACCGTCAAAACGACTTGCACCGGCGTGGAAATGTTCCGCAAGCTGCTGGACCAAGGTCAAGCTGGCGACAACGTTGGTCTGCTGCTGCGCGGCACCAAGCGTGAAGACGTGCAACGTGGTCAAGTGCTGGCCAAGCCAGGCTCGATCAAGCCGCATGCGCACTTCACCGGCGAGATCTATGTTCTGTCGAAAGACGAAGGCGGCCGTCATACGCCATTCTTCAACAACTATCGTCCACAGTTCTACTTCCGCACGACGGACGTAACCGGTTCGATCGAGTTGCCAGCAGACAAAGAAATGGTCATGCCAGGCGATAACGTGTCGATCACCGTCAAGCTGATCAACCCGATCGCGATGGAAGAAGGTCTGCGCTTCGCTATCCG
>NZ_LRIC01000005.1:0-98094 GCF_001758725.1 Janthinobacterium sp. HH106 | reverse complement strand
CCCGCCGGCGTGGCATTTCCAATGAGCAGGTCTGCATCCTGGTGGCGCGCGACCGTACGGGACAAACTCTCGATTTCGTCACCGGAAAAGGGGCGCTGACGAAGGCGCAGGTGCGCCATTATTTATTGCCCATGATCGACAAGGATATCCTGTTGCTCACCGATAGCCATGCCGCCTATCGCGCCTTTGCCAAGGAAGCGGGGATCAGCCACCAGGCCGTCAATGTGCGCGCAGGCATCCGCGTGCAGGGCGCCGCGCATGTACAGAACGTCAATGCATATCACAGCCGCCTGCGGGCATGGCTACGCCCCTTTCACGGCGTGGCGACGCGCTACCTGCCGAATTACCTGGGCTGGCGCTGGATACTGGACGCCGGGCGTATCCGGTCGCCGGAAACATTATTGAAGGCAACGCTAGGAGCATTCCCACATCTGATGGTGACATAGCCAATGAAAAAGGCCCCGCTGCATCGCTGCAGCGGGGCGCTTGCCGGCAAGAACCGGTTTTATTTTTCCAGCTGCGTGCGCACGCGGGCGATCGCTTCGCGTACCTGGCGTGGCGCGGTGCCGCCCACGTGGTCGCGCGCGGCAACGGAGCCTTCCAGGGTCAGCACCTCGAATACGTCTTCGCCGGTCAGCGGCGAAAACGCGCGCAGCTGCTCCAAAGACAGGTCGGCCAGGTCGCAGCCGGCATCGACGCAGGCGCGCACGGCCAGGGCCACCGCTTCATGGGCGTCGCGGAACGGCAAGCCTTTCTTGACCAGATAGTCGGCCAGGTCGGTCGCCGTGGCGTAGCCTTGCAGGGCCGCCGCGCGCATCGCTTCCGGTTTCACCGTGATGCCGCCGGCCATGTCGGCGAAGATGCGCAGGGTATCGATGACGGTATCGACGGTGTCGAACAGCGGTTCCTTGTCTTCCTGGTTGTCCTTGTTGTAGGCCAGCGGCTGGCCTTTCATCAGGGTCAAGAGGCCAATCAGGTGGCCGTAGACGCGGCCCGTCTTGCCACGCGCCAGTTCCGGCACGTCCGGGTTTTTCTTTTGCGGCATGATCGACGAGCCGGTGCAGAAGCGGTCGGCGATGTCGATGAAGCCGATGCGTGGGCTCATCCAGATCACCAGCTCTTCGGCCATGCGCGACACGTGCATCATCAGCACGGCGGAGGCGGCGCAAAATTCGATGGCGAAGTCGCGGTCCGAGACGGCGTCGAGCGAGTTGTGGCACACGTCGTCAAAGCCCAGCGTTTTTGCCACGCGCAGGCGGTCGATGGGGAAGGTGGTGCCGGCCAGGGCGGCGGCGCCCAGCGGCAGGCGGTTGACGCGCTTGCGGCAGTCGGCCATGCGCTCGGCGTCGCGGCCGAACATTTCGACATACGCCAGCATGTGGTGGCCGAAAGTGATCGGCTGGGCCACCTGCATGTGGGTGAAGCCCGGCATGATGGTGTCGGCATGCTGCTCGGCCAGGTCCGTCAGCGCGCTGCGCAACGTCGCCAGCAGGGCGCTGATGTCGTCGATGGCGGAACGCACGTACAGGCGGATGTCGGTGGCCACCTGGTCGTTGCGTGAACGGCCCGTGTGCAAGCGCTTGCCCGCATCGCCTACCAGTTCGGTCAGGCGTTTTTCGATATTCAGGTGGACATCTTCCAGGTCCAGCAGCCATTCGAACTGGCCGGCGGCGATTTCCTGCGAAATTTGCGCCATGCCGCGCTGGATTTCCGCGTAGTCGGCCGGGCTGATGATGGCTTGCGCATGCAGCATTTCCGCATGGGCCAGCGAACCTTCGATGTCGAACAGCGCCAGGCGCTTGTCAAAAAATACAGAAGCTGTGTAGCGCTTGACGAGGTCCGAGACCGGTTCGGAAAACCGGGCCGACCAGGCTTCGCCCTTTTTGGAGAATTGATCAGTCATGAAAGAAGTCCTTTAGTGTACGGCGATTATAAACAAGGTTGGCCGGCGGTAGGGCTTTTAGGGGTTTGCAGGGCGCTGAAATGGCCAGGAATGGGGCTGGCCAGCCTCAAATGCCACGCCGGGTGCCTGTTGTGCGTTTCATCGGGGCTTTTTGTATTCTGTCCCGCGAATCGTGCGTTTGGTCGCAATCCGATGGCGGTTCAGGGAGGATCGGCCTACAGTTCAATCATCGCAGCACACAACCACCCACTCACAGGACACCATCATGAACATCGCTAAAAACATGGAAGCCATCTTCGTTGCCATCATCGCCGTCGCCGCCGCCACCAGCCTGGCCACCGCTGCCGTGCCGAAGTTCCGCGCCGCGCCGGCCCCCATCGCCGCCAGCGCCGATCAAGCCACCATGCACACCGTGTACGTCAGCGCCAAGCGTTTGAGCGCCGAAGAAAAAGCTGCCCTGTAAGCGTGGCGATGGGATTGCAGGCAGTACAAGAAGCATCGGCAGCAAACAGCAACACCGCATCACGGACAGGCAGAACGGGCGGCGCCCCTGGTTCTCTCGAGCCCTGGTGACAGCCGCAGCAAAAAGGCCGATGATCGTGTTTTTCAACGATAGCAGGGCCAGCGCGATGTCACATTTGATGATCCGCACCGACAAGGCGGAACTCGACGTTCCAGCCATCCACCATTTTCTCAGCACGCAATCGACATGGGCCATCGGCATCCCGTTGGCTACCGTACAGCGCGCGATCGACCATTCGCTCTGCTTTGGCGGCACGCTGGACGGCCGTCAGGTGGCGTTCGCCCGCGTGGTCACCGACTACGCCACGTTTGCCTATCTGGTCGACGTGTATGTGCTGGAAGAATACCGCGGCCGTGGCTACAGCCAGCGCCTGATGGAGGCCGTGACGGCGCATCCCGGCTTGCAGGGCTTGCGCCGTTTCATGCTGGCCACCAGCACGGCGCATGATTTGTATGCGCGCTACGGCTTTACGGCGCCGCTCAGGCCGGAGACGCTGATGGAGCGGTATGTGCCGGATATCTACCAGCGTTGATTGCCTGAGCAGCTGGACCGGCGCTCACTGCCAGTGCATCAGGCAGGGCGGAATCAAGAGCAGCAGCGCCAGCACCAGGTAGATCAGCTGCAGCGGGATCATCCATTTGGCCCACGTGATCCAGGGCACGCGCGCCAGCGCCAGCACGCCGACGGTGATGCCGGACGTGGGGATCATCGGCGTGGTGAATTCGCCGAACTGGAAGGCCAGGATGGCCGTCTGGCGCGTCACGCCGACCAGGTCGGCCAGCGGCGCCATGATGGGCATGGTCAGCGCCGCCTGGCCGCTGCCCGAGTGGATGAAGAAGTTGATCACCGACTGCATGAAGAACATCTTTTGCGCGGCGAAGACGGGGCTCGACGAGGCCACCAGGGGCGTCAATGCATGCAGTATGGTGTCGATGATCTGCGCGTCGCGCGCCAGGATCATGGTGCCGCGCGCCAGCGCGATGACCAGCGCCACGCTGACCATGTCGCGCGCGCCCTGCACGAAGGAGGCGACCAGGCTGTCCATGTCGAGCCGGCCGACCAGGCCGACGATGATGGCCATCACCAGGAACAACGCGGCGATTTCATCGATGAACCAGTCGTACTTGACGACGCCGACGACCATCGTCAGCAAGGTCGCCATGAAGATCCACAGTACGGCGCGGTGCGTGCGCGTCATGCCGGCAAAGCTGTCCAGGTCCATCGAATGTTCGCTGCGCTTTTCGATATCGAGCAGGTAGGTCGGGCTTTTTTCCGGATGGCGCTTGATGCGCGCCGCATACCACATCAAAAACACGATGCTGACGGCAGTGGCGATGGCCCACACGATCAGGCGGTAGCCGATGCCGGAAAAGATCGGCACGCCGGCGATGCCCTGCGCAATGCCGACGTTGAACGGATTTAAAAAGGCGGCGGAAAAGCCCACCTGCGAGCCGATGAAGGGAATCGACACGCCCGTGATGGTGTCGTAGCCCAGGGCCAGGGCCAGCGGCACGAAGATCAGGATGAAGGGAATCGCTTCCTCGTTCATGCCGAAGGTGGCGCCGCCCAGCGAAAACATCGTAAAAAAGACGGGGATGATGGCGGCGCGCACGAAGCGCGAACTGGTGTGCGCCTTGGCGATGGCCTTGATCAGCGAATCGAAGGCTTCCGTTTTTTGCAGCACGGCGAAGGCGCCGCCGACGATCAGCACGAAGCCGATGATCAGGCTGGCGTCGACGAAGCCCTTGATGGGCGCCATCATCAGCGCGGCCAGTCCCTGCGGCTTGTTGGCTACGTAATGAAACGTGCCGGGGATGATCAGCTGCTTGCCGTTGACCAGCTGGGTGTCGAATTTCCCGCCCGGCACCAGCCAGGTCGCCAGGGCGATCATGGCCAGGATGGCGCACAGCAGGACGAAGGTATTGGGAAGCTTGAATGTTCTCATGGCGCTTTTTTGTGACATTTATTGGCTCAACAGGCTGCCGCCGCGGAAGGCGATGCTGCCTGCGACCTTGCCGACGTTCATGCCGCGCAGGACGTGGCGGTGGGCGCTGCGCGCAAAAAAGACACCGGCGACGGTGCAGCGCAAGGTCGTCGTCTCGCCGCTGACGGGGTCGATCAGGTCGGCCACCGCGTCGCCGGCGGCCAGCACGTCGCCCATTTCGCGCAGGTAGACCAGCACGCCGTGATGCGGCGCGAGAATCGGTTCCACGCCCGCCAGCGGCGTTGGCGTACATTGCGGCGCGGGCAGGTCGTCGCCGGCGCCGGCGATGTCCAGCACGCCCTCGATGGCGAGAAAGCGCAGCAGGGCGGCGGCGTCGCGTTCGGCCAGGGCGTAGCTCACCTCCACCTCGCCGCGCAGTTCGACGGTGGTCGACAGGCAGGCGGCGGGAATCGGATAGCGGCCGCCGAAGTGCGCGTCGAGATCCCACCACAAGCGGCTGCAGGCTTCGTCGAACGGCTCTTCGCCTGCCGCCAGTTCCAGCAGCACGGCGCGCGCACCCAGGAGCGCGGACAGGGGCGCGATCTGTGCCGCCAGCGGCGTGCCCGTATAGATGTGCAGGGCTGCCTCGTTATCGCAATGCAGGTCGAGCACGATGTCGGCGTCGATGGCCATGCCCAGCAGGGTTTTCTTCAGCGTCTCCGCATCCGTGCCCGGCCGCCAGGCGGCGACGGCGGCGCGCGCGTGCTCGCGTATCAGCGCCACGTTGGCTTGCGCATCCTGCCCCAGCTGGCCATCGAGCGTGGTTTTCAATTCATCAGCCACGTGGCGGTAGGCGCGGTTGAAGTTGATGCCGGTGGTCAGGTCGAAACGGCCGAACGGCGCGCCATGGATGGCTTGCGCCAGGCCGATCGGGTTGGCGGCCGGTACCAGGATGATTTCGCCGTGCACCTTGCCGGCCGCTTCCAGCGCCAGCAGTTCGCGGCGCAAAAATTGCGACACCAGCATGCCCGGTACCTCGTCCGCGTGCAGGGCCGCCTGGATGTAGACCTTCTTGCCGCTGCGGCTGGTGGCGGCCGCGCTGCCGAAGTGGAAGCTGCTCAATTGGCATGACATGCTGGCGTGCGCGGTGGAGATGGAATGCTGCTGTACTTGCATGGTGGGCGCCCCGAAAAGGTGCATGGTTGATGGATTCCGGTCGATTATGTAGCAATATTTTCACGAAGTAAATCAATGAAAATCCTTTTACAAATATTTGTTGAGTTTTCTTTTTGATATGAGTACAGTAAGTTCCAGCGACCCGATTTCCCCCTCCGCCAGTGATCAGCAGTGCCCAAGAATACAGGCCGCCAGTGATATGAGAGCATCCGCCAGTCCTGCCAGAAGCAGCGCCCCCACGCCACTTGCCACCTCGCTGGCGTCGCCCGATGCCGCCTTCGCGCAATCGCCGCTGGGGCAGGCGCTGATGCACGTGCTGGCCGGCGGCTCGGCTTCGCAGCGGCAGATCGCCGATTACCTGCTGCGCAACCAGATGCGCGTGACGGCGCTGGGCATCGAGGAACTGGCCGACAGCTGCCAGGTGTCGACGGCCACCATCAGTCGCTTCGCGCGCGATATCGGTCAGAAGAATTACTCGGCCATGCGCGGCGCCATGGCCGAAACCCTGCAATCGCTGCTGCAGCCGGTCGACAAACTGCGCCGCACGATAGAACGGCGCGCGCGCGCCACCTCGCCCATCACGGAAAGCCTGGAATATGCGGCCGCGAACATCGCCGCCACGTCCGATGCCCTGTCGCCGCCCGCCATGCTGGCCGTTGTGCGCCGCCTGACGCGCGCCAAGGTCGTGTACGTGATGGGTTTCGGCCTGTCGGCCAACCTGGCGGGCATGCTGGTGCAGCATCTGCAGCCGTTTTGCCCGCACGTGGTGGAAGTGGTGGGCATCGGCGGCTCGGAAGTGGCGGCCGGTCATCTGGTCAACCTGACGGCGCAGGACGTGCTCGTGGTGATCTCGTTCCCCCGCTACACGCTCGACTGCATCGGCCTGGCCAGCTTCGCGCGCGACCGCGGCGCCTGCATCGTGGCGCTCACCGACTCGCCCGCGTCGCCCCTGGGCGAACTGGCCGACCACGCGCTGTATGCGCAAAGCACGCATCCCGTCCTGCCCAGCAGCGCCAGCACGGCGCTGGCCATGATCGAGGCGCTGGCCGTGGCGCTGATGGTATCGAACAGGAAGAACGTAGAAAAAGCGGCCCGCTTGAGCGAAGTCATCTCCGCCTATCTGTATGGCGGCGAACATGGCGTGCAAGGCGCGCGGAAAACAGCTTCAAAGCAACGCAAGGCAGTCCCAAAATCATTATAAAAATCAGGCATCAACATCCGGGGAGAATGACAATGCAGATGAAAAAACAGGACGGCGGCTCCTTGCCGCGCGAATCGGTGCTGGCGCAAGGCGTGCGGCTGGCGCTGGGGGCCCTGAGCGTGTCGGCGGCGCTGGGCATGCTGGCCGGCGGCGCGCAGGCGCAAGAGCAGGGGCCGGATGTGGAGCCGGCGCCGAAAAAAATGCAGCGCGTGGAAATCACGGGGTCGGCCATCAAGCGGCTGGAGTCGGAGACGGCGCTGCCCGTGCAGATCATCACGCGGGCCGAGATCGAAAAGGCGGGCGTGACGACGGCGGCCGAGCTGATGGCGCGCGTCTCGGCCAACGTGGGCGGCCTGACCGATGGCGTCAGCATCAACGTGGGCGGCGACCAGCGCGGCTTCAACAGCGCCAACCTGCGCGGCGTGGGCACCTCGTCGACCCTGGTGCTGCTCAATGGCCGCCGCATGGCCAACTTTGCCTCGCCCGGCGACGATGCGGGCGTGGACCTCAATAACATTCCCGCCGCCGCCCTGCAGCGTGTGGAAGTGCTGCTCGACGGCGCCTCGGCCCTGTACGGCACGGACGCCATCGGCGGCGTCATCAATTTTATTACGCGCAAGGATTACCAGGGCGTGGAACTGAACGCCTACGGCAGCGGCACGCAGGAAGGCGGCGCCGGCAAGCGCACGGCCAGCATCACGGCCGGCACGGGCGACCTGGCCACGGATGGCTACAATATCTTTGCCGTGGTCGACCTGCAAAAAACCGACCGTCTGAGCACCTCGCAGCGCAAGTTCATTCCGCACCTGCAGGTGCCGGAACGCCTCGGCCATTTGCTGTCCAGTTACACCAGTCCGGCAAATATCCGCCTCTCCAGCGACCAGCGCGACTACCTGCAGGAGCAGGGCTTCCTGCTCAATGGCCAGCCGATCACGAATCGCCTGATTAATCTGTCGATTCCGGGCTGCAGCGGACCGGCCAATGTGTACCTGCCTGCCGGCACGGGCGGCGTCGATGCGTGTACCTATAACTACATGGGCGACACCGAGCTGTATCCGAAAACGGACAAGCAGAACCTGCTCACGCGCGGCGTCCTCAAATTGAACAACGATCACCAATTGTATGCGGAGGTGGCGCTGAGCCGCTCGCGCAGCTATTACGTGGGATCGACAGCGCGGCCGGATGGCGAAATCGACGCCAGCATGGTGCCGCAGCTGAACGCTGCCGGGTTGACCGGCACGCTGGCCCTGCGCATCCGCCTGAACGAAGCGGGCATGCGCACCAGCGAATTGACCAGCGAAAGCCAGCGTTACGTGGTGGGCGCCACCGGCACCGTGGGCGGCTGGGATTACGACGTGGGCTTGAATCACAGTGTCAATGTGGTCAGGGACAAGGACACGCACGGCTACCTCCTGGCAGACCAGCTACAAAAGGGCATCACGGATGGCACCATCAATCCCTTCGGCCCCTCCAGTGCGGCGGGCAAGGCGCTGCTCGAGAGCATCCAGGTCAACGACGAAGTGCGGCACGCGCGCGGCGTCATGGATGCGCTCGATTTCAAGGTGTCGCGTGCCTTGATGTCCATGGGCGGCGGCGACATGGCGTTGGCGGTGGGCGGCGAAGTGCGGCGCGAGCGCACGGATTTCCGGCCATCCGCATTGCTAATGAGCGGTAACATCACCAACGATGACGCGCCCGAAGGCGGCGTGGCCACCAGCGACAGCCGCAACGTGCAGGCCATCTATAGTGAATTGCTATTGCCGTTTAGCAAGCAATGGCAGGCGCAGCTGTCCGGCCGCTATGACCATTACCAGCAAGTGGGCGGCGCCCTCAGTCCGAAGATCGGCCTGACCTACATGCCCAGCAAGGAGGTGCTGCTGCGCGCCTCGGCCGGCAAGGGCTTCCGCGCGCCGTCGATGTCGGACCTGCATCGGCCCACTGTCTACAGCCAGACGGCGACCCTGCCTGATCCCGTGTACTGCGAAGCCGAGAACAACGACTACTCCGTCTGCGCCGACAACTGGCGTACGCGCCGCTACAGCAACGACAAGCTGAAACCGGAGCGCAGCCGCCAGTTCACGGCCGGCGTGGTGCTCGAGCCCGGCCAGCACTGGACCTTCAGTGCCGACTACTGGAACATCAGGCGCACGGATTTGATCAGCGAAATCGGCGACGACATCATCCTGTCCAACCTGTCCAAGTACGGCAATCTCGTACACCGCGACGAAGACAATGGAATCCGCTACATCGAGCTGCGCAAGGAAAACCGCGGTGCGCAAAAAGCCTCGGGCATCGATATCACGGCCGATCTGCATGGCGTGAAAACGGCGTGGGGACGCTTTGGCGGACATCTGAGCGGCACCTATGTGCTCGGCTCAAAAATCCAGACCAGCCCTGGCGATGTCTTCATCAGCAATCTGAACAAGTTCGTCACGGACGGCGTGGTGCAGCGCTGGCGCCATACGATCACCCTCGACTGGGACAATGGCCCGTATTCGGCCAGCCTGTCGAACACGTATTCGAGCGGCTACGATGACCAGAACTCGGCCATCAATACCGACGACGGCAGCGTGGTCAAGCCGAACCGCGTGAAGGCCTACACGCTGTGGGACATGTCGGGCGCGTATGCGGTCAGCCAGCAGTTCAAGCTGCGCGCCGGCATACAGAATCTGTTCAATACCAGTCCGCCATACTCGAACCAGGCATTTTTCTTCCTGTCCGGCTATGACCCCAGCTACGCCGACCCGCGCGGCCGGCGCTTCTACGCCAGCGCCAATTACAGCTTCAAGTAAAAAACTGGAGATACCGCAACAACGCTGTCATATGCGGCAAGTAGTATCGTAGTTCGATGCAGTTGGGTGGCAGGCAGCAGTTTTGGCAGCAAGGGCGCGCGCCGGTATCAACAAGTGCGCGCCCCTTTCCTTGTATTCGAAAGGCATCATGAAATTATTCTCAATCCGGTACCACACCTTTTGCGCCGCGCTGCTGTTCGCGCTGGCATTGTGCAGCTTCCATGCCGTGGCGGCGCCCGGCGGCAGCGCCATCGGCAGCGCGCCGCAGGGTACGCTCGTCATCATCGGCGGCGGCCTGCGCGCCGACAATGCCGAAGTGTGGCAGCGCATCGTCAAGTTGTCGGGCGGTCCGGGCGCGCGCATCGCCGTGCTGGCCTCGGCCGCGATGAACCCGGAAAAATCGGGTGAAAGCATCATCAGGAAGCTCAATCAATATGGCGCGGACGCCTTTTTCGTGCCGCTGGCCGTCAAGCTGGCCAATCGCGATTACCGCAAGGCGGCCGAAGATCCGGCCATCGTCACGCAGATCAAGTCGGCCACAGGCATCTATTTTGCCGGCGGCGACCAGGGGCGCATCACGCAAGCGTTGCTGCGCCCGGACGGCAGCCGCACGGCCGCGCTGGAAGCCATCTGGTCGGTCTACCGCAACGGCGGCGTGATCGCCGGTTCCAGCGCCGGCGCGGCCATCATGAGCACGACCATGTTCTACGATGCCAAACCCGTGCTCGACATGCTCAAGATGGGCGTCACGGATGGCCGCGAGATCGCGCCCGGACTGGGCTTCATCGGCAGCGACGTTTTTGTGGACCAGCATCTGCTGGTGCGCGGGCGCTTTGCGCGCATGATTCCCGTGATGCTGAAAAAAGGCTATCACCTGGGACTGGGTATCGATGAAAACAGCGCCATGGTGGTCGACGCCATGCGCGACGTGGAAGTGATCGGCTACAGCGGCGCCCTGCTGATCGACCTGTCGGGCGCCATCAGCGACCGCGGCGTGAAAAATTTCAATATCAGCAATGCTGCCATCAGCTATCTGGACCGGGGCGACAAATTCAACCTCGTCACGCGCGTGTTTACGCCCTCGCCGGACAAGGCCGACAACAAGCTCGATCCGAACCAGCCCGACATGCGCGAGCCCGTGTTTACCAACGATATCCTCGGCAACAACGCCGTGCTCGACCTGATGGGCAACCTGATCGACAACGCGCAGCAGGAAGCCATCGGCATCGCCTTCGGCAACCCGCGCGACCCGTACCCGGAGCTGGGCTTCGAGTTCCGCTTCAGTAAAACGGTCAACAGCGTCGGCTACAGCTCGACCGAGGCGGAAGCGTATTCGGTGCTCAAGCTGCGCCTCGACATCCGCCCCATCCAGCTGCGCCAGCCGCTGTACCGCTACAAGTAGCTTGCACTGGCGCGCCGCCAGCGCGGCCACGCGGCGATCGTCAGGGCCCGCAGCAGCCATTCGACGGGGCCATAGGCGTGGCCGCGCAGCCACCAGCGGCTCAGGGGCAGCTGCAGGCTGAAGATGATGACGGCCAGCGCCAGCGCGCCGAGCGGCGAGACGCTGCCCATCAAGCGCGCGCCATACGCGAGGAACAGCCAGGCGCAGACGGCTGACTGCAGCAGGTAGTTCGACAGGGCCATGCGGCCCGTATCGGCCAGCAGCGCAAACAGCGTGCCGTCGCGCAGCCGTTCGAACAGGGTCAGCGCGCATGCCAGGTAGGCGCCCGCCAGCAGCGGCGCGCTCGCCAGGCCCACGGCCAGTCCCGCCACCTGCCATGCCTGGCTCTCGCCATACACGGAGGTCCACGCATATACGGCGGCGCCGGGCAGGCCTGCCAGCGCGCCGGCCCACAGCAGGCGGCGGCGCAGCGGCAGATAGTCGGCCGCGTGCAGCAGCATCTCGCGCTTGCCGGCGGCCAGGCCGCACAGGAACATGGCCAGCGCGCACGGTGCCTGCACCAGCAGCAGGACGATCCAGATGTCGCTCAGTTCGCGCAAGTGCTGATTGACGACGGCGGCCGGCGTGGCGCGGTAGGCTGCCAGCGCCGTTGCCGCCTTTTGCGCCATCGCCACGGCGTTGTCCGCCGCGTCGCCCGCCGGCTGCAGGCTTTGCAGCCAGGCCATGCCTGCCCAGAACGCGGCGCAGACGGTGACGAGCACCAGGGCCAGGCACAGTGCCTGGCGTTCGCCGCAACGGTGCAGCGCCAGCAGCACGATGCCCAGCACGGCGTAGGTGGTCAGTATGTCGCCATGAAACAGGAACACGGCATGCAGGGCGCCGATCAGCCACAGGCCCGCCTGCCGGCGCAGCATGCGCGGCACGAACGGCGCATCGGCGCGCGCGGCCGCCTGCATCTGCAAGGTGAAGCTGTAGCCGAACAGGAAGGAAAACAGCAGGTAGAACTTGGTCTCGAACAGCAGCGCGACAAGAAAATGCGTAGCGTGGTCGACGCCGCCGTGAAAGGCGGGATCGGTCATGCCCAGACCGAACCACGGTGTGGCGAAGGCGCCGATATTGACGGCCAAAATGCCGAACAGGGCGCAGCCGCGCAGGGCGTCGACGTCGGCAATGCGCGCGGGCGGGGTTGGCATGGCGGCGCTCATGCCAGGGCAGGGCGCAGGAAGCGCGCCAGCAGCAGGTGCAAACTGGCGCGCTGCGCCAGCGGTGCATAATCGGGATCGACGGCGACCCGGTTGAAGATGCCGTCGATCAGCGCGGCGATCCAGCCAGCCGTTTGCGCGGCGTCCAGCGCGGCGTCGATCTGGCCTGCCGCCGCCGCCTCTGCCAGCAAGGTTTGCAGGCCGCCGCGCAGGCTGGCGTCGTTGCGCGCCACCCTGGCCGCGATGTCCGTGTCGCGCATCGCCTCGGCGGCAATGTCCAGCGCCAGTCCCGCAAAGTCCCCGTCGGCCGCCAGCGCCAGCACCAGGTCCATGAAGTCGAGCAGGGCGCCGTACGCATCGGCGCTGCCTTGCACGCCGGCGAAATAGGCGGCCGTCTCGCTGCCTTCCTGGTCGACGATGGCGGCGATGATGGCTTGCTTGGTGGGGAAATAGTGAAACAGGTTGCCAGGACTCATGCCCGCCTGCGTGCAGATGGCGGTGGTGCTGGTCTGGTGAAAGCCCTTGCGCGCGAAGCAGTGGCGCGCGGCGGCGAGAATGGCGTCGCGGCGGGCCGCGTGTTTATCGGGATCGATGGTGCGCATGGTGGTTGGCTGTCCTTTTGTTTAATCGACTAGTCAGTCTAATATAAGTGGATTGCGCGGCGCGGTCAAGCGGGGCGTGAAATGGATGCTTTGCAGTGCCGATTCCTGTCGCTACAATGTGCCGCACCGGATTTTTCCATGCCCGCCGCTGGCGCCGCTGTTTGTTCGGAAAACCGCTTCTTTTACCCGTTTTTCTACCGTGTTAGGAATGAGATGCAGCAGACCCCGATTCGATCCTTCCTGTGCGCGCTGGCGCTGGCCGCCGGCATCGTCCCTGCCGCGCAAGCGGCCAATGCTGCCCAGCCGGCCACCATGCGCCTCGATTACCAGCACAGCGGCAATGCGCTGGGCGAGCATTATGCGGTCGAGCGCGTGCTGGTCGAGCCCCTGCCATGGCCCGGTAACCTGGCGCGTCCCATCGATGACAGCAACCGCGGCAACAATATGCTGGAAGTGGTCGACATCAAGTCGGGCAAGGTGCTGTACTCGCGCGGCTTTTCCACCATCTTCGGCGAGTGGGCCAGCACCGACGAAGCGAAAACCACCACGCGCGCGTTTCAGGAATCCGTGCGCTTCCCGCAGCCCGAGCACCCCGTGCGCGTGCGCATCCTCAAGCGCGACGAGCGTGGCCTGTTTTCCATTGTGTGGAGCACCGACGTCGATCCTGCCGCGCAGGACGTGATCCGCAAGCAGCCGCCAGCGCCCGTCAAGCCGATCCCGATCCGTGTCGAAGGCCCCTCGTCCGAGAAGGTCGATCTCCTGATCATGGGCGATGGCTACACGGCCGCCGAAATGGGCAAGTTCGAAGCGACGGCGCGCAAATTGGCCGAGCACCTGTTTTCCGTCTCGCCATTTCGCGAGCGGGCCAAAGATTTCAACGTCTGGGCCATGGCCGCGCCGACGCAGGAATCGGGCGTGTCGCGTCCATCGACGGGCGTGCATCACGCCTCGCCGCTGGGCACGCGCTACGACATCTTCGGCAGCGAGCGCTATGTGCTGACGACGGACAACCGCGCGCTGCGCGACCTGGCGCAGTACGCGCCGTACGAATTCATCGAAATCCTCGTCAATAACGATACCTACGGCGGGGGCGGCATCTTCGGCCAGTTCAGCACGGCGGCAGCGAACAACGACTGGGCCAATTACCTGTTCGTGCATGAATTCGGCCACCATTTCGCCGGCCTGGCCGACGAGTACTACACTTCGCCCGTTGCCTACCAGTCGAACGGCGAGCGCCAGGAGCCGTGGGAGCCGAATGCCACGGCGCTGCGCGATCCGGCCAAGCTGAAATGGAAGAGCCACGTCAAGGCCGGCACGCCGCTGCCGACACCCTGGCCGAAGGAAGCGTACGACAGCCATGCGCGTGAATACCAGAAGCAGCGCGCCGCCCTGCGCGCGGCCAACCGCCCGGAAAGCGAGATGAGCGGCTTGTTCAAGGCCGACCTGGCGTACACGCAGCAGCTGTTCTCGAAGGCGCCGCAGCGCCATGCGGTGGGCGCCTTCGAAGGCGCGAACTATGAATCGTCCGGCTATTACCGGCCCGAGATGCAATGCATCATGTTCGACCGCAGCGAGACCTTCTGTTCCGTATGCCAGGATGGCATCAGCACCATCATCGACCTGTATTCGCGTCCCGCCACGGTGCCGGGAAAATAATGCCGTTCATATCGTTGGAATAAGCATGGCGGGCCATGTTGCATCGCAATAGCATGGCCCCCCGTTTCACCGTTTCCCGCCTTGCGCCGCGCGCCACGGCGCCGCGTAGTTTGTTTTTCAGGCAATTCCCCCTTCTTTTGCTCGGCCGCCTTTCTGTGCGCCAGCCCCGCGATATTATCAAATAAGCACCGCGATTCGATTGCTTGTCAATTAGTTCATTTAAATAATATTGATGTAGAATTTGATGTATATCAATGTTGCATCGCCGCAATCGCACTTATAGTTGACCTAGCTCAAAAACGATAAGCATGCGGACCGGACTCATCGCGAATCACGTATCTAAATGCTGTAGAGTAATTTTCGCCCTGTACCAGTTCCCCGAGAATGCACTGGTGCCGGCCTCGAATTTCAGTGACGGAAGCCGATTCATGAAGATGCAGACCCCCGCGCCTGACGCGTGCAATACCCTCCATCCCCACACACCGATTGCCTTGCCGTATGCGCGCGCCGGCGGCGTGACCCTGGCCATGAGCGCGGCCGCCACGCGTGCCGGCGCGGTGCGCTGCGTGCAGGCGGCCACGCCGTGGCCCGCCTTGCGTCCGGTCCAGGCATGACGGCCGGCTTGCACCCGCACTTGCCTTTGCAGGGCAAGCGTGGGCTGGTGGTGGGCATCGCCAATGCGCAAAGCATCGCCTGGGGCTGCGCCAGCGCGCTGCGCGCGGCCGGTGCCGAACTGGCCGTGACCTGGCTTAATGACAAGGCCAGAGCGCACGTGGAGCCGCTGGCGCAGCAAGTGCAGGCGGCCATCATGGCGCCGCTCGACGTGGCCGTGCCGGGTCAATTGGAGGCGCTGTTCGCGCAGATCGGACGGCAGTGGGGCACGCTCGATTTCGTCGTCCATTCCATTGCCTACGCGCCGAAACAGGATTTGCATGGCAGGGTCACGGACAGTTCGGCCGACGGTTTTGCGCAGGCGATGGATATCTCTTGTCACTCCTTCATGCGCATGGCGAAGCTGGCCGAACCCCTGATGCGGGACGGCGGCAGCCTGATGACCATGAGCTACCTGGGCGCCGAGGAAGTCATCGCCGACTACGGCCTGATGGGGCCCGTAAAGGCGGCGCTGGAAGCGTCGGTGCGCTACCTGGCCGCCGAACTGGGGCCGCAAGGCATCCGCGTCAACGCCATTTCGCCGGGCCCACTGGAGACGCGGGCCGCTTCCGGCATCGCCCATTTCGACCGCCTGATGGCCGACGCCATCGAACGCTCGCCCATGCGCCGCCTGGCCACCATCGAGGACGTGGGCGCGCTGTGCGCCTTCCTCGCCGGCGACGGCGCGCGCGCCATCACGGGCGGCACCCTGTATGTCGATGGCGGCTACAACATTCTGAATTGACTGGAAGAAGATGACCATGGCTGTTTCTACTTTGTCCAACCGCGCCAGGACGGCCGCGCTGGCCACCGCGCTGGCCCTGGCCGGCTGCGCCTCGCTGGCGCCGCCATATGCGCCGCCGCCGCTGCCCGTGGCGGCGCAGTATCCGGAAGCCGATCCGGCCGGCGCGCAGGCGCCCGACGTCGCCTGGCAAGCCTACTTTGCCGACCCGCGCCTGCAGGCGCTCATTGCGCAGGCGCTGGCCGGCAACCGCGACATCCGCATCGCTGCCCTGCGCGTGGAAGAAGCGCGCGCCGCGTATGGCATCCAGCGCGCGGAGCAATTCCCCACCATCGCGCTGGGCGCCTCCGGCAGCCGCGCGCGCGTGCCAGACGACTTGAGTCCGACGGGCCGCGCCATGACGAGCGCGCAGTACCAGGCGGGCTTGAACGTGAGCGCCTGGGAACTCGATTTCTGGGGCAGGGTGCGCAGCCTGAAGGACAGCGCGCTGCAAACCCTGCTGGCCAGCGACGAGGCGCGCCGCGCCGTCGGCGTGGCCCTGGTGGCGCAGGTGGCCAATGGCTACCTGGGCTTGTGCGAACTCGACGAGCGCGTGGAACTGGCGCGCGCCACGGTCGACAGCCGCGCCGAATCGCTGCGCATCTTCACGCGCCGCTTCGAGGTGGGGTCGATTTCCAAGCTGGACCTGACGCAGGTGGAAACCCTGCTCAGCCAGGCCCTGTCGCTGTCGGCACAGCTGGAGCAGGCGCGCGCCGTGCAGGCGCATGCGCTGGCCCAGCTGGTGGGCGGCCCCGTCGACCTGACGCCAGTGGCTGGCGAGGTGCGCCGCTTTGACGACGCCAGCGTGCTGCAGCCGCTGCATGCGGGCCTGCCTTCGGCCTTGCTGACGCAGCGTCCCGACCTGATCGCGGCCGAGCACCAGCTGCGCGCCGCGCAAGCCAATATCGGCGCCGCGCGCGCCGCCTTCTTCCCCACCATTTCGCTGACGGCGGCTTATGGCACGGCCAGCGCGGAATTGAGCGGCCTGTTCGACTCGGGCAGCGGCGCCTGGAATTTCGCGCCGCGCCTGGTACTGCCGATTTTTGACGCGGGCCGCATCCGCGCCAATATGGACCTGGCCGAGGTACGCCGCGACGTGGCCGTGGCCAATTATGAAAAGAGCGTGCAGGGCGCCTTCCGCGAAGTGGCCGACGCGCTGTCGAACCGGCGCTGGCTGGCGCTGCAGGTCGATATCGGCAAGACCACCTTGGCCGCGCAGAGCGAACGCGCGCGCCTGGCCAAGCTGCGCTACGACAATGGCGCCGCGCCCTACCTGGAAGTGCTCGATGCACAGCGCGACCTGCTGACGGTCGAGCAGCAGCTGGTGCAGACGCGCCGCGCGCTGCTGTCCAGCCAGGTCAGCCTGTACGCGGCCCTGGGCGGCGGCGCACCCGCACCCGCCGCCGCTTCCACCCACTAATTTGATCGCCCCGATACCATGAATGCTCAACTGAAGAAAAAACTCATCCCCGCGGCGCTCGTCGTGGCCGTTCTCGTGCTGGGCTACGTGGCCTGGCAAAAAATGCGCCCCACGGGCCCTGGCGAAGGTTTTGTCAGCGGCAATGGCCGCATCGAGGCGACGGAAGTCGACGTCGCCACCAAGCTGGCCGGCCGGGTCAAGGAGATCCTCGTGCGCGAGGGCGACTTCGTCAAGGCGGGCCAGCCGCTGGCCACCATGCAGGTCGACTCGCTGACGGCCCAGCGCGACGAGGCGCGCGCGCGCCAGCAGCAGGCGTCCGATGCCGTGGTCGGCGCGCAGGCGCAGGTGGCCGTGCGCGAAAGCGACAAGGCGGCCGCGCTGGCCATGGTGGCGCAGCGCGAAAGCGAACTCGATGCGGCCAGGCGCCGCCTGGCCCGTTCCGAAACCCTGTCGAAGGAAGGCGCTTCCTCGGTGCAGGAACTCGACGACGACCGCGCCCGCGTGCGCAGCGTGGCCGCCGCCCTGAATGCGGCCAAGGCGCAGGTGACGGCGGCGCAGGCGGCCATCGATGCGGCAAAAGCGCAGGTGGTCGGTTCGCGTTCCGCCGTCGTGGCCGCCGAGGCGACCACGGCGCGCATCGATTCCGACCTGGCCGATGGCCAGCTGACGGCGCCGCGCGACGGCCGCGTGCAATACCTGGTGGCGCAGCAGGGCGAAGTATTGGCCGGCGGCGGCAAGGTGCTCAACCTGGTCGACCTGTCGGACGTCTACATGACCTTCTTCCTGCCCGAGACGGCGGCCGGCAAGGTGGCGATGGGCGGCGAAGTGCGCCTCATCCTCGACGCGGCGCCCAATTACGTGATTCCCGCCACGATTTCGTTTGTCGCCGCCAGCGCGCAGTTTACGCCGAAGACGGTGGAAACGGCCAGCGAGCGCCAAAAACTGATGTTCCGCGTGAAGGCGCAGATCAGCCGCGAGCTGCTGCAAAAGCACCTGGCCCTGGTCAAAGTGGGTTTGCCCGGCGTGGCGTGGGTGCGCCTCGATGCGAAGCAGCCCTGGCCCGCTGAACTGACGGCGAAGGTTCCGCAGTGAGCATGGACGTGACTTCCTTTGTCGTCAGCATCAAGGGCGTCAGCCAGCATTACGGCAAGACGGTGGCGCTCGACGGCATCGACCTCGACGTGCCGGCCGGCCGCATGGTGGGGCTGATCGGCCCCGATGGCGTGGGCAAATCGAGCCTGCTGTCGCTGGTGGCCGGCGCGCGCGCCGTGCAGCAGGGCAGCGTGATGGCGCTGGGCGGCGACATGCGCGATGCGCGCCACCGCGACGACGTCTGCCCGCGCATCGCCTACATGCCGCAAGGCCTGGGCAAGAATCTGTATCCGACCCTGTCGGTCGAGGAAAACCTGCAGTTTTTCGCGCGCCTGTTCGGCCATGACGCGGCCGAGCGCCGTCGCCGCATCGACCAGCTGACCCGCAGCACGGGCTTGCAGCCCTTCCTCGCGCGCCCGGCGGGCAAGCTGTCGGGCGGCATGAAGCAGAAGCTGGGCCTGTGCTGCGCCCTGATCCACGATCCCGACCTGCTCATTCTCGATGAGCCGACCACCGGCGTCGATCCCCTGGCGCGCGCCCAGTTCTGGGACCTGATCGCCGGCATCCGCGTGCAGCGCCCGCAGATGAGCGTGATGGTGGCCACCGCCTACATGGACGAGGCGCAGCGCTTCGACTGGTTAGTCGCCATGGATGACGGCAAGGTGCTCGATACGGGCACGCCGGCCGAACTGCTGGCGCGCACCGAAAGCGGCAACCTGGAAGCGGCCTTCATCAAGCTGCTGCCCGAGGCCAAGCGCGCCGGCCACCAGCCCGTCGTGATCACGCCGCTGGACGCCGCCAGCGCGCAGGACGTCGCCATCGAGGCCAAAGACCTGACCATGCGCTTCGGCGATTTTACCGCCGTCGACCATGTGAATTTTCGCATCGGCCGCGGCGAGATCTTCGGTTTTCTCGGTTCGAACGGCTGCGGCAAATCGACCACCATGAAGATGCTCACGGGTCTGCTGCCGGCCACGGAAGGCAAGGCCTGGCTGTTCGGCAAGGAAGTCGATTCCAACGACATCGACACGCGCCGCAGGGTCGGCTACATGTCGCAGGCGTTTTCCCTGTACAGCGAACTGACGGTGCGCCAGAACCTGGTGCTGCACGCGCGCCTGTTCCACGTGCCGGAGGGCGAGATCCCGGCGAGGATCGACGAAATGGCGCAGCGCTTCGACTTGCGCGCCGTGATGGACGACTTGCCCGACAGCCTGCCGCTGGGCATACGCCAGCGGCTGTCGCTGGCCGTGGCCATGGTGCACAAGCCGGAAATGCTGATCCTCGACGAACCGACGTCCGGCGTCGACCCCATCGCGCGCGACAATTTCTGGCGCCTGATGATCGAACTGGCGCGGCGCGACCGCGTCACCATCTTCATTTCCACCCACTTCATGAACGAGGCCGAGCGCTGCGACCGCATCTCGCTGATGCACGCGGGTAAAGTGCTGGTCAGCGATGCGCCGGCCGAACTGGTGCGCAAGAAGGGCGCGCCGTCGCTGGAGGCGGCCTTCATCGCCTACCTGGAAGAGGCGGGCGGCGGCACGGCAGCGGCGGCGCAGGAAAGCGAAGCCGAAGCGCCCGTGCAGAAGGCTGAAGCGGCCGCACCGCAGCACCGCCGCAGCCGTTTCAGCGTGAGCCGCATGCTCAGCTACATGTGGCGCGAGGCGCTGGAATTGCGCCGCGACCCCGTGCGCCTGACCCTGGCGCTGGGCGGCTCCGTGCTGCTGCTGTTCGTCATCGGCTTCGGCATCAGTCTGGACGTCGAAGACTTGAGCTATGCGGTGCTCGACCACGACCAGACGACCCTGAGCCAGAATTACACGAACAACCTGGCCGGCTCGCGCTACTTCGTCGAGCGCCCGCCGTTGCGCGACTATGCCGATATCGACAAGCGCATGCGCAGCGGCGAACTGTCGCTGGCCATCGAGATCCCGCCCGGCTTCGCGCGCGACGTGCAGCGCGGCGCGCCGGCGCAGGTGGGCGCGTGGATCGACGGCGCCATGCCGATGCGCGCCGAAACCGTGCAGGGCTACGTGCAGGGCATGCATCAGCTGTGGCTGGCCGACCAGGCCTTGCACCGCTATGGCATCACGATGAGCAATCCCGTCGCCATCCAGACGCGCTACCGCTACAACCCGGACGTGAAAAGCCTGCCCGCCATGGTGCCGGCCGTGATTCCCCTGCTGCTGCTGATGCTGCCGGCCATGCTGGCGGCGCTGTCCGTGGTGCGCGAAAAGGAACTCGGCTCCATCATCAACCTGTACGTGACGCCCGTCACGCGCCTGGAATTTTTGCTCGGCAAGCAGGTGCCCTACGTCGTGCTGGCCATGTTCAACTTCGTCCTCATGGCCTTGCTGGCGGTCACCGCCTTCGGCGTGCCGATCAAGGGCAGCTTGCCGACCCTGATCGGCGCCACCTTCATCTTCAATATCTGCGCCACGGGCATCGGCCTGTTCGCCTCGACCTTTACGCGCAGCCAGATCGCGGCCCTGTTCGTGACCATGATCGGCACCATGATCCCTGCCATCCAGTTTTCCGGCCTGCTCAATCCCGTATCGTCGATGGAAGGCGTGGGCAAGGCCATCGGCCTGATGTACCCGGCCACGCACATGCTCAATATCAGCCGCGGCGTATTCAACAAGGCGCTGGGCTTCGGCGACCTGCACGCCTCGTTCTGGCCCCTGCTCGTCGCCATTCCCGTGATCCTCGGCGTGACGGTGGCGCTGCTGAAGAAACAGGAGAGCTGACATGCGCCATCTTGAAAACATCTACCGCCTGGGCGTGAAGGAAATCTGGAGCCTGATCCGCGATCCGATGATGCTGATCCTGATCCTCTACACGTTCACCCTGGCCATCTACGTGGCCGCCACGGCCAAGCCGGAAACCCTGCACATGGCCTCGATCGCCATCGTCGACGAGGATGGTTCGCCGCTGTCCGCGCGCATCGCCTCGGCCTTCTTCCCGCCCCAGTTCACGCCGCCGGCCATGATCAACCAGAGCCAGGTCGATGCGGGCCTCGACGCGGGCCGGTACACCTTCGTGCTGACGATCCCGCCCAAGCTGCAGGCCGACGTGCTGGGCGGGCGCCAGGCGGAACTGCAGCTGAACGTGGACGCCACGCGCATGAGCCAGGCCTTCAGCGGCAGCGGCTACATCCAGCAGATCGTCGCTGGCGAGATATCGGAATTCGCCAAGCGCTACCGGGGCGCAACCGTCTCGCCCGTGGAGCTGGTGATGCGCGCGCGCTTCAACCCGTCGCTGAGCCAGGCCTGGTTTGGCTCGCTGATGGAGCTCATCAACCAGGTGACGATGCTGTCGATCATTTTGACGGGCGCGGCGCTGATACGCGAGCGCGAACACGGCACCATCGAGCATTTGCTGGTGATGCCCGTGACGCCGGCCGAGATCATGCTGGGCAAGGTCTGGTCGATGGGCCTGGTGGTGCTGCTGGCCGCCGCCCTGTCGCTGAACCTGGTGGTGCGCGGCATGCTGCACGTGCCGATCGAAGGCTCGATCGCGCTGTTCCTGTGCGGCGCGGCCCTGCACCTGTTTGCCACCACCTCGATGGGCATTTTTCTGGCCACGGTGGCGCGCAGCATGCCGCAGTTCGGCATGCTCCTGATCCTCGTGCTGCTGCCGCTGCAGATGCTGTCGGGCGGCAGCACGCCGCGCGAAAGCATGCCCGAGCTGGTGCAGAACATCATGCTGATCGCCCCGACCACGCATTTCGTCGAATTGAGCCAGGCGATTCTGTACCGGGGTGCCGGCATCGACGTAGTGTGGAAACCGTTCCTGGCCTTGCTGGCCATCGGCACGGCCCTGTTTACCTTCGCGCTGGCGCGCTTTCGCAAGACCATCAGCCAGATGGCGTAGCCCCCGCGCCGGAATGGTCCGGCGTTTTTTGCATGAAAAGGATAGCCATGACAACCGAAGCTGCACCATTTTTCTCCACCGGCGGCTTGCCGTCCCTGGGCATGCTGGGCGATTATGCGCGCGACTCGTGGCAGCGCATCGTGCTGTACGCGGACGTGATGCGCCGGCGCGGCAACCAGTACCAGGAGCACCTGGCCGAGGAAGTGCCGAACGTGCTCGACTTCCCCGCCGAACTGGTGATGTCGGGCCTGGAGCTGGCGCGCCCCGTCAACTACGGCCTGGCGCGCATTTTGACGCCCGATGCGCCCGAACCTGAGCCATCGAAACGGCCGTTTGTCGTCGTCGATCCGCGCGCCGGCCACGGTCCCGGCATCGGCGGCTTCAAGGCCGAGAGCGAGATCGGCGTGGCCCTGCGCGCCGGCCATCCGTGCTACTTCATCGGCTTCCTGCCCGATCCCGTGCCGGGACAGACGGTGGAAGACGTGATGCATGCGGAGGCGGCCTTCCTGGAAAAAGTCATCGCCCTGCATCCGCTCAGCGAAGGCAAGCCCGTCGTCATCGGCAATTGCCAGGCGGGCTGGCAAATCCTCATGACGGCGGCCATGCGCCCGGAATTGTTCGGTCCCATCATCGTGGCCGGCGCGCCCGTGTCCTATTGGGCCGGCTGGCATGGCCGCAACCCGATGCGCTACGCGGGCGGGCTGATGGGCGGCAGCTGGGCCACGGCGCTGGCGGGCGACCTGGGCAACGGCCGTTTCGACGGCGCCAGCCTGGTGCAGAATTTCGAAAAGCTCAACCCGGCCAACACGCTGTGGAGCAAGCAGTACAACCTGTACGCGAACATCGATACGGAAGCGCCCCGCTACCTGGAATTTGAAAAATACTGGGGCGGTCACGTCTTCCTCAACGACGTCGAGATGCAGTACATCGTCGACAATCTGTTCATCGGCAACCGCCTGGCCACGGCCGAATTGATCACCTCCGACGGCGTGCGCCTGGACTTGCGCAATATCCGTTCGCCCATCGTCGTATTCTGCTCGAATGGCGACAACATCACGCCGCCGCCGCAGGCGCTGGGCTGGATCACGGACCTGTACCGCGACGACAAGGACGTGCTGATGCACGACCAGACCATCGTCTACGCCGTGCATGACAGCATCGGCCACCTGGGCATCTTCGTCTCGGCCAAGGTGGGGCACAAGGAACACCAGAAATTCGCCAGCAATATCGACCTGATCAACCTGCTGCCGGCCGGTATCTACGAAGCACGGATCGTCGACAAGACGCCCGACACGCCGAATGCCGACCTGGCCAGCGGCGATTATGTGCTGCAGGTCGAGCACCGCGGCATCGAGGACGTGCGCGCCATCGTGCAGCCTAGCGTGGAAAACGACCGCAAGTTCGCCGCCGCCGCGCGCGTGTCCGAGGTCAACCTGGCCCTGTACCGCACTTTCGCGCAGCCGTGGGTGCGCGCCATGGTCACGCCGCAGACCGCGCGCTTCCTGCAGCTTGCGCATCCGCTGCGCGTGTCGTACGAGCGCTGGACCGACCACAATCCGCTGGCCAGGCTGGTGGCCAAGGAGGCGGAAAAAGTGCGCGCCCACCGCCAGCCGGTATCGCCCGACAACCCGCTGCTGGCCATGCAGGAAGCCGTCTCCGGCGCCATCACGGCCGGTTTGAACGGCTGGCGCGACTGGCGCGATACTGTGCAGGAAACCACCTTCGACCTGGTGTACGGCTCGCCCCTGGTGCAGGCGCTGACGGGACAGTCCATCGGCGATGCTGCGCCGCCGCGCCCCCATCCCGGCATCTCGCCCGAGCATTGCGAATACGTGCGCTGCGAAACGCGCAAGATGGACGAGGACATGCAGCGCGGCGGCCTGGTGGAAGCGGCCGTGCGCGCGCTGTTCTACATCTACCGCTTCCGCATGATCGCCGACGAGCGCAGGGTCAACCTGGCCCTCAAATTGATCAAGCCGCAATACCGGCAGGAGGTCAGCATGGAGGAATTCCGCGGCATCGTGCGCCAG
This sequence comes from Janthinobacterium sp. HH106, assembly GCF_001758725.1. Lineage (NCBI taxonomy): Bacteria > Pseudomonadati > Pseudomonadota > Betaproteobacteria > Burkholderiales > Oxalobacteraceae > Janthinobacterium > Janthinobacterium sp. HH106. The sequence continues at coordinate 73,866 of NZ_LRIC01000005.1, read as the reverse complement.
CAGGCGCGCCTGATGCTGCATGATTTCGATGCCGCCATCGCCGCCTTGCCGGCCTTGCTGTCGCGCGCCGATCCGGACGACATCGGCGCGCTGGCCGAATGGCTGCAGCAGGTGCTGCAGGTGCCCGAGCCGCCGACGCCGGACGAGGAAGCAAGCCTGCAGCAGATGCTGGACGTCTTCGACCGCGCAGTCAAGCAGCAGGCGCAGGCGCTGCCGCCGGACGCGCGCGCATCCCATGCCGGACCCAAAGCCAAACCGGCCAAACATATTACCTCTGCCTAGAAGACCACGATGACTACTACCCAAGACGATGATCTGCATATCGTGCGTAACCGCACCTTCGACCAGATCGCCATCGGCGATACCGCCAGCATCACGCGCACCCTGAGCATGGACGATATCGCCCTGTTCGCAGTGATGTCGGGCGATGACAACCCGCAGCACCTCGATACGGAATTTGCCGCCGCCACCCGCTACCAGGGCGTGATCGCGCACGGCATGTGGGGCGCTTCCCTCATATCCGCCGTGCTGGGCACGCGCCTGCCCGGCGCCGGCACCGTCTACACGGGCCAGACCCTGCGTTTTTTGCAACCCGTGCGCGTGGGCGATACCTTGGCCATCAGCGTCACCGTCACGGCGCGCGAGCCGCGCAGCCGCCACGTGACCCTGGCTTGCCGCTGCGTCAACCAGCATGGCGCCGTGGTGCTCGACGGCGAGGCGCAGGTGATCGCGCCGGCCGAGCAGATCGAGCGGGCGCGCGCCACCTTGCCCGAAGTGCGCCTGCATAACGGCGACGGCACGCGGCGCCTGCTCGAGCACGCACGTACGCTGGGGCCGATCCGGGTCGCCGTGATCCACCCCTGCGATGAACTGAGTCTGTCTGGCGCGCTGGACGCGCATGCGGCCGGCCTGATCACGCCCGTGCTGGTGGCGCCGCGCGCGCGCCTGGAAGCGGTGGCGGCCGAAGCGGGCCTTAGCCTGGCCGGCATCGCCATCGAGGACGTCGAGCATAGCCATGCTGCCGCCGCGCGCGGCGCCGAACTGGCGGGCAAGGGCGAAGTCGAGGCGCTGATGAAGGGCAGCCTGCATACGGACGAACTGATGTCGGCCGTGCTGTCGGCCAGCGCCGGCCTGCGCACCAAGCGCCGCATCAGCCACTGCTTCCTGATGCAGACGCCCGCCTATCCGCGCCCTTTCATCATCACGGATGCCGCCATCAATATCGCGCCCAACCTGGCCATGAAGGCCGACATCGTGCGCAACGCCATCGACCTGGCGCACGTGATCGGCGTGGCCTGCCCGCGCGTGGCCATCCTGGCCGCCGTGGAAACGGTGAATGCGGACATGCCGGCGACTTTGGACGCGGCCGCCCTGTGCAAGATGGCCGACCGCGGACAGATCACGGGCGCGATCCTCGACGGCCCGCTGGCTTTTGATAACGCCGTGTCGATCGCCGCCGCCACCGTCAAGGGCATCGTCTCGGAAGTGGCGGGCCGCGCCGACATCCTGCTGGTGCCAGACCTGGAAAGCGGCAACATGCTCGCCAAGCAGCTCGAGTACATGGGCGACGCGGACAGCGCCGGCATCGTGCTGGGCGCGAAGATCCCCGTCATCCTCACCAGCCGCGCCGATTCGCGCGCCAGCCGCATCGCCTCGTGCGCCATCGCCGTGATGCTGGCTAACCATTACCGGAGCACGCCGCCATGAACGCGCCAATCACCCACGCCGACGGTGCCTTGATCCTGGTGCTCAATTGCGGCTCGTCGAGCATCAAGTTCGCCCTGTTCGAGCAGGCGGGCGGCGTGCTGCCGCAGCAGGCGCAATGGAGCGGCAAGGTCGAAGGCATCGGCCGCGAAAGCGCCACCTACCGCGCCGGCGGCCTGCCGGCGGTGGCCTTGCAGCTGGACCCGGAGCAGCCGCATCACGCGGCCCTCGAATACATCCGCGCGCAAGTGGTGGCGCAGCTGGACGGGCGTGCGCTGCGCGCCGTGGCGCACCGCGTGGTGCATGGCGGCAGCAAGTACTTCGCCCCCGTGCGCATCGATTTCAAGGTATTGGCGGACCTGAAAAGCTATGTGCCGCTGGCGCCCCTGCACCAGCCGTTCGCGCTCGAGGCGATCGAGGTGCTGCTCACATCGCGGCCCGACATCACCCAGGTGGCGTGCTTCGACACCGCCTTCCATCACACGGTGCCGCAGGTCGAGCAGATGCTGGCCCTGCCTTACGATGCGTGGGAGCGGGGCTTGCGCCGCTATGGTTTCCACGGCCTGTCCTACGAATACCAGTCGCTGGTGCTGGAACAGCGTTTCGGCGCTGTCGCGCGCGGCAAGGTCATCGTGGCCCACCTGGGCAGCGGCGCCAGCCTGTGCGCCATGGACAATTTGCACAGCGTGGCCACCACCATGGGCTTTTCCGCGCTCGACGGCCTGATGATGGGCACGCGCTGCGGTTCGCTCGATCCTGGCGCCGTGATCTACCTGATGGAAATCGAAAAGCTGTCGCTGGAAAAAGTGGCGCATGTGCTGTACCACGAGTCGGGCTTGCTGGGCGTGTCCGGCGTGTCGGCCGACCCGCCGGTCTTGCTGGCGCAGCAGGACCGGCAGGATGCGACGGGCGAACGCATCCGCGCCGCGCTGGCTTTATATATCAGCCGCATCGTGCGCGAGATCGGCGCCCTGACGGCCGTGCTGGGGGGACTGGACATGCTGGTGTTTACGGCCGGTATCGGCGAACACAGCGCCGAATTGCGCCAGCGCATCTGCGCCGAGCTCGGTTTTATCGGCCCCGTGCTCGATGCCGACGCCAATGCGCGCAACGCCAGCCGTATCTCCACCGACGCCAGCCGCATCGTGGTGGGCGTGGAGCCGGCCAATGAAGAGTGGGTGGCGGCGCGCCACGCGGCCCTGGCCGTGGGCACATGAGGATCTGACGCGTCAGGCCGCGCTCGATGGGAAATTTGCCGATTTGCACATATTTCTCGTTGAGTGCGCTAACGCACTGTGTGGTTTGCCAGTTATCTTTACTATGAAGTCATGCCATTGCGCTACATCAAAAAACAGCGCGATGCCTGGCAAATTTTGAACATTTTGCCCGCCTTTAGTAAGAATAAAATTAAACCATATTGAAAGGTCTCATCATGAACAAATTACTCGCCGCACTGATCGCTACCCTGTTTGCTACCGCCGCCTTCGCTCAAACCGCGCCGGCCACGGAAGCTGTCGTGAAAGCCCAGGCTTCCGCGCAAAAAGACGTCAACAAGGCTGCCGCTTCGGAAGCCAAAGTCGATGCCAAGGCTGACGCCAATGTCGCCAAGGCCGAGATGAAGGCTGACGAAAAGAAAGCTGACGCCCATCACAAGGCGAACAAAACCAAAGCCAAGGCCCATGACAAAGTCGTCAACGCCGATGCGGAAGACAAGCTGAAAGCGGAAGCCAAGGCAGACAAAACCGATGCCAAGGCCGATGCGAAAGCCACCAAGGCTGCCGTAAAAGCGAACGCCAAGGTCGCCAAGGAAAAAGTGGAAGCGAATGCCGACAAAGCCCTCGCCGCCACCAAGACGGAAGAAGCCAAAGCCAAAGCCGACGCTGAAGTCAAGGCCGCCGCCGCCAAGTAATTCCCCGTTTGCGGGCCACGGCCCGCAAGCCAAAAAGACAGCTTCGGCTGTCTTTTTTTCGTCTGCCACTTTTTTCGGGCACCGCTTGCCAGTCTTGATCTGGCACAAATGCTCCTCTTTTCGCCGTGCCATAGTGAATTGGCAAACAGACGAAGGAGGCACCATGAGCACCGCTAAAACGAAAAAATTACCGGCCGCCGGTTCGGCCGAAGGAGCGCCGGCCATGCAGTCCATGCAGTCCATGCCGGTCGAGGGTGACGTGCATGCCGGTACTGATGCGGCGGGCGCCGACGCCATGCCGGGGCCGCGCCTGGGCATGTCGTACGCGGATCAGGCGGCGCTCGCGCAGGGCGCGGCCGCGGCGAACGGCGGCGACATGCCGGGCGGCGGCATGGGCGGCGACGGCGGCGGCCAGGGCGGCGGTACGCCGCAGGTGCGCACCTGCGCCACGATGGACGTGCATCGCCGCCTGCTGACGGAAGATCCATCGTATGCGAACATCCGCGCCGATATTGAAAACCAGGCTGGCATGTACGAGGGCGCCGGCGGCAGCGCCGGGCGTTCCGGCGTGACGCAGATACCGGTGGTCGTGCACGTGGTGTGGAATACGGCCGCGCAGAATATTTCGGATGCGCAGATCGCCAGCCAGATCGATGTGCTGAACCGTGACTTCCGGCGCGTCAATCCCGATGTCAACAGCACGCCGGCGCCGTTCCTGCCGCTGACGGCCGATGCGCGCGTGGAGTTCGCGCTGGCCACCATCGATCCGCATGGCGCGGCCACCAGCGGCATCGAGCGGCGCCAGACGACCGTGGCCTCGTTTGGCGCCGACGATGCCGTCAAATCGCAGGCGACGGGCGGCATGGATGCCTGGCCGGCCGACAGCTACCTGAATATCTGGGTGTGCCAGCTGGGCGGCGGCTTGCTCGGCTACGCGCAATTTCCCGGCGGCCCGGCCGCCACCGACGGCGTGGTGATCCTGCAATCGGCCTTCGGCACGACGGGCACGGCGGCGCCGCCGTTCCACCTGGGGCGCACGGCCACGCATGAAATCGGCCACTGGCTGAACCTGAACCATATCTGGGGCGACGACGGCACCGGCTGCTCGGGCACGGACAACGTGGCCGACACGCCGAACCAGGGCGGACCGAACACGGGCCAGCCTTCGTTCCCCCACATTTCCTGCAGCAACGGGCCGAATGGCGACATGTTCATGAACTACATGGATTACGTCGACGATCCCGCCATGTTCATGTTCACGGCGGGCCAGGTGGCGCGCATGCAGGCCTGTCTCGACGGTCCGCGCGCCAGCATCGGCACGGGGACGGGCGGCACGGGCGCCACGCCGCGCCAGAGTTCCTCACCCGTCGTGGCCTGGGGCGCGAACCGCCTCGACGTCTTCGTGCTGGGCACCGACCGCGCGCTGTACCACAAGGCCTGGAACGGCACGGCCTGGGCGCCGTCCGTCACCGGCTATGAAGGGCAGGGCGGCATTTGCACCAGTGCGCCGCAGGTGGTGTCGTGGGGGCCGAACCGGCTCGACGTGTTCGTCACGGGCACCGACAGCGGCTTGTTCCACAAGTGGTGGAACGGCACGGCGTGGGGTCCGTCCCTGACCGGTTACGAAGCGATGGGCGGGCTGTGCGTGGGCGACCCGCGCGCCGTGGCCTGGGGGCCGAACCGCCTCGACGTGTTTGTCGTCGGCACGGACCGCGGCCTGTATCACAAGTGGTGGAACGGGGCCGCCTGGGGGCCGTCGCTGACGGGCTACGAAGCCATGGGCGGCATCTGCCTGGGTCAGCCGGAAGCCGTGGCGTGGGGGCCGAACCGCCTCGACGTCTTCGTCATCGGCACGGACCGGGCGCTGTACCACAAGTGGTGGGACGGCACGGCCTGGGGACCGTCGCTGACGGGCTACGAGCGCCTGGGCGGCATTTGCACCTCGTCGCCGAAAGCGGTGGCGTGGGGGCCGAACCGGCTCGACGTCTTTGTCACGGGCACCGATGGCGCGCTGTACCACAAGTGGTGGGACGGCGCGAAATGGGGGCCTTCCAACGACGGCTTCGAACGGCTGGGCGGCATCTGCGTGGGCGAGGTGGAAGCCGTGTCGTGGGCGCCCAACCGGCTCGACCTGTTCGTCATCGGCACCGATAGCGCCCTGTACCACAAGGCGTGGAACGGCAGCGCCTGGACGCCGTCGCTGACGGGCTTTGAAAGCCTGGGCGGCGTGTGCACTTCGCGCCCGCGCGCCACGGCCTGGGCGGCGAACCGCCTCGACGTGTTTGTCACGGGCACGAATGGCGCCCTGTTCCACAAGGCCTGGAACGGCACGGCGTGGTCGCCTTCCGTGAGCGGCTATGAAAGCCTGGGCGGCGTGGTATCGTGTTTCTGACGTCAATGCGTCAATGCGTCAATGCGTGAAACGGGAGGCGGCATGCACGGCATGACAACGGCTTTGCCCAGCGGCAGCTGGACGCATTCCTTCGAGGAGGATGCAGACGGTATCGAGGTGTACCGGCCCACGGCCACCTTTGTCTTTCCTCCCAGCCGCAAGGGACGCAAGGTGCTGGAGTTTGGCCCGTCCGCCGGCGCCATGGCGCAAGGGGCGGCGACATTGACGTCCATGGCGCCCGGCCCCGACGACCGTCCCCGCGCCGGCCCCGTTGCCAAGCTGGTGCCCTTGGGCATGGGCCGCTATGCCCTGAGTGATGCTGGCGGGGCGCAGGACGTGATCGACATCGTCGAAGCGACGCCCGACGTGCTGCGCCTGGCGCGGCGTTAAGGCTGGCCGCGCAACTTGTGCGCGAGCGCCGTGCGGTTGCCCACGCCCAGTTTCTGGTAAATCGCATGCAACTGGTTGCGCACGGTGGCCGGCGACTTGCCCAGTTCCCTGGCGATGCTTTTATACGGCAAGCCTTCCGCCGCCATGGCCGCCACCAGCCGTTCTGCCGGCGTCAGGCGCTGCATGGCAGCCTGCCTGAAACGTTGTGTGTCATCCTTGCTCTCCTGTCCGTAAGCGGCATGCCGGTGGCATGCCTGCAGGGATAACGGGATCACGGCGCCTATCTGTAAAATTATTTTCTCTGCTGCCAGATGCGATGAACGAAAAAAAAGACAGGCGAACCTGTCTTTTCGTGTGGCTGGGTGGCGCTCAGCCGATGGCTGCCATGGAGACAGGCTTCAGCTTGGCCGCCAGCGCCTTGCCCTTCTTGGCGCGCTTGCCGAAGTGCTCGGCCAGGGCCGTGGCGCCCAGCGACGCATCCTGAGGTTTCGAGGCCCGGCCGATGCCCGAGACCACCACGCCGCGCTGCGTGATCGGCTGCACGGCCAGCAGCTTGTCCTTGGCATCGAGGTCGATCAGCTTGACGCCGGTGCCGCCCTTGGACAGGGTTTTCATTTCATCGAGGCCGAACACCAGCAGGCGCGCGCCTTCCGTCAAACAGGCCAGGGCGCTGGCCGCCTCGGGGATGACTTTCGGCGCCAAAGGCACGTCGCCATCGTCCAGGGTGATGAAGGCCTTGCCGCCTTTCAGACGGCTCGTCATGTCGCCCGCCTTGGCGATGAAGCCGTAGCCGGCGCTCGACGCCAGCAGCAAATTGGTGGCGCCATTGCCCGCAAAGTAATGGAGGATGCGCACGGCGTTGCCCGGCGTGCCGCCGCTCAGGTCGCACAAGGTCGTGATCGGCACGCCGTCGCCGCGCGCGTTGGGCAGCGCCGAGACGGGCACCGAGTAGATCTTGCCGTTGTTGCCAAATCCCAGCAGGGTGTCGACCGTGCGGCACTCGAAGGCGCCATGCAGGCTGTCGCCCGCCTTGAAGGTGAACTGCGCCGCATCGTGGCCGATGCCGGTACGCGCGCGCACCCAGCCTTTTTCCGAGATGATGACGGTGACCGGCTCATCGACCACTTTTTGCTCGGCCACGGCTTTCTGCGCTTCCTCGATCAGGGTACGGCGCGCGTCGCCGAACTGCTTGGCATCCGCTTCGATTTCGCGGATGATGGCGCGCTTCATCGAGCCCGGGTTGTCGAGCAGGTCCTGCAGCGATTTTTCTTCCTTGCGCAGCTCGGCCAGTTCCTGCTGGATCTTGATCGTTTCCAGGCGCGCCAGCTGGCGCAAACGGATTTCCAGGATATCGTCGGCCTGGCGCTCGGACAGTTTGAACGCCTCGATCAGGGCCGCTTTCGGCTCATCCGAATTGCGGATGATCTGGATCACCTTGTCGATATTGAGCAGGATCGCTTCGCGTCCTTCCAGGATATGGATGCGGTCCTTGACCTTGCCCAGTTTGTAGCCGGTGCGGCGCGTGACGGTCTCGAAACGGAAATCGATCCACTCGCGCAGGATGTCGCCCAGGCCTTTCTGGCGCGGACGGCCGTCGCCGCCTATCATCACCAGGTTGATTGAGGTCGACGATTCCAGCGACGTATGCGCCAGCAGCATCAGCATGAATTCCGTCTGGTCCTGGTTTTTCGACTTCGGCTCGAACACGAGGCGCACGGGCGCGGCGCGGCCCGATTCGTCGCGGATGGTGTCGAGCGAATTGAGGATCAGCGCCTTCAGGGCCACCTGGTCCGGCGACAGCGCCTTCTTGCCCAGCTTGATCTTCGGATTGGTCAGTTCCTCGATTTCTTCCAGCACCTTTTGCGAGGAGGTGCCCGGCGGCAGTTCCGTCACGACGGCTTGCCACTGGCCGCGCGCCAGTTCCTCGATCTTCCAGCGCGCGCGCACTTTCATGCTGCCACGGCCGCTCGCGTACATGTCGGCGATCTGCGAGGGCGGCGTGATGATCTGCCCGCCGCCGGGGAAGTCGGGGCCGGGCATGATGGCCATCAGCTCGGCGTGCGTCATCTTCGGATCGCGGATCATGGCGACGGCCGCTTTCGCCACTTCGGCCAGGTTGTGCGACGGGATTTCCGTCGCCAGGCCCACGGCGATGCCGGAGGCGCCATTGAGCAGCACCATCGGCAGGCGCGCCGGCAGCAGCTTCGGTTCTTCCGTCGAACCGTCGTAGTTGGGCTGGAAGTCCACCGTGCCCATGCCGATTTCATCCATCAGCAGCTTGGCGATCGGCGTCAGACGCGCTTCCGTGTAACGCATGGCCGCGGCGCCGTCGCCGTCGCGCGAGCCGAAGTTGCCCTGGCCGTCGATCAGCGGGTAGCGCAAGGAAAAATCCTGCGCCATGCGCACCAGCGCGTCGTACACGGACTGGTCGCCGTGCGGATGCAATTTACCCAGCACGTCGCCGACCACGGCCGCCGATTTGCGCGGCTTGGCCGTGGAATTCAAGCCCAGCTCATTCATCGCATACAGGATGCGGCGCTGCACGGGTTTCTGGCCGTCGCACACGTCGGGCAGGGCGCGGCCCTTGACGACGGAGATGGCGTAATCGAGATAGGCGCGCTCGGCAAAGGTGGACAGGGTCAGCGCTTCGCCGTCGAATACCGGTTCATCCGGCTCGATCGGCTCAGGCTGGGCATCGTCAAATAAATTGGTTTGTGTGGACATGGCGCTTGTTTCGGTGTTAAGTGGTTGCGGTTGAATTCATGGGGGCGATTATGACAGCCCGGATTTGGAAAAGGATTTGCCGTAGGTCTTGTAGATGTAGCACATGGTGAAATACAGCACGGCCAGGGCCAGCTCCACGCTGTTGTGCATCATCTGCATGGCGCGGATGGCCGGGGCCTGGCCGGCCAGCACGACGCTGGCGAGGGACGGCACCAGCACCACCGGCCAGATCGTCTTCCATTTGAAATCGGTGGGGGAAAACAGCAGGCCGGCGCACGACCAGGCATACAGCGCGGCGCCCACGAGGGCGGCCGGCAGCTGCTGCACATACAGCAAGGACAGCAGGCCCGCACAGCCGATCAGCCATGCCGCGCGCAGGCGGGGCAAAAGCGCCTCCGGCCAGCCGCAATCGCCATACAGGCCGGTGGCGCTGCGCAGGGCCAGCGCCGCCAGGCAAAACATCATCGGCATGGCGTCGCCGATGGCCAGCGCCGACTGGCCCTTGCCGCTCATGAACATGGCGGCAAACAGCGACATGCCCAGAACCAGGAGCAGCAGCATGCCATGCAGCAGCTGGCGGTTCATCGCATACGCGAGCAGGGCCGACGCGCACAAGCCGGCCGCAGTGACGAGGCGCACGGTGTCGCTGCGTTCGGGCAGGAACAGCATCAGCGTCAGCAGCAGATAGGGCGCGATCCAGCCCAGCTGCCGCAAGCCGGGCCGCTGCCACAGCACGGGCAGGCGGTCCTGCAGCGCTTCCTGCAGCGAATCCAGGCGCGCGAACAGGGGCGCCGGCCAGCGCAAGGCATGCATGGCCAGCAGAGTAAAGGCCAGCGCCTGGAAACCGAGCAGGCTGGCATAGGCGGCCGCGTCGCCGAGCTTGAAGCCGGCCGCATCGAGCACGCCCGCGAGCATGAAGTGCAGCACGAAGCCCAGGCCGCCCGACGCGAGCGCCGTCTGCTTGAAGTAGCGTTTGCCATGCACGGCGTGTTCCCACTGCTCGAACAGGTCCGTATCGAGCTTGTAGGCCAGCATCTCGCCATGCTGCCAGCGTATCGCGTGCAGCAGTTCGCGCAGCTGCAGCGTGAATTTTTGGTCGAACAGCTGGCGCGCATAGGCGCTTGGTGCCTGCTGCGACATGATGCAGTCCAGGCCGGGGTAGCTGTCGCGGTTGTCGCTGAAATGGGCGAACGAGCGGTCCGCCCGGTAGCGCTGCACGGCACTGCGCACCAGGTCCGCATGGCTGCGCGCCAGGTAGGAAAAGTCGTGGTCCCAGCCCAGCTGCTCGAACAGGGCCTGACGCAGCGCCAGGTCATAGCCGGCGCTGGCGCAATAGCGCAGCGCGCACAGCTCGAATTCCTCGCGCACGTCGAGGTTGAGCAATTCTTCGCGCTCGAGGAAACCGGGCAGCAGGGCGGCCGCGTTGCGGCGCCGCGACTGCTCCAGGAATGCATGCCACAGGCTGATGGCTTCCTGCACCGGATCGATGGCGACCACGCCCCATAGTTCCGGCGGCGGTGCCTGGTCCTGGGCGATGACGCCCCACAGTTCCGCAGGTGCTTCTTGTGCGGGCTCGTCGATGACGCCCCACAGGTCGGCCGGTTCCATGGGCGGCGCTTCTGGCGCTTGCGCCACCGCCGCTTCGGCCGCTTGCGCTTCCGGCAGTTCATCAGCAAACAGGTGCGCATGGCGCAGCGCGTATTCATACGCTTCGCGCAGCTCCTGGAAGGCGGCCGGATCGTCTTCGGGCCGCGTCACCTTCAGGCGCTTCGCATACGCGCGCTTGAGGGCGCGCTCGTCGCCGGTCGGCTCCGTGCCCAGGATCTCCCACAGGCCGCGCTGGCCGTTGTGCATGCCGCCGTCCATTTACAGGAAGCTCTCGCTCTCGACCTGGCGCAACACCTCGTCGAGCGCCTGGCGCGCCTTGCGGATGGTGGCCGGGTCCTGCGTTTCCAGCGCGGCCTGGAAATTGGCCGTGTGCGCCGCGAGGTACTGGCGCACGTCGCCCAGCGACTGTTCGTACAGGCGGTCGGCGCGCGTGACGAGGGTGCGGTTTTCCATCTGCTCGCGCGGGTGGATCTTCAGGTCGGCCAGTTCCGCAAAGCGCTGCTCGATCTGTTCCGGCGTCATCACGCCCGCGTTGTCGCTGATGATCATCTTGTGGCGTTCCTGCGTGGCCAGCACCGTCACTTCCGCTTCCAGCACGCCGCTGACGTCGTAGGTGAAGCGCACGTCGATGCCGATCTCGCCCGCCTTTTTCGCGGGGATCGGGAAGCTGATCTTGCCGAGGAAGACGTTGTCGGCCACCAGGCGCGACTCGCCCTGGAAGATCGCCACGTTGATTTCCTTCTGGTTGTCGTGGATGGTGGTGATGTTTTCCGTGCGCGAGACGGGTACCACGGAGTTGCGCTCGATGATGGGCAGGTAATGCCCGCCCTCATACTGGTTCGCGCCGACCTGGCGCGAAATCGAAATGCCCAGCGAATACGGCGCCACGTCCGTCATGACCACTTCGTCGAGGGCCGCGTCGCGCATCTTCAGGCCCGCCTGCACGGCGGCGCCCAGCGCCACGGCTTCGTCCGGGTCCAGGTGGATGGCGGGGAAGCGGCCGAACATGCGCGAGACCAGTTTACGTACCAGCGGCATACGCGTGGCGCCGCCGGCCAGCACCACTTCATTCAATTCCGCCGCGCGGATGGTGGCGTCGCGCAGCGCCCGTTCCACGGGCAGGCGCAGGCGTGCCAGCAGCGGCTCGCACAATTGCGCCAGCTTGTCTTCGCCGATCTCCCAGCTGTATTCCTTGTCCTGGTAGCGCGTGGCCATGCGCACGGACGGCTGGTCCGACAGCAATCGCTTGACGCGCTCGGCTTCGTCGCGCAGCAGCTGCTGCTGGCGCGGGTCGAGCAGGCGGCTGCCGACGGCGTCGCGCAGGCCGCTGCCTTCCATGAAAGCGTCGACCAGCACGGTGACGAAGTCTTCGCCGCCCAAAAAATTGTCGCCGGCCGAGGCGCGCACTTCCATCACGCCTTCGAACAGTTCCAGGATCGACACGTCGAACGTGCCGCCGCCCAGGTCGAAGACGAGGAATTTGCTTTCCTGTTCCTTGTCGCGGATGCCGTAGGCCAGCGCGGCTGCCGTCGGCTCGTTGAGCAGGCGCTCCACGCGCAGGCCCGCCAGCTGGCCGGCGATGCGCGTGGCCTTGCGCTGCGCATCGCTGAAATACGCGGGCACGGTGATGATGGCTTCCTCGACCTTGTGGCCCAGGAAGGCTTCGGCATCTTCCTTCAGCGCGCGCAGCACCATCGACGACAGTTCTTCCGGGCGGAATTGCTGCGTGCCGAGGGTGATCTTCTTTTCGCTGCCCATGTAGCGCTTGAAGACGGCCGCCGTCAGCTGCGGGTGCGTCTGCAGCCGTTCGCGCGCGGCGCGGCCCACCAGCACGGTGCCGTCGTCGTCGATGCTCACGCACGACGGCGTCAGGTGTTCACCGAGCGCATTCGGGATGATGGAAGCCTTGCCGTCGCGCCAGATGGCGACCAGGCTGTTGGTGGTGCCCAGGTCGATGCCGATGATCATCAGATATCCGCCTCCGCCTCATTGCCGTGTTCCTCGATCCAGGCGCGGCGTCCTGCCGCCTCGCCCTTGCCCATCAACATATTGAAGCGCAAGGCCGAGGCCATGTGGTCGATTTCACCAAGCGTGACGGGCAGCAAACGGCGCGTGTCCGGATTCATCGTCGTTTCCCACAGCTGCTCGGCGTTCATTTCGCCCAGGCCCTTGAAGCGCGAGATCGACCAGGCGCCCTGTTTCACGCCTTCCTTGCGCAGCTTGTCCTCGATGGCGACCAGCTCGCCGTCGTCGAGCGCATAGATTTTCTGCATCGGCTTCTTGCCGCGCGCCGGCGCGTCCACGCGGTACAAAGGCGGACGGGCGATGCAGATGTGGCCCTTGTTGATCAGGACGGGGAAGTGCTTGAAGAACAGGGTCAGCAGCAGTACCTGGATGTGCGAGCCGTCCACGTCCGCATCCGACAGGATGCAGATCTTGCCGTAGCGCAGGCCCGACAGGTCGGGCGAGTCGCCCACGCTGTGCGGGTCGACGCCGATGGCCACCGCAATGTCGTGGATCTCGTTATTGGCGAACAGGCGGTCGCGGTCCGTCTCCCACGAGTTCAGGACCTTGCCGCGCAGGGGCAGGATCGCCTGGAATTCCTTGTCGCGGCCCATCTTGGCCGAACCGCCCGCCGAGTCGCCCTCGACGAGGAACAGTTCATTGCGCGCGATGTCCGACGATTCGCAGTCGGTCAGCTTGCCCGGCAACACGGCCACGCCCGAGGATTTTTTCTTTTCCACTTTTTGCAGCGAGCGCTGGCGCGACTGCGCCTGCTTGATCACGAGCTCGGCCAGCTTCTTGCCATAGTCGACGTGCTGGTTCAGCCACAGTTCCAGCGGCGGCTTGGTGAAGGTCGATACGAGGCGCACGGCGTCGCGCGAATTGAGGCGTTCCTTGATCTGGCCCTGGAATTGCGGGTCCAGCACCTTGGCCGACAGCACGAACGATGCGCGCGCGAACACGTCTTCCGGCAGCAGCTTCACGCCTTTGGGCAGCAGCGAGTGCATTTCGACGAAGTTTTTCACGGCGCCGAACAGGCCGTCGCGCAAGCCCGATTCGTGCGTGCCGCCATTCGAGGTGGGAATCAGGTTGACATACGATTCGCGCACGATGGCGCCTTCTTCCGTCCACGCCACCACCCAGGCTGCGCCTTCGCCTTCGGCAAAGCCTTCCGAGTCCGGGCCCGCGTATTGCGCGCCTTCGAACAGGGGAATCAGGGTTTCGCCATTCGATACCTGCGCCAGCGTTTCGGTCAGGTAGCCGCGCAAGCCTTCCGCGTACTGCCAGGTCTGCGTATCGCCCGTCTTCGCGTTGGTCAGCGTGACGGTGACGCCCGGCAGCAGCACGGCTTTCGAGCGCAGCAGGCGTTGCAGCTCCGTTTGCGAGATGTTCGGCGAATCAAAGTATTTTGCATCGGGCCAGGCCGTGACGCGCGTGCCGGATTTCTTGCCGTCGCGCGGGGCGGGGCGGGAACTCAGGGGCTCGATCACGTCGCCGTTGGCAAACACCATGTGGTGCAAGCCGTTGCCGTCGCTTTCCTTGCGCCACACGGTGATTTCCAGGCGCGTCGACAGCGCATTGGTGACGGACACGCCAACGCCGTGCAAGCCGCCCGAGAACGCGTAGGCGCCGCCCGAACCCTTGTCGAACTTGCCGCCCGCGTGCAGCCGCGTAAACACGATTTCCACCGTCGGCACGCCTTCTTCCGGGTGCAGGCCGACGGGAATGCCGCGGCCATTGTCTTCGACGGTGATGCTGCCATCCGTGTTCTGCGTCACGGCGATATGCGTGCAATGACCGCCCAGCGCCTCGTCGGAGGCATTGTCGATCACTTCCTGAATGATGTGCAGCGGATTTTCAGTGCGGGTGTACATCCCCGGGCGCTGCTTGACGGGTTCCAGTCCTTTCAGGACACGGATGGATGATTCGCTGTAGTCGGATGCTGGTTTTTTAGTGGCCATACGTGTTCAAGCTAAGTAAAGACAGTGGTTGGAACGCCACGCCAGGGCACTGCGGGGCGCAATGACAGCGGCGGCGATAACTGTATGAATATACAGTATATCCCGTCCAGCGTCACTGGGGGAGGGCAGTGCGGCAGGCTTGGCGTCCTTGTGCGGACGCTCGCGCATTCTATCTTGTCCGGGGAGCAATAGCGCTACTCCAGGGCAACAACGGTGCGCCGCGCGCGTGGTTTTGCGCCAATTGTGATGGATTTTATGCGGTAAAGCCGCCTTTTTTACATCTTGTTTACAGCTGCCTTCCCAGTCTTTACGAATTTTTTAGACCCTTTTGGCTAATCTGCTCACTATCAAAACAAACCTGAATGAGGGTGGGAATGGATCTCGTGTATCTCGGCTTGATTGCCGTGTTTTTCGTCGTGGCGGCCGGCTTTGCCGTCGCCTGCGACAAATTAGGGAGCGTCAAATGAACGCGTTTTATGTGCTGGGCGCCGTCGTCTCGGCCGGCCTGCTCGTGTATTTGCTGGTGGCGCTGCTGAAGGCGGAGGAACTGTGATGACGACGCAATCGATACTGTTGTTGGTGGCCTTCCTGGCCGTGCTGCTGGCCGCCGGCTATCCGCTGGGCCTGTACATGGCCAGGGTGGCCGGCGATGGCCCCGTGCGCGGCCTGGGCTGGCTGCAAAAGCTGGAAAACCTGCTGTACCGCTGGTCCGGCCTTCCCGCCGACAAGGCCATGGGCTGGAAAAGCTATGCCATCGCCCTGATCGTATTCAATACCGTGGGCGCCGTCTTCGTCTACGGCCTGCAGCGCCTGCAGGGTTTCCTGCCCTTGAATCCCCAGGGTCTGGGCGCCGTCAGCCCCGATTCCTCGTTCAATACCACCGTCAGCTTCGTCGCCAACACCAACTGGCAGGGCTACGGCGGCGAACAGACCATGAGCTATCTGACGCAGATGCTGGGCATGGCCTGCCAGAACTTCTTTTCGGCGGCCACCGGCATCGCCGTGATCTTCGCGCTGGTGCGCGGCTTTGCCTCGCGCTCGGGCAAATCGATCGGCAATTTCTGGGTCGACCTGGTGCGCTCGACCCTGTACATCCTGCTGCCGCTGTCCCTGGCCCTGTCCGTCGTCTTCATGGGCGAAGGCATGATCCAGAATTTTTCCGCCTACAAGGAAGTGACCCTGCTCGATCACGTGGCGTATGAAACGCCGAAGGTGACGGCCGACGGCCAGCCCGTGCTGGACGCCGCCGGCAAACCCGTGATGGAAGCGCAAGTGGCGGCGACGCAGACGATCGCCATGGGCCCCGTCGCGTCGCAGGAGTCGATCAAGCTGCTGGGCACGAATGGCGGCGGCTTCTTCAATGCCAATTCCTCGCATCCGTACGAAAACCCGACCGTGCTGTCGAACTTCCTGCAGATGCTGGCCATCTTCATCATTCCCGCCGGCCTGTGCTTCACCTTCGGCCGCATGGTGGGCGACATGCGCCAGGGCTGGGCCGTGCTGGCCGCGATGACCCTGATCTTTGTCGTCATGACGGCCGGCGTGATGAGCGCCGAGCAGCAAGCCAATCCGGCGTTGCAGGCACTGGGCGTGGACCAGCAGGCCAGCAGCCTGCAATCGGGCGGCAATATGGAAGGCAAGGAAACGCGCTTCGGCATCAGCTCCTCGACCCTGTTCGCGGCGGTGACGACGGCCGCGTCGTGCGGTGCCGTCAATTCCATGCACGACTCCTACATGCCCCTGGGCGGCATGGTGCCGCTGCTGCTGATGCAGTTCGGCGAAGTGGTCTTCGGCGGCGTGGGCACGGGCCTGTACGGCATGCTGATGTTCGCCATCCTGGCCGTCTTCATCGCCGGCCTGATGATAGGCCGCACGCCTGAATACCTGGGCAAGAAAATCCAGGCGTATGAAATGAAGATGGTGTCGCTGGCCATCCTGATTACGCCAGCCCTCGTATTGACGGGCACGGCGATCGCCGTGATGGTCGAACCGGGCAAGATCGGCGTGGCCAATCCGGGCGCGCACGGTTTCTCCGAGATCCTGTACGCCTTCACGTCGGCGGCCAACAACAACGGCAGCGCGTTTGCGGGCCTGTCCGCCAACACGCCGTTCTACAACGTGATGCTGGCGATCGCCATGTGGTTCGGCCGCTTCGGCGTGATCGTGCCCGTGCTGGCGGTGGCCGGTTCGCTGGCGGCCAAGCAGCGCCTGTCGGCCAACGCCGGCACCATGCCCACGCACGGCCCCATGTTCATCGGCCTGCTGATCGGCGTCGTCGTGCTGGTTGGTGTATTGAATTACGTTCCCGCGCTGGCCCTGGGCCCGATCGTCGAACACCTGCAACTTTTCATCAAATAAGAGGCTACCATGTCACGCACAAGCCTGACTTTGTTCGATTCCGCACTGATTGGCCCCGCCATCGTCGATGCGTTCAAAAAACTCGACCCCCGCACGCAGTGGCGCAGCCCCGTGATGTTCGTCGTCTATGTCGGCAGCATCATCACGACCCTGCTGGCGACCCAGGCCGGGATCAGCGGTGGCCAGGGTGAAGCGCCGTTCGGCTTCATCGTCGCCGTCGCCGTGTGGCTGTGGTTTACCGTGCTGTTCGCGAACTTCGCCGAAGCGCTGGCCGAAGGCCGCAGCAAGGCGCAGGCGGCTTCGCTGCGCGCCCTCAAGCAGACGGTGATGGCGAAGAAAATGCAGACGCCGAAATACGGCACTTCCTGGCTGCCCACGCCGGCGACCGACCTGCGCAAGGGCATGATGGTGCTGGTCGAAGCGGGCGACGTGATTCCCGCCGACGGCGAAGTGACGGCCGGCGTGGCCTCCGTCGATGAAAGCGCCATCACGGGCGAATCGGCGCCCGTCATCCGCGAATCGGGCGGCGACTTTTCCGCCGTGACGGGCGGCACCCGCGTGCTGTCCGACTGGCTGCTGGTGCGCGTTTCCGTCAACCCGGGCGAAGCCTTCATTGACCGCATGATCGCCATGGTCGAAGGCGCCAAGCGCCAGAAGACGCCGAACGAGATCGCCCTGACGATCCTGCTCGTCGCCCTGTCGATCGTGTTCCTGATCGTCACCGTGACCCTGCTGCCGTACTCGCTGTTTTCCGTGGCGGCGGCCGGCAGCGGCACGCCGGTGACGATCACCGTGCTGATCGCGCTGCTCGTGTGCCTGATTCCGACCACCATCGGCGGCCTGCTGTCGGCCATCGGCGTGGCCGGCATGAGCCGCATGATGCAGGCCAATGTGATCGCCACCTCGGGCCGCGCCGTGGAAGCGGCCGGCGACGTGGACGTGCTGCTGCTCGATAAGACGGGCACCATCACCCTGGGCAACCGCCAGGCGTCGAGCTTCGTGCCGGCGCCCGGCGTGACGGAACAGCAGCTGGCCGATGCGGCGCAACTGGCCTCGCTGGCCGATGAAACGCCGGAAGGGCGCAGCATCGTCGTGCTGGCCAAGCAGAAGTTCAATATCCGCGAACGCGAGATGGCCAGCCTGCACGCCACCTTCGTCCCGTTCACGGCGCAGACGCGCATGAGCGGCGTGGATATTCCGGGCGAACAGCAGGTGCGCCAGCTGCGCAAGGGCGCGGCCGATTCCATGAAAAAGTATGTGGAAGCGCTGGGCCAGCCGTATCCGGCCGAGGTGGGACGCGCCGTCGACGACATCGCGCGCCTCGGCAGCACGCCGCTGGTGGTGGTCGACGACGGCCGCGTCATGGGCGCCGTGGAACTGAAGGATATCGTCAAGGGCGGCATCAAGGAGCGCTTCGCGGAATTGCGCCGCATGGGCATCAAGACCGTCATGATCACGGGCGACAACAAGCTGACGGCGGCCGCGATTGCCGCCGAAGCGGGCGTGGACGATTTCCTCGCCGAAGCGACGCCCGAAGACAAGCTCAAACTGATTCGCAGCTACCAGTCCGAAGGCCGCCTGGTGGCGATGACGGGCGACGGCACCAACGACGCGCCCGCGCTGGCCCAGGCCGACGTGGCCGTGGCCATGAACTCGGGCACGCAGGCGGCGAAGGAGGCGGGCAACATGGTCGACCTCGATTCGAACCCGACCAAGCTGCTGGAAATCGTTGAAATCGGCAAGCAGATGCTGATGACGCGCGGTTCGCTGACGACGTTCTCGATCTCGAACGACATCGCCAAGTACTTCGCCATCATCCCGGCCGCCTTCGTGGGCACCTATCCGCAATTGAAGGCGCTCGACATCATGCATTTGGCCAGCCCCGCGTCGGCCATCATGTCGGCCGTGATCTTCAATGCCCTGATCATCGTCGTGCTCATTCCGCTGGCGCTGAAAGGCGTGCAGTACCGGGCTATCGGCGCGGCCAGCCTGTTGCGCCGCAACCTGCTGATCTACGGTCTGGGCGGGATTATTTTGCCCTTCATCGGGATCAAGCTGATCGACATGCTGCTGTCCGCCCTCAATTTAGTCTAAAGGAACCATCATGAGCACTATCGTACGTCCCGCCCTGGTCCTGTTTGCCGCGCTGACCGTGATCTGCGGCGTCGTCTATCCGTTTGCCACGGCCGGTATCGGCCAGCTGGCCTTCAACGATGAAGTCAACGGCAGCATCGTCGAGCGTGGGGGCAAGCCCGTCGGCTCGATGCTGATCGGCCAGTCCTTTACCTCGCCCAAGTATTTCTGGGGCCGGCCGTCGGCCACCGCGCCGATGGCCAATAACGGCGCCGGTTCGGGCGGCTCGAACCAGGGGCCGACCAATCCGGCCCTGGTGGACGCCGTCAAGGCGCGCATCGCCGCCCTGCAGGCAGCCGATCCCGGCAACCGCAAGCCGATCCCCGTCGACCTGGTGACGGCGTCGAGCAGCGGCCTGGACCCGGAAATCAGCCTGGCGGGCGCCTTGTACCAGGCGCCCCGCGTGGCCCGCGTGCGCGCCGTGCCGCTGGCGCAGGTGGAAAACGCCATCGCCAAGGTGCAGAAAACCGCGTATATCGGCTTTTTCGGCGAACCGCGCGTAAATGTGCTGGAACTGAATCTGGCGTTGGATGCCATGGCAAAGTAAGCTGGCAACGGTGCGTAGGTCGGCAAACGTTGGCCTGGATCGGCGTAGGTCGGCGTAGGTCGGCTTAGCGCAGCGTAAGCCGACACCACCACCAGCCAGGCCAACGATGTTGTCGGATTACGCGCGCCCTTCGGACGCGCTAATCCGACCTACAATGCCCAAGAAGATTAAAATACAACATGCTCCCCAACGACAGCCAACGCCCCGACCCTGATGCCCTGCTGGCGCAAGTGCAGGCGCAGGAACAGAAAGCCGCGCGCGGCCGGCTGCGCATCTATTTCGGCGCCTCGGCCGGCGTCGGCAAGACTTACGCGATGCTGGCGGCCGCCCGCAAATTGCTGGCCGACGGCCAGGACTTGCTGGTGGGCGTGGTGGAGACGCATGGACGCCAGGATACGGCGGCCCAGCTGGACGGCTTGCCCGTGCTGCCCCTGAAGGCCATCGAGTACCGGGGCAAGACCCTGTACGAGTTCGACCTGGACGAGGCCCTGCGCCGCGCGCCGCCGCTGATACTGATGGATGAACTGGCCCACTCGAACGTGGCCGGATCGCGTCATCCGAAGCGCTGGCAGGATGTCGAGGAATTGCTGGCGGCCGGCATCGACGTGCTGTCGACCGTCAACGTGCAGCACCTGGAAAGCCTGAACGACGTGGTGGGCGGGATCACGGGCGTGCGCGTGGCCGAGACCCTGCCCGACACGGTGTTCGACCGCGCCGATGAAGTGGTGCTGGTCGATATCCCCGCCGATGAACTGCTGCGCCGCCTGAAGCAGGGCAAGGTGTATCAGCCGCAGCAGGCCGAACGCGCATCGCAGCATTTTTTCCGCAAGGGTAACCTGATCGCCCTGCGCGAGCTGGCCTTGCGCCGCACGGCGGACCGGATCCAGGATGACGTGCAGGCCTACCGCGTTGAAAAATCGATCAACCCCGTATGGAAGACGGGCGCCGCGCTGCTGGCCTGCGTGGGACCGCACGCGGGGGGCGAACACGTGATCCGCAGCACGGCGCGCCTGGCCAGCCAGCTGAACGCGGAATGGCACGCGCTGTACGTGGAAACGCCGCGTTTGCAGCGCTTGCCGGCGGGCCAGCGCGAACGCATCCTGAAAACCCTGAAACTGGCGCAGGACCTGGGCGCGCGCACGGCCATTGTGCCGTCCGCCGACATCGCCGGCGCCGTGGTCGAGTATGCGCGCGGCGCGAATATCTCGAAAGTCATCGTCGGCCGTGGCCGCGGCCGTGCGCTGGCGCGCCTGTGGCAGGCGCCGCCGGCCGCCCGCATGGCCAGCCTGGCGCCCGATATCGATTTGATCGAGGTGGGCTTGCCGCCGGCCGATGCGGCGCCCCGGCGCGCGGCGGGCGACGACGCGGACGCGCCGCGCCGGCCCGCGCGTCACTGGCGTTACATCCTGGCCGCCGGCGCCAGCCTGGGCACGGCCCTCGCCTCGGTGCCGCTGCAGCCCTACCTGGACCTGGCCAACATCGCCATGCTGTCCCTGCTGACGGTGGTGCTGCTGGCCGTGCGCCTGGGGCGCGGGCCGGCGGCATTGGCCAGCCTGGTGGGCGTGGCCTGCTTCGATTTCATCTTCGTGCCGCCCCGTTTCTCGTTTGCCGTGGGCGATTTCCAGTATGTGATCACGTTTGGCGTGATGCTGGCCGTGGGCCTGATCACGGGCCACCTGACGGCCGGTCTGCGCTTCCAGGCGCGCGTGGCCTCGCACCGCGAAGCGCGCGCCCGCGCCTTGTACGAATTCTCGCGCGAATTGTCCGGCGTGCTGCAGACGGAGCAGATTTTCGACATCACAAAAAGCGCCATCGAACGGGCGTTCCGCGCGCGCGCCACCTTGCTGCTGCCCGATGACGAGGGCAACTTGCAGGCCGCGAACGGCGGCGAACCGCTCGATATCGGCATCGCGCAGTGGGCCTTCGACCATGCGCAGGCGGCGGGGACGGGCACCGATACCTTGCCGGCTTCGCCCATTTTCTACCTGCCGCTGATCGCGCCGATGCGCACGCGGGGCGTGCTGGCGCTGCTGCCGCTCGATGGCGCGCAGCGCGGTCGCTGGCTGCTGGTGCCGGAACAGCGCCAGCACCTCGATACCTTTGCCGCCCTGGCAGCCATCGCCCTCGAGCGCGTGCACTACATCGATGTGGCGCAGGGCGCGCTGCTGCAGATGGAATCGGAGCGGCTGCGCAATTCGCTGCTGGCGGCCCTGTCGCACGACTTGCGCACGCCCTTGACGTCGCTGGTGGGCCTGGCCGAATCGCTGGCGCTGTCCCGGCCTGCGCTGTCGCCCGCGCAGCTGGACATGGCGCGCTCGCTGCAGTCCGAAACCGTGCGCATGAGCGCCCTGGTGGCGAACCTGCTGGACATGGCGCGCATCGAGAGCGGCCAGGTGCGCCTGAATTTGCAATGGCAGGCGCTGGAAGAAGTGGTGGGCAGCGCGCTGCGCGCCAGCGGCCCGCAATTGCAGCAGCACGCCGTGCAGACGCAGCTGGCGCCGGACCTGCCGCTGGTGCGCTACGACGCCGTGCTGATCGAGCGCGTGCTGTGCAACCTGCTGGAAAACGCGGCCAAGTACACGCCGCCCGGCAGCACCATCACGGTCGCGGCCGGCGTGCATGGCCAGTTCCTGCAGGTGACGGTGCTTGACGATGGCCCGGGCCTGCCGCCCGGCCGCGAAGAAGCCATCTTTGAAAAATTCACGCGCGGCGAGCGCGAATCGAACAAGCCGGGCGTCGGGCTGGGGCTGGCCATTTGCCGGGCCATCGTCGAAGCCCATGGCGGCACCATCCATGCGCAGCCCCACACGCCGGGGCAGGGCGCCGCCATCGTCTTCAGCCTGCCGCTGGGCACGCCGCCGGCGCCGCCGGAGATCGAGCTCGATGACGCCAACGACCATGAAACAGGAAAACCAATATGAACGAACCTTCCGCCACCGCCTTGCTGGTCGAGGATGAACCGCAAATTCGCCGCTTCGTGCGCGCTGCGCTGGAAGACGAGGGCTGGCAGATTTTCGAGTCCGCCACCATGCAGCGGGGCTTGATTGATGCCGGCACGCGCCGGCCCGACCTGATCGTGCTGGACCTGGGGCTGCCCGACGGCGACGGCATCGACTTCATCGCCGACATCCGCAAATGGTCGGCCGTGCCCATCATCGTACTGTCGGCGCGTGTCGACGAGCAGGACAAGATCCGCGCGCTCGATGCCGGCGCCGATGACTACTTGACCAAGCCGTTCGGCGTGGGCGAGCTGCTGGCCCGCGTGCGCGCCACCCTGCGCCGCCAGCGCCAGCCCGCCGCCAGCGACGATGGCGTGGTGCAGTTCGGCGACGTGCGCGTCGACCTGAAGGACCGGCTGGTGACGCGCAACAAGCAGCTGGTGCACATGACGCCGACGGAGTTCCGCCTGCTGTCCGTGCTCGTAAAGAACGCTGGCAGGGTGGTCACCAATCCGCAGCTGCTGCGCGAAGTGTGGGGGCCGTCGAACAGCGAAAACGGCCATTACCTGCGCATCTACATGGGCCATCTGCGCCAGAAGCTGGAAGCCGATCCGGCCCAGCCGCAGTACCTGCTGACGGAAACGGCCGTCGGTTACCGCTTGCTCCTGCCGCTCTAACACCTGATATTCCCCTGTTGGAAAACAGGCGCCGCGCGCGCCAGGGGGACGCTTTACCTTTTTTTTTGCAGCGGCGGGCCAGCTGCGCCATGTTGGCAAAGGCCCATACCACCCATGAAGAAGAAAAAACCATGAATAAAATGCTACTTGCACTTGCCGTCGCGACCGCCTTTACCGGCAGCCTGGCCCACGCGGAAGAGGCCAAGCCCGACAATGAAGTCAGTTTCAACGTGGCCGGCGTGTCCGACTACCGTTACCGGGGCATCTCGCAGACGCGCCTGAAGCCCGCGCTGCAGGGCGGCGTGGATTACGTCAATAACCCGACGGGCCTGTATGCGGGCGCCTGGGCTTCCACCATTAAGTGGACCAAGGATGCGGGCGGCAGCGGCGACGTGGAAGTCGATCTGTATGCGGGCAAGCGCGGCCAGTTGGGCGGCGATGTCGGCTATGACGTCGGCGTGCTCGCCTATGTGTACGCCGACAACGGCTTGAAGCACGTCGCCGGCCTGGCCGACGCGGACACGCAGGAAGTCTACGGCCAGCTGTCGTACGGCCCCGCCTATATCAAATATTCGCATGCCGTCTCGAACCTGTTCGGCATCGTCAACAGCAAGAACAGCGGCTACCTCGATATCGGCGCGACGATCGACCTGACGAACGGCTGGACCGGCAACCTGCATGCGGGCCACCAGAAAGTGAAAAACAATGATGCATCGAGCTACACGGACTGGAAAGTGGGCGTCACGCGCGACTTCGGCTTTGTTTCGGGCGCGCTGGCCGTGATCGGCACGAACGCGGGCAAGTCGGCGTATGCCTCGCCCGTGAATGGCAAATTCATGGGCAAGACGGCGCTGCAGCTGACGGTCAGCAAGACGTTTTAATGGACTGAGTTGACTGAAAGGAGAGGCGGCGCATGCGCCGCCTTTTTTGCGCCACGGGGTCAGACCCGTCGGGTCTGACCCCAGCTGTCGAGAGCTATGCTGCGCGGTGATGGTTGTCGAAGACGGCGCAATACAGCTGTCCCAGGCCGACCACGCGGGCGGCTGGAATCTGCGCGGCCAGGGCATGGGCGGGCGCCGCCTGCGAGTCCGTTGCCAGCAGGACGCGCAGGCCGGGATTGACGCTGCGCGCGTGCGCGATGCGGTGCGCCAGGCCCGCCTGCGCGCCGGCGTCGGCGACGCCGGCTAGCGGCACCACCAGCACGCGCGCGGCGATCAGGGCCGAACGGCTGCCCATGGAGTCGCGGCCTTCGCTGTCGATGACGATGTCGTGGTAGCAGTGCACCAGGTGCTCCAGCTCCGGCTGCAAGCCCTTGGCGCTGATGGCGCGCGCCATCAGGCGCGGCCGCGTCAGGCTGCCGTGCATGGCGCCGTCGTGCATGTTCCTGGCTTGCGCCATGGCGCCCTGACGCGGATCGGCATCGAGCAGCAGCACCTTGCGG
This sequence comes from Janthinobacterium sp. HH106, assembly GCF_001758725.1. NCBI lineage: Bacteria > Pseudomonadati > Pseudomonadota > Betaproteobacteria > Burkholderiales > Oxalobacteraceae > Janthinobacterium > Janthinobacterium sp. HH106. Next base: position 49,079 of record NZ_LRIC01000005.1, on the reverse strand, counting down.
CCGGCCAGCGCGCGCGAGGCGGCCAGCCGTCCGGCCAGGATGGATTTCTCCATGCCCCCGCGTTCATCCGTGATGGCGATGATCATCTTGGCGCACGGCTGGCATGATGTTGGCGGGGGAAACCAGTTGCAGCAGACAGCCTTCGCGCGGCGCATCCCTGTCGCTCGCGGTCCATGCGGGCAGTTCCATCAGAGGCTCCAGCGCTTCGGCCAGGGCGGCCTGGCCGGCGGCCGACATGGGCGTCATCGGCAGGCGCAATGCGTCGCGTACCTTGCCCTGCATGGCCAGCGCCGCCTTCACGGGAGCGGGATTCGGTTCGGAAAACAGCAGGCGGATGACGGGCAGCATGGTCTTGAACAGGGCGCCCGCGGCGCCGTGGCGGCCCTGCCTGACGAGGTGGTACAGCTGCGCATACAGGTCGGGACGCACCTGGGCGGCGGCCGACATGGCGCCGTGGCCGCCCATGGACAGGCTGGCCAGCAGCAGCGCGTCGTCGCCGCACAGCACGTCCAGACGGGTGTCGAGCAGCAGTTCGCCCAGCTGCTGCAGCTTGCCGCCCGCTTCCTTGATGGCGACGAAGTGCGAGTCGCGCGCCAGCAGTGCCGCCGTTTGCGGTTCGATATTGACGCCCGTGCGGGCCGGCACGTTGTACAGCACGATGGACTGGTCGGTGGCGGCGGCGATGGCCTGGAAGTGGCGCACGATGCCGTCCTGCGAAGGGCGCACATACGCTGGCGCCGAGACCAGCAGGCCGGCCAGCGGATGGTCGTTGTAGCGCTGCACGGCGGAGACGACGCTGCGCGTATCGCTGCCGCCTATCCCCATGACGACGGGGAAGCGGGGGCCGACGGCTTCGAGCACGCTGTCGAGCAGCATGCTCTGTTCCGCGGCGCTCAGCATGGCCGCTTCGCCCGTGGTGCCGCATACCACCAGGCCATCGACGCCGCTGGCGGCCAGTTCGCACGCGAGCTGCTGGGCCGCGTCGAAGTCGATGTCGCCATCGCCGTCGCAAAATGGCGTGACCATCGGCACCCAGATGCCCTGGAAGTGCGCGGTGATGCGCGACGAAGACATCGCCTGTTCGCAGGAGTACTGGTTCATAGCGATTTCCCCTGGCTGATGCGGCCAAATTCCGCCGCCGGCAGCAGGCGCATGACGGCATCCATGGTCAGGCGCAGGGCCGGCTCCGTCACGCACAGCCATACCTTCATGCGCTCGGCGTGGTCGACCGCCTCGACGCGCATGAACGACAGCATGCCGCCGCACGTCTTGACGACCAGCTGGCGCAGCTCGGCCAGGCAGGACTTGTCGACCGTGATATGCATGAGGAAGGTGGGCAGGCGGGGATGGCGGTGGGGCAGTGCTTGATGCGTTTGCAGGCGTGAATGGGGTTCCATGGTGGCTTTGCAGCGGTGGTTGAGGTAAGTTCAAGATTAGCAGCGGGGGCGTAAAGATTCTCTAAAAAGCGGGGCTGCCGGCGTAAACGGACTGTATGCATTGGACGCCGCTGTGTTGCGCAGATGCCCCGGGCGTGGGCTTTTGTTACAAAATTGAATCGTGCTTTCGGAGACAGGGGTTTATATTGAAAACGTCTCCGCTTTCAGTCAGCCTTGCCATGTCAGACGAAAAAGATCCCCTGCATCCCCCTTCCACCGATCCCGCAGCGCCAACGCCGTCCCGGCCCGACCGGGTGGGCCGCCGGGCGCCCGATGATGAGCACCGCGCGCGCGATGCCGCGCCGCGCTACCTGAAGGATAACGACACGCCGCTGGCGCTGGCCTGGCGTGTGATCTCGTCGCGCTACCGCTCCATGCGCGACAAGGCCAGCCGCGACTTCATGCGGCGCACCCTGCGCATCGGCATCTCGGCGCGCATTTTCCACCCCGAGCCGGGCGCCACTGGCCTGCGCAGCAAGAACCTGCAATACCTGGAAGAGTCGATTGCCCAGTGGGTTATGTCGCGCGACGTGCTGGTGTTCATGATCCCGACGGTCAATACCAGCGGCCAGCTACACCCGAGCAATATCACCCTGCGCCACTATGCGCGCCATCTGGACGGCCTGGTGCTGCAGGGCGGCGCCGACGTCTCGCCGCAGACGTATTCCGAGGCGGCCACGCGGCCCGAATGGAACGGCGACCGCGCGCGCGACCTGTACGAGCTGGAACTGCTGCACGAATTCGTCGATGCGGGCAAACCCGTGCTGGGCATTTGCCGCGGCTGCCAACTGATCAACGTGGGCTTTGGCGGCACCCTGTACCAGGACATCGCCTCGGACGTGGAAGGTGCGGCCTCCCACGTCAACGACCTGTATGACCGCCACCGCCACACCATCGTCTTCCCGAAAGGCTCGTCCCTGGCGGGCATGTTTCCGAAGGCGGGCGAGGCGCTCGTCAATTCCATCCACCACCAGTCGGTCAAGGACCTGGGGCGCGACGTCACCGTGGAAGCGTATTCGCAAGGGGACAACATCGTCGAGGCCATCCGCTACCAGCGTGCCCGCTTCGTCATGGGCTTGCAGTGGCACCCGGAATTCCATTCGGCGGGCGGCGTCGAGCTGCTCGATTGCACGCCCATCCTTGATAATTTTTTGCGCGCGGCGCGGGAGACGCGGTTTTGAGTACGCACCTGATCCGCCGGCGCGCTGTGCTGGCCGGCCTGCTGGCGCTGCCCCTGGCGGGCTTGCACGCGGCGCCGCGCCCGCATGAGGGCGCGCTGACGTTTGCGCTGACGTCCGCCGCGCGCGCCCGCACGCTCAAGGCGCGGGTGGCGCCGGCCATCGCGGAACAGGTGGTCAAGGCGGCGCGCAAGGACGCGGCGCGGCCCGTGCACCTGATGGCGGAAGTGCGCACGGGCGGCTTGCTGAAGGGAGAGGGCGGGCGCGAGACCAGCCAGCAGGCGCAGGAAGACTGGCGCCAGGCGCGCTTGCAGGCGCTGGCCTGGCGGCTGTCGGGCGAGATGCCGCATTTCGAGGCGGTGCGCCAGCTGCTGCTGGCCTGGAGCGGCAGCTATCAGCCCTCGTTCAGCCCCGTCGACGAGACGGAACTGGCCAGCCTGCTGATGGGATTTGACCTGGTACAGGAGCGCTTGAACGGTATCGAGCGCGAGCAGGTGCAGGCGTTTTGCCGCACCCTGGCGCACGGGTATCTGAGCGATCCCGTCAAGGTGGGCGGCCCGTCCACGGCGCGCAACAACTGGCACAGCCACCGCATCAAGATCGGCACGGCCGCCGCGTATGTCACGGGCGACGCCCTGCTGGTCGCGCGGGCGAAGGAACGCTTCCTGGCGCACGTGCCGCGCAATATCGGCGCCGGCGGCGTGCCCTTCGACTTCGAGCAGCGCGACGCCCTGCACTACACCACCTACAGCCTGGAGCCGCTGCTGACGACGGCCCTGATGGCGCAGGCGCATGGCGACGACTGGTATGGCGCGCCGGAAGCGCGGCGCCTGGCCGAGGCGCTGGCCTGGCTGGCGCCGTATGCGCAGGGCAAAAAGACGCACGAGGAGTTCGCGAAAAGCGCCGTGCCCTTCGACCGCAAGCGCGTGGCCGCCGGCGAAAAGGGCTTTACGGGGAACTGGGAGACCAAGGGCGCCGCCAATGTGTATCTGCTGGCGGCGCGCTTCGATCCCGCTTACCTGTCCCTGGCGCTGGACTTGCGCCCGCCCGCCTGGGCGCTGGCGCTGTACGGCAGTGAGTTAAAACTTGCTGGTTAAAACTTCGTGCGCACGGTGAACATCACGTTGCGCGGTTCGCCGTAAAAGCCCGTCTGGAACAGGCCCAGGCCCGTGAAGTACTTCTTGTCCAGCAGGTTGTTCACGTTCAGGCTGGCCGTGACGTTCTTGCTGATCTCGTAGCGCGCCATCAGGTTGACCAGCGCGTAGCCGCCCTGCTTGATGCGTGAATAATCCTCGATGGCGGGATTCCAGATATTGCCGTAGTAGCTGCTTTGCCAGTTGATGCCGCCACCGACGGTCAGCTTGTCCAGGCTGGCCGGCAGGCGCCACGAGCCTTGCACGCGCACCAAATGGGCAGGCTGCGTGGTTTGCAGCATGGTGGAAAAGACATCCTTGCCATCCGCGTCGCGCACGTGGGTGTAGGTATAGCCGGCGCTCAGCTTCACATCCTGCATCACTTCGCCCGTCACTTCCATTTCCACGCCGCGGCTGGTGACGCCGTCGATGGCTCGATACGCTTCCTCGCCGTTGACTTCACCCACGGAGCTGGCCACATTGCTCTGGCGGATCTGGAACAGGGACGCGCTGGCATTGACCTTGCCATCGAGGTATTCGGCTTTCACGCCCGCCTCGATACCTTTGCCGCGCACGGGGGCGAGGAAGTTGCGGTTCACATCGCGGTTGCTTTGCGGAGCGAAGATGCTGGTATAGCTGCCGAAGAGGGAATACGTCTTGTCGAGGTCATACACGACGCCCGCATACGGGGTGATGACGTTGCTTTCCTCGATGCGCGAGGTGATGCGCGCGGTCTTGGGGTCGAAGAAGCTGCGGTCCTGCTCCTGCCTGTAGTTGCTCACGCGCGCGCCGACGATGACGGACAGCGCATCGGCCGGATGCAGGCGCACGGCACCATACAGGCCGCTCTGGCGCGTGCTGTCGTTGTCGTTGCCCAGGCGGCTAAATGCGGGTTCCGCATACTGGCCGCGCCAGTCGAAATAGCTGCCTGCGACGGGTGGGTAGACCGATTCGTAGACGGGGCCATCCTGCTTTGCCGTCGAGGTGGAATAGCCGAGCATCGCTTCATGGCGGCGGCCGAAGGCGGTAAACGGCCCGCTGGCGTCGACGTTGACGGTGGTCTGGCGGCGGTCACCCTTGTATTTGCCCATGAAGAAATAGGCGCCTTCGCCCGTGACGGGGTCGGGATTGCCGCCGCTGGCCGAACCGAGCACGCTGTCATGCTTGCTGCGCAGCTGGTTGGCGCTCAGTGTCAGTTTCCACGCGTTGGCGAACGTGTGTTCGAGCGACGAGAACAGCGTGGTGTTCCGCATGTCGCGGCGGCTCCAGCCGGTGGCCGGGTTCCACGCGGTGGGGAAATCCGTGCGCGAGCCGTCGGCCAGCAGCACGGGGAAGCCCGTCCAGGTCGAGCCGCGCGGCTTGTAGTCCTGGTGCGTGAAGCCGGCCGTCAGCAGGGTCACGGGTGTCAGGTCCGCCTCGACGATGCCGTAGGCGACGGATTTTTGCTGCGTGTAGCGGTCCAGGTAGGAGTGCTTGTCCTGATAGGCGCCGACCAGGCGGCCGCGCACCGTGCGGTTGTCGTTCAGGGGACCGGAGACATCGGCCTCGCCCCGGTAATTGTCCCACGATCCCGCGCCCAGGGTCGCCGCGCCCTCGAAGCTGGCAGTGGGACGCTTGCGCACCATGTTGACGGTGGCCGACGGGTCGCCCGAGCCGCTCATCAGGCCAGTCGCGCCCTTCAGCACTTCGATGCGGTCGTAGATGGCCATGTCGCTGTTGGTCGTGCCCCAGTCGTAGACGCCGTCATAGATGGCCGAGACGCCGTCGTACTGGAAATTGGTGACGGCAAAGCCGCGCGCCTGAAAGCTCCAGCGGTCGCTGTCATAGTTTTGCACGCTCACGCCATTGACGTTCTTCATGACGTCGGAGACGGCGTTGCTGTTCTGGTCATCCATCTGCTGGCGCGTGACGATGGTCAGCGACTGCGGCGTTTCGCGCTGCGTCAGGGCCAGGCCCGTGGCGCCGCTGGCGGGGCCGCCCGTGTAGCTGCCCGTGCCGCTGGTGGCGGCGCTGCGCTCGGCCGACGCCACCACGGTGACGCCGCTCATGACGGCCATGCCGCGGCTGTCCGCCGTGGGAGTAGTCGCGCCGGCGGGGATCTTTTGCAGCAGGTAGCCGCCATTCGCCTGCGGCACGGCTTGCAGGCCGCTGCCGGCCAGCAGCACGCGGAAGCCATCGTGCAGGCTGTAGCTGCCTTGCAGGCCGGCGCTGCGCAAGCCTTGTGTGGCGTCGCTGGAGAAGGACAGCAGGATGGCGCTGTCGCTGCCGAAGCGCGTCAGCACGTCGCCCAGCGCGCCGGCCGGAATGCTGTAGGCGCGTACTTGCCGGCTTTGCGCCTGGGCTGGTGCCGGCAGGGCCAGGGCCATGCCGATCTGCGCCAGGGCGCAGGCCAGAACGGTACGGGTAAGGAGGGAACGCGAAGCGTGGTGCATGGAATAAAGCCTTTCGTGGATGCGCAAGATGGAGACTGCCTATCTACCAGGTCACGCGAGCACGGTAAAACAGCTCACTTTGCAGAAAATTTTTTCAGCGGGCCGCCAGTTCGATGCGCACCACCTGATGGCCCCAGAAGCGCGTGACGGTATTGCGCCGCAATTGCAGGCTGGCGCTGACGGCGTCGACGATGGCATCGACGTCGGCCAGCGGGTAGGAGCCGGACACGCGCAAACCGGCGACGGCGGGCGTGCAGCCCAGCGGCTGCTCGCTGTAGCGCGACAGCTCGGCGAGGAAATCGGCCAGGCGCATGTCGCGCGCCACCAGCATGCCATCGAGCCAGGCGCCGCCGTACGGCGCCAGCGCCTGGCGGTGATAACCGTCACTATCGAAATGGGCGCCTTCGCCGGGGCGCAGCAGCAGGCGCTGCGCGCCATCGCCGGCCAGCACGGCGACGGCCCCTTCGAGCACGCCGGCGCTGGCGTATTGCTCGTGCAGGCGCACGGTGAAACGCGTGCCCAGCGCCTGCAGGCTACCGTGCGGCGTGCTGACGAAGAACGGGCGCTGCGCCGCATCCTTGCCGGTGGCGATGAAGATTTCGCCGGCCAGCAGGTCGATGCGGCGCTGTGCGCCGTCGTAAGCGATATTCACGGCGCTGCCGGTGTTGAGCGTGAGCTGAGTACCATCGTTCAAGGTCACGACGCGGCGCTGGTTGACGGCCGTGCGGTAGTCGGCCGTCCAGCTGCGCCACGGGCTGCGGCGCTCGAATGCATACAGCGAGGCGCCGCAAGCCAGCAGCAGGGCCAGCGTCTTGACGGCGTGGCGGCGCGGGGCGTTCGCCTGCACGCAGGCGCGCAGCAGGGTCGCGTGCATGGCGGGCGGCAGGTGTTCGTGCTGTATTTGCAGCTGCTGCCACGCCTGCGTGGCGCTGCCGGCCCGCTGCAGATGGCGTTTTACTGTCGCCAGCGAGATGTCGAGCTGGCGCGCGATGTCTTCCTGCGGCAGTTCGTCGAGCTGACGCAGTAAAAAAGCCCGTTTGACGGGGGGCGGCAAGCCGTCGAGCATGCGGTCCAGTTCAAACACGGTGGCCAGCAGCAGCGCGCGTTCCTCGGGCGAGGGCGCATGCAGGGGCGGCAGCTGCGCCAGCACGTCGAGATAAGCCTGTTCCAGTTTCTGGCGGCGGTAATGGTTGAACAGCACGCGCTGCGCGACGGTGGCGAGAAAGGCGCGCGGCTCGCGCGCGGCGACGGCGTCTTCGCGGTCGAGCAGGCGCATGAAAGTATCGTGCGCCACATCGGCCGCGCAGGCCGTGCTGCCGAGTTTTTTGCGCAGCCAGCCCTGCAGCCAGCCGTGGTGGTCGGCATACAGTGTCGCGATGTCCTGGCGTTGTAGCGGCTTTGCCAGCGGCATCGCATTCCCCTTGCGTTTTTAAACAATAATAAGAATCATTCTCATTGTAGCAAGCGGGGACGGCGGCTGTAAATGACGGGCAGGCGCGCTGTGGTTTTTTGGTTGATGACCGGTAGGTCGGATTAGCGCGCAAGCGCGTAATCCGACGCCACCACCGGCGCTAACGATGTTGTCGGATTACGCGGCTACGCCGCTAATCCGACCTACGTTACCAGGCAGCAACGTCAGTAGTTCATCGGCTCGCCACGGAAGCAGCGGATGGCCGAATCGACCATGCCTTCGGCGCTGCCCTGCAGGCTGTGCTGCTTGCGCAGGTATTGCGCGTCGCTCCACTGCTTGGCCACGTCCGACAGGTGTTTCAGGGCCGGCGTGCTGCCCAGCGCCTCGGCGTGCGGTTCCATCTTGCGCAGGGTGGTCATGATGTCTTCGCGCAGCGACATCGTTTCGTAGGTTTTCGGATGCGTGATGGCGCCATCGAGGCCGAAGCGGCAGGCCTGGAAGCGGTTGTAGTTATATACGAGGTAATCGTCTTCCACGGGCGGGGTTTCGCGGCGTTCGAGCAGGTAGCGGCACAGCGCCTGCAGGTAGGCGGCCAGCGCGGCGGCCCGCTCCACCGTCAGCGGCGTGTCGCACACGCGCAGCTCGATGGTGCCGAATTCCGGCTTGGGACGGATGTCCCAGTAAAAATCCTTCATGCTCTTGATGATGCCCGTGTTCTCCATCTTGGCGAAATACTCGTTGGAGAACTGGTCCCAGCTCAGCGTAAACGGCGCGCGTCCGCTCATGGGGAAGGCGAACACGGAGTTCAAACGGGCGGAATCGAACAGGGTGTCGCGGCCCTGCACATAGGGCGAGGAAGCCGACAGGGCGATGAAGTGGGGGATGTAGCGGTTCAGCGAATGCAGCAGGAACATGGCGTCGTCGCCCGAGGCGCAGCCGATGTGCACGTGCTGGCCGAAGATGGTGAACTGCTTGGCCAGGTAGCCGTACAGTTCCGAAATCTCCTGGAAGCGGGGCTTGGAAAAGATCTTTTGCGACGACCATTGCTGGAACGGGTGCGTGCCGCCGCCCGCGATGCCGATATTGAGCTTGTCGCCGGCCGTGATCAAGGTGTCGCGGATTTCCTGCAGCTGCTCCAGCAGGGGGCCGTGATGCGTGTGCACGCTCGAGTTGATCTCGATCATGCTCTCGGTGATTTCCGGCGTGACGTTGCCGGGAAACGGTTTCTTGTTCAGCAGATGCAGCAGGTCGGGGCTGGCGGCCGTCAAGTCGTAGTCCGACAGGTTCACCAGTTGCAGTTCGAGTTCGACGCCGAAGGTCAGCGCGGCCGATTGGCCAAAGGGTTCCAGCGGCATTTAGCGCTCCTTGATTTCGTGGGTTTCTTTGGCCAGCATCAGCACGCGCTGCACCAGCACGGGGCCGATCAGTTCCAGGCCCAGGGTGATGGCGGCCAGGGCGTTCAATTCGTCGCCGAAGTTCACGCCGTGCTGGCGCGCGTGTTCGAGCAGCAGGATGATGAAGACGGAGACGGGCGTCAGGGCCACGCCCGTCAGCACGCCCTTGCGCCAGGAAATGCCGCTCACATGCGAGAACGCGGCTACGCCGGCGACCTTCGTCAGCAATCGTCCGCCGACGACGGCCAGGGCCAGTCCCGCGCCGGCCGTCACGCTGGCCCATTCCAGGGTCGAGGCGGCATACACGAACAGCAGCACCGTCAGCAGCTCGCCCATGGCGCCGAAATTGCGCTGCGCCTGGCTGAAGGCGACCCTGCGGTGGCGCGCCACCAGGCCGAAGGTGAGGGTGGCCAGCAGCGGCGACAGGCTGGTGGTGTAGGTCAGGGCGACGAGCAGCATCACCGACAGCGCGAACGCCACGGTGGCGTCCTGCGCCATGTTGCCCAGGCGGCGCAGCATGGCCGGCACGACGATGCCGAAGACGGTGCCGGCGGCCACGGAGGCGGCCAGCACGGCGGCGCTGCTGCTGCTCGCCTCGATCAGGTCGGTGGAACTCTGGAACATCCAGAAGCCGACGATGATGTTGAACGTGAAGACGGCCAGCACGCAGTTCAGGGCGGTGAGGTGGACGATGCGTTCCGTGACCTGGCCCGAGCTGCGTTCCTCGTTGATGACGCGCATGATGGTGGCCGGCGAGGTGGACATGGCCAGTGATGCGAGCAGCAGCGCCGTCATCGAGGTGCTGCCGAATTCGATGCCGATGAAGTAGACGACGGCAAAGGTCAGCAGGGATTCCACCAGGCCCGTGACGGCGATCCACGGATTGTTCTTCAGCCAGCGCAGGTTGATGCGGTAGCCGACCTCGAACAGGATCAGGCCGAAAGCCACGTCGGCCAGCACCAGCATGGGGCCGGCGTCCGTCTGCGGCAGGATGCCTACCTGCGTCTGCGCGAGGACGAAACCGATCACGCCGTAAAAACTGATGCGCGGCAGGCCCGTCCAGCGGTGGCCGAATTCGCCCACCACCCAGGCCAGGGTAATGGCGAACGGCCAGGACAGGTCGGCGGCGATCGAGATCAGACTTTGCATGCTCATTCCTTTGAAATTGGCGCTGGCACCGGCCGGCAGCACGGGGGCTGGCGCGGCAAGGTCTTGGTGCAGCGGTGGTGCATAGTTTGCGCAGAGCGATGCGCCGATTCTACCGGAGCAGAGGGCGCGCACGATGTGCGCAATCGAACAGTGTCGCGACCATGGCGGCCGCGCACGGGATGCAGCAGGGTGGGGCAGGGCTGGTATCGGCGTATGCTACCCGCCCGCGGCGGAGATGCTCCGCACGGTAGTGCCGTGTCGCAGTGTACGGCATGGCGGCCTCATGCCGCCATGGACTTTTTGTTGCGTGCTTTTATTTACTGAGCAGACGCATGCCCCGTTCCAGCCCGTCGATCGACAGGGGGAACATGCGGTTGTTCATCAACTGCCGCATCACGCCGATCGACTGGCGGTACTGCCACAATCCTTCCGCTTCGGGGTTGAGCCAGATGAATTTCGGGAACGCCTGGGTAAAGCGCGCCAGCCACGTCGATCCCGCTTCCTCGTTGTTGTATTCGACGCTGCCGCCCGGCTGCAGGATTTCATAGGGGCTCATGGTGGCGTCGCCGACGAAAATCAGCTTGGTATCGGGCGGGTATTTGCGCAGCACGTCCCAAGTGGGAAAACGCTCGGCATTGCGGCGCCGGTTGTTCTTCCACAGATAGTCGTAGACGCAGTTATGGAAGTAAAAGAATTCCATGTTCTTGAATTCCGTCTTCGCCGCCGAAAACAGTTCCTCGGTGCGCTCGATATGGTCGTCCATGCTGCCGCCCACGTCGAGCAGCATCAGCACCTTGATGCGGTTCTTGCGCTCGGGCCGCATTCTGATGTCGAGGTAGCCCGCGTTGTTGGCCGTGGCGGCGATGGTGGCGTCGAGCGCCAGTTCATCTTCCGCGCCTTCGCGCGCGAACTTGCGCAGGCGGCGCAAGGCTACCTTGATGTTGCGCGTGCCCAGTTCGCGCTCGCCGTCGTAATCCTTGTAGCTGCGCGCTTCCCACACCTTCACGGCCGTGCGGTTGCCGCCCTTGCCGCCGATGCGGATGCCTTCCGGATTCGTGCCGCCATTGCCGAACGGCGAGGTGCCGCCCGTGCCGATCCACTTGCTGCCGCCCTCGTGGCGCTCCTTCTGTTCCTTCAGCAGCTCGTTCAGGCGGTCCATCAGCTTGTCGTAGCCGAATTTTTCCAGCTGCGCCTTCTGCTCTTCGGACAGCTCGCGCTGCATGCGTTTGAGCAGCCAGTCGAGTGGAATCGCCGCGTTCGTGTCGAAAGCCGCGCTGACGCCCTTGAAGTACTGGCCGAAGGCGCGGTCGAACTTGTCGAAATGGGCTTCATCCTTGACCAGGGTCAGGCGCGCCAGATAGTAGAAATCGTCCATCGAGGCGTCGATGACGTTCTTTTGCAGCGCTTCAAGAAGGGTCAGAAATTCCTTGATCGAGACGGGAATCTTCGCATCCTTGAGCGTGAAGAAGAAATCGATCAGCATGGCGCCCGCTCTCCCGCGCGGGGCAGAGCGGCGATGGGGCGCTGCGCCAGCTTGTAGCGCAGGTGGGCGGCAATTTCCGGCCACTCGCCGCGCGTGATGCTGTACATGACGGTGTCGCGCACGGTGCCGTCGCGGCGCAGCGCATGGTGGCGCAGCACGCCATCCTTTTTCGCGCCCAGGCGCTCGATGGCCGCCTGCGAGGCGTGGTTGAAATTGTCGGTGCGCAGGCCCACCAGCGCGCAGCCGAGGTTATCGAAGGCGTGCGCCAGCAGCAGCAATTTGCAGGTGGTGTTGACATGGCTGCGCTGGCAGCGCTTCGCATACCAGGTGTAGCCGATTTCCAGGCGGCCGATGGCCGGCACCACGTCGTGGTAGCTGGTGGTGCCGAGCACCTCGCCGCTGGCCGCGTCGATGACGGCAAAGGCGAAGCGCGTGGGGCGCATCTCGATGCCCTTGAAAATGTACTGGTCCACCTGGTCCGGCTCGGGCACGGAGGTGACGCGCAGATTCCACAGTTCCCCATCCATGGCCGCCGCGCGCAGGCCGGGGGCGTGGTGCGGCGCCAAGGCTTCGAGGCGGATGCCGTGCAGTTCCAGGGGGACGAAGACCGTGTCCGGGCTGATATCGTTCACCGGCGCTCCTTAGCGGTTGGTGCGCGACATGAACATCAGGCGCTCGAACAGGTGCACGTCCTGCTCGTTTTTCAGCAGCGCGCCGTGCAGCGGCGGCACGACGGCCTTGTTGTCCTTGCTGCGCAGCGCTTCGGCTGGGATGTCCTCGGCCAGCAGGAGCTTGAGCCAGTCGAGGAATTCCGACGTCGACGGCTTTTTCTTCAGGCCCGGCACGTCGCGCACTTCATAGAAGGTTTGCAGCGCCTGCGCCAGCAATTCCTGTTTCAGGTGCGGGTAGTGGACGGCGACGATCTGCTCCATCGTGTCCTTGTCCGGGAATTTGATGTAGTGGAAGAAGCAGCGGCGCAGGAAGGCATCCGGCAATTCCTTCTCGTTGTTCGAGGTGATGATGACGAGCGGACGGTGGCGCGCCGTGACCATTTCGCGCGTCTCATACACATAGAATTCCATGCGGTCCAGCTCGCGCAGCAAGTCGTTCGGGAATTCGATGTCGGCCTTGTCGATTTCATCGATCAGCAGCACCACCGGTTCGGGCGCCGTGAATGCCTGCCACAGCACGCCCTTGACGATATAGTTCTGGATGTCGCGCACGCGCTCGTCGCCCAGCTGCGAATCGCGCAGGCGCGACACGGCGTCGTATTCGTACAGGCCCTGCTGCGCCTTGGTGGTCGATTTGATATGCCATTGCATCAGCGGCATGTTCAGCGCGGCGGCTACTTCCTCGGCCAGCATGGTCTTGCCCGTGCCCGGTTCGCCCTTGATCAGCAGCGGGCGTTGCAGGGTCAGCGCCGCATTCACGGCCAGTTTCAGGTCGGCGGTGGCGACATAGCTGTCGGAACCTTCGAAGCGTTGGCCTTGCTGGGTGTGCTGTGCTTGCATGAGCGGTCTGCCAAAGTAGGGAAATGGTGAGTATAAACAGAACTGTGGCGCGCTGCCACGCGGACGGCCTGTGCCTGCCTGCCGACAATGCGGGTTTTATAGGTGGACTTGCAAGAATATCTTGGCTAGAATCGGCAAGCAGCAGATTAATTGTCAACCTTAATTGTCAACACATAAAATCAATAAAAACCAGCACTGGCGTTTCTCCGATTACCTTTGTTCACATTGCCACTATGAAAAAAATATTTGCACTTCTCGTGCTTGCCGGCATAGCAAATGCCGTCACAGCGGCTGACATTGTAGGAAACGCCAAGGCAGCCCCTGCCAAGGTGGAAATGTGTATCGGCTGCCACGGCATCCCCGGTTACAAGGCAACCTTCCCCGAAGTGTTCCAGGTGCCGATGATCGGCGGCCAGCCGGCAAAATATATCGAGAATGCGCTGCAAGCCTACAAGAAGGGCGACCGCAAGCACCCCAGCATGAAGGGCATCGCCAGCAGCCTGTCGGACCAGGATATCGCCGATGTCGCCGCGTACTATGCGCAACAAGCCAAGCCGAACTGAGGACCAGCCAGATGATGAAAACACTACTCGCCGCCCTCGTTTGCGCCACCGTCTCGTTTTCCGCCAGCGCCGCCGGCAATGTCAACACGGGCAAGGCCCTGGCCGAAAAATACAGCTGCGCCACCTGCCACGGCAAGGATTACGGTTCGCCCATCGACCCGTCCTACCCGAAACTGGCGGGCCAGCACAGGGATTACCTGGAACACGCCTTGACGGCGTATAAGCGGGGCGACAAGGCCAACGGCCGCAACAACGCCATCATGACGGGCCAGGTAAAACCGCTGAGCAACCAGGACATCAAGGACCTGGCCGCCTACCTGCACAGCTTGCCGACCACCCTGGTGACCCACCGCTGAGCGGTAACGCCGGTTCAGGCTTTCAGTCCGACCCGGCGCGCCAGCTTGTGCAGATTGCTGGCGTCGAGTCCCAGCTGCCGTGCGGCAGCGGCCCAGTTATCCTGATGCAGCACCAGCGCTTGCCGGATGGCCTGGCGCTGGCTCGCTTCGACGATCTGATGCATCGATAGCAGCGGCGCCGCCGGCATCGTGCACGCAGCTAGCACTGGCGGCAGCGCGTCCGCGCCGGCCGGCGCTTCCAGCGCATCGAGGTCGAGCATATCCGTTTCCAGCGTTACTATCTCTTTGCGGTCCGCGCCGCGGATCACGGCTTTCAGCGCGGCCCGGCTGATCACATGTTCCAGTTCGCGTACGTTGCCGGGCCAGCGGTAGTGGCACAATGCGTTTTCCGCCGCGGCCGACAGGCGCAGGCTGCGCAAGCCCAGGCGCGCGCGGTTCAGTTCCAGGAAACCGCCCGCCAGCAGCAGCACGTCGTTGCCCCGCTCGCGCAGCGGCGGAATCGGCACGGGATAGACGGATAAACGGTGGTACAGATCGGCGCGGAACGAGCCGTCGCGCACATGTTCGCGCAGGCTGCGGTTGGTGGCGGCGATCACGCGCACGTTGACCCGGCGCGGCCGGTCCGCGCCCAGGCGCTGGATTTCGCCATTTTGCAAGGTGCGCAGCAGCTTGGCCTGTATCGACAGCGGCAATTCCCCCACTTCATCGAGAAACAGGGTGCCCCCTTCGGCCGCCTCGAAACGCCCGGGCCGGTCGCTGACGGCGCCGGAAAACGCGCCCCGTACATGGCCGAACAACTCGCTCTCGGCCAGCGATTCCGGCAAGGCCGCGCAATTGACGTGGATCAGCGGTTTGCCGGCGCGGCGCGACAGCCGGTGCAGGCGGTGCGCGCACAATTCCTTGCCCACGCCCGTCTCTCCCAGCAGCAGCACGGGCAGCTCGGAATCGGCGACCACCTGCAATTCGTGCAGCAAATGCGTGATGGCGCTGCTCTGGCCGACGAAGTCGTGTTCCTCGCGCGGCGCCTGCGCATCGGCCAGCATGGCGCCGCCCGACAGGCGCAGGGCGCGGATTTCCGTCTCCAGGCGCGTCACGCGCACGGCCGCCTCGATGGCGCAGGCCAGTTCGCCCAGGTCGCGCTGCGCCTGCGTATCGAAGGTGCCCACCCGCAGCGCGTCGAGCGTGATCACGCCCCAGCGTTCGCCTTCCAGGTCCAGCGCCATGCCCATGCAGTCGTGCACGGGCAGCGGTTCGCCGGCCCGCTCGGCGATCAGGCCGTCGTAGGGATCGGGCAGGGAGCTGTCGTGATGGAAGCACAGCACGCCGCGCCGCTGCAGGATGGCGGCCAGGCGCGGATGGTCGGCGACGGCGAAGCGGCGTCCCAGCGCGTCGCTGGCCAGGCCGGCCATCGCCACGGGGCGCAGGTGCTCGCCATCGAGCTTGAGCAAGGCCACGGCCTCGCAGCCGAAGTGCGCGCGCAGGCTGCCCACCAGGCGCTGCAGGCGCACGGCCACGGGCAGGTCGGCGACCAGGTCGGTGAGCAGCAGCAGGTGGATGGCGGTGGTGGTCATAACTACCATGCAGGGTACAACGGACCACGCTTGAGCAGGGTCATATCGACCCTGCATTTTTCAAATCGTTGATTTAAAACAAGTTTTTCCTGGCACACCGTTTGCCTAGGTAAGGGTGCCGAACCGGCATACAAGACCAAGGAAAGCCTGATGAAAACGACTCCCTCCCTCCGCGCCATTGCCGCCGCCGTCTGCGTACTGGCCATGCCCCTGTCCGTGCAAGCCCAGGCGAGCCTGCCGGCCAGCGCCGCCGCCACTGCGGCCGCTGTCAGCCAACCCTCTGCCGCCGCCGCGCTCAAGCGCTATGAACTGCAAACCAATATCGTCGACGGCAAGATGGTGTTCATCGATGCCAAGGGCCAGGTCAACCCCGTGCTGAAGGCCAAGGTGGGCGACACGGTCGAACTGGTGCTGAAAAGCGGCGAAGGCGCCGAGCACGACCTGCTGATCCCGGAACTGAACGTGGCATCAAACAAGTTCAGCGCCAACAGCGGCAGCACCACCGTGCGCTTCAAGGTCACGCGCGCCGGCACGTTCACCTATTACTGCTCGATTCCCGGCCACCGCCAGATCGGCATGGAAGGCAAGCTGGAAGTCGCCGGCATCTCGCTGGCCGAAGCCGGGGCACAGAAGGCCGCTGGCGCCGGCAGCGCTGCCGGCGAATCGAGCCAGGCCGCGGCGCTGGCCCTGTACACGCCTGCGCCGTCGCCGATGCGCGGCCCCGATCCTTCGGCCGTCAGCGTGGCCGCCAATCCGGCGCAGGTGCCTTCCGCCATCGGCGCGCGCGCGCCGCAAACGCTGAAATACCGGATGGAGACGGTGGAACTGCCGGGCAAGCTCGATGACGGCACCAGCTTTACCTACTGGACCTTCAACCGGCAAGTACCGGGCCCGATGCTGCGCGCGAAGGTGGGCGACACGGTGGAACTGACCCTGTTCAATGCGAAAGACAGCAAGATGATCCACTCGATCGACCTGCACGCGGTGACGGGCGGCCATGGCGGCGGACAGCACACGCAGGTGGCGCCGGGGCAGGAAAAGACGGTGACCTTCAAGGCGCTCAATCCGGGCCTGTTCGTCTACCACTGCGCCACGCCGCTCGTGCCGCAGCACATCGCGGCCGGCATGTACGGCATGATCCTCGTCGAACCGGAAGGCGGCCTGTCAAAAGTCGACCGCGAGTATTACGTGATGCAGGGCGAGATGTACACGGGCCGTCCGCACGGCGCACCCGTGCACCAGGAACCGAACCTGGAAAAAATGGCCAATGAGCTGCCCGACTACTACGTCTTCAACGGCGAAGTGGGCGCCCTGAGCAAGACGCACAAACTGCAGGCCAAAGTCGGCGAGACCGTGCGCATCTATTTCGGCGTCGGCGGCCCGAACAAGATTTCATCATTCCACATCATCGGCGAGATCTTCGACAAGGTGTACAGCGAAGGCTCGATCAGCAGCCCGAAAAACGACGTGCAAACCACGCTCGTCGCACCGGGCGGCGCGACCATCGTCGAACTCAAGGTGCAGCACCCTGGCAGCTATCTGCTGGTCGACCATGCGCTGTCGCGCGCCGGCAAGGGCGCCGTGGGCGTGCTGGAAGTGACGGGCGAAGCGGTGCCCGGCGTCTACCACGCGGGCGCCGTCCAATAAAACAACCCCCCATTCATCATCAAGGAACTGCTATGGAAATGATCGACCTATCCCTGGGCCAGCTGGCCCGCCGCATCCCCGGCGCCACGCGCCTGTTCGATGCGCACCGCCTCGATTTCTGCTGCGGCGGCAACAAGACCCTGCGCGCGGCGGCCGAAGCGGCCGGCGTGGACGCGGCGCCCATCGTCAAGGAACTGCAAGTGCTGGCCGGACGGATTGACGCCAGCGGCGAGCGTGACTGGCAGGACGCCCCGGCCGCCGAGCTGGTGGAACACATCCTGGCGCGCTACCACGCCGTGCATCGCGAGCAGCTGCCCGAGCTGATACGCCTGGCGCGCAAGGTCGAGCAGGTGCATGGCGACCGCGCCGACTGTCCGCACGGGCTGGCGGAACACCTGTCGGCCATGGCGCAGGAACTGGAAAGCCATATGCGCAAGGAGGAAGACGTGCTGTTCCCCATGATCGTGCGCGGCCAGGGCCCCCGGGCCGGCGCGCCCATCAACGTGATGCGCATGGAGCACGACGACCATGGCGTGGCCTTGCGCGCCATGGAGGCGATGACGAACGATATCACCGCACCAGGTGGCGCCTGCACCACCTGGCGCGCGCTGTACACGGGCCTGCGCACCTTCCGCGAAGATCTGATGGCGCACATCCATACTGAAAACAATATCCTGTTCGAGCGCTTTGCGCCGGCCGTGGTGCACTGACAAAGGAAAGACCCATGGGTCCCTACAAAAAACTCTGGTTCACCCTGATCGGTGTGCTGATCGTGACGTTTTCGCTGCTCGGCTACTACGGCACGGAAGTGTATCGCCAGGCGCCGCCGATTCCCGCGCAAGTGCTGGCGCAGGATGGCCGGCAGCTGTTCGACCGCGAGGGCATCCTCGACGGCCAGACGGCCTGGCAATCGGTCGGCGGCATGCAGCTGGGCTCCATCTGGGGCCACGGCGCCTACCAGGCGCCCGACTGGACGGCCGACTGGCTGCACCGCGAATTGACGGCCTGGCTGGAACTGGCCGCGCAAGAGCAGCATGGCAAGGCCTACGCGGCGCTCGACGGCCCCGCGCAGGCGGCGCTGCGCGAAGCGCTCAAGCTGGAGTACCGCGGCAACCGTACCGATGATGCGCAAGTGCTGCGCCTGTCGGCGCGCCGCGTGCAAGCCATCGCCAGCACGGCGCACTATTACGACCAGCTGTTCTCCGACGCGCCGGCGCTGCAAAAAAGCCGCGAGCATTTCGCCATGAAGGAAAACACCCTGCCCAGTGCCGCGCGGCGCGCGCAGATGACGCAGTTCTTCTTCTGGACGGCGTGGGCCGCCGCCACCGAACGTCCGGGCCAGAAAGTGACCTATACGAACAACTGGCCGCACGAACCGCTGATCGGCAACCAGCCAAGTGGCGAAAACCTCGTCTGGTCGGTCGCCAGCGTGGTGGTGCTGCTGGCCGGCGTGGGCTTCCTCGTCTGGGGCTGGGCCTTCTTGCGCGACCACGACGAAGCGCTGCCGGCCGCCGGTCCGCGCGACCCGCTCACCACTTTCGCGCTGACGCCTTCGCAGCGGGGACTGGGCAAGTACCTGTTCCTGGTGGTGGCGCTGTTCATCTTCCAGGTCTTCATCGGCGGCTTCACGGCGCACTACACGGTGGAAGGGCAGCAGTTCTACGGCATCGACGTGTCGCGCTGGTTCCCGTATGCGCTCACGCGCACCTGGCATATCCAGGCCGCGCTGTTCTGGATCGCCACCGGCTTCCTGGCCGCCGGCCTGTTCCTCGCCCCGCTGATCAATGGCGGCAAGGACCCCAAGTGGCAGCGCCTCGGTGTCGACGTGCTGTTCTGGGCCCTCGTCGCGGTCGTCGTCGGCTCGTTCATCGGCAATTACCTGGCCATCGCGCAAGTGATGCCGCCCGAGTGGAATTTCTGGCTCGGCCATCAGGGTTATGAATATGTGGACCTGGGACGCCTGTGGCAAATCGGCAAATTTGTCGGCATCCTGCTGTGGCTCGTGCTGATGCTGCGCGGCGTCGTGCCCGCCCTGCGCCAGCCGGGCGGCGACAAGAACCTGCTGGCGCTGCTGACCGCGTCCGTGGGCGCCATCGGGCTGTTCTATGGCGCCGGCCTGTTCTACGGCGAGCGCACGCATTTATCCGTGATGGAGTACTGGCGCTGGTGGGTGGTGCACCTGTGGGTGGAAGGCTTCTTTGAAGTGTTCGCCACGACGGCGCTGGCCTTCATCTTCTCGACCCTGGGCCTGGTGTCGGTGCGCATGGCCACGACGGCCAGCCTGGCGTCGGCCTCGCTGTTCATGCTGGGTGGCATACCCGGCACCTTCCACCACCTGTACTTTGCCGGCACCACCACGCCCGTGATGGCCATCGGCGCGAGCTTCAGCGCGCTGGAAGTGGTGCCGCTGATCGTGCTGGGGCATGAAGCGTGGGAAAACTGGCGCTTAAAGGAGCGCGCGCCGTGGATGGAAAACCTGCGCTGGCCCCTGATGTGCTTTGTCGCCGTCGCCTTCTGGAACATGCTGGGCGCGGGCGTGCTGGGCTTCATGATCAATCCGCCCGTGGCCTTGTACTACATCCAGGGTCTCAACACGACTCCCGTGCATGCGCATGCGGCGCTGTTCGGCGTGTACGGCTTCCTGGCGCTGGGCTTTACCTTGCTGGTGCTGCGTTATCTGCGGCCCGACTACCGCTTCAGCCCTGCGTTGATGAAGACGGCGTTCTGGGGTTTGAACGGGGGACTGGCGCTGATGATCTTTACCAGCTTGCTGCCGATTGGCATCATCCAGTTCCACGCCAGCGTGACGGAAGGCCTGTGGTATGCGCGCAGCGAAGGCTTCATGCAGCAGCCGCTGTTGCAGAACCTGCGATGGATACGCACCTTCGGTGACGTGGTGTTCATCGTCGGCGCCGTCGCCATGGCACTGCAGGTGGTGCTGGGGTTGCTGGACAAGGCGCCGAAGGCAGCTGTACTGCAGCCTTCAGCGGCATAGCCCGGTTAACGCCTGCGGACGCAGTCGATATACGCGTCCGTATCCGGCGGCAAGCCCGAGCGCTGCGAAGCCCAGATCATCTGGCCCAGACATTCCATCACTTCGTGCTGGGCCGCATGGGCCGAATCGAGGCGCTGGGTCAGCTGCTGGACGGCCGGGCGGATGCCGCGCGGCTGGTCCACCTGTACCTGCTCCGTGATCGACAGATGCATGGACAGGTGCAGGAAGGGATTGGCCTGGCCCCCTTCGACGGAGTAATCGCGCGCCAGCGCCGCTTCGACGTCGGAGAGCTCGTTTTCATACTCGGGATGTTCGAGGATCCAGTCGAGCGCGATGGCTTCCATCGGCGTGAGGATTTCGTGGGCGCGGTGCTTGCGCAAGGTGTCGCAAAAGAAGCGGCGCACGTCGTCGGAAGAGGGGTTGAACATGGCTGTAGGACTATGGCTAAGGGGCAGCCGGCATTGTACCGCGTACATCAATTCAAGGCATCGGGGATGCCCTTTTTGCCGTCCGGCGTCCGCTTGGATGACCCGATAGTCACCGCAATTTAATACCCTGCAGTAAGTATTATCCACTACCGCCACGGCCCGGCGGCGCCAAATAACGGTGATAAAATCGCCGCTCTTGATATTTGCTCTGGACACGATGGCGATTTTGTTGCCATTGCGTGCTTCCATTGCCCGCACCTTTGCCACCAGATCTTGCTCCTGGCTTATTCCGGAGCGCGGCAGCATGCCTATCACCATCAACCTTGACCTGTCCGGCCGCCCTGGCGTTCCGGCTGGCCGGCTGTTTTTCATTCAACACAGCGATGGTGCCGCCACGGTGGCGCGCAAGAATCATCCTTCAGTATTCATAAACGGAGTTACGTATGCGTAAATCGCTATTACTTTTGATGTCGTGCCTGATCCTGGCGGCATGTAACAAGACCCCTCCGGCCTCGTCCGAAAAACCGGTCGACGTGCTGCTGATCGGCGCCGGCACCATGAGCGCCACCCTGGGCAGCATGCTCAAGGAACTCGATCCCTCGCTGACGATGGAAATGGTCGAGCGCCTCGATTCCGTGGCCGCCGAAAGCTCGGACGCGATGAACAACGCAGGCACGGGCCACTCGGCATTCGCCGAACTGAACTACACGCCGGAAGCGGCCGACGGCAGCATCGAGACCAAGAAAGCCGTTGCCATCAACGAGCAATTCGAAATTTCCAAGCAATTCTGGGCCTATCAGGTGGCTAACAAGCACTTGGGCGCGCCGCAAACCTTCATCAACAACGTGCCGCACATGGCCTTTGTGTGGGGCGACGACAATATTGCCTTTTTGAAGAAGCGCTACGCCGCGCTGCAAAAGGAAAACCTGTTCAAGGGCATGCTGTTCTCGGAAGACCAGGCGCAGATCGAGCAATGGGCGCCGCTCGTCATGCAAGGCCGCGACAAGGGCCAGAAAGTGGCCGCGACGCGCATGGACATCGGTACCGACGTCAATTTCGGCAACCTCACGCGCGGCCTGGTGAAATACCTGACGGACAGCCACGGCATGGTCTTGCACCTGCGCCACCAAGTGGAAGATATTCAGCGCGGCGCCGACGGCGTGTGGAACGTGACGGTGAAAGACTTGGCTGCCGGCAAGGAAAAAACCATGCGCGCCAAGTTCGTCTTCATCGGCGCCGGCGGCGGTTCGCTGCCGCTGCTGGAAAAATCGGGTATTCCTGAAGCCAAGGGCTACGGCGGCGTGCCGGTCGGCGGCCAATGGCTGGTGACCACCAATCCGGCACTGGTGGCGGCGCATGCGGCCAAGGTCTACGGCAAGGCGTCCGTCGGTTCGCCGCCGATGTCCGTGCCGCATCTGGACACGCGCATCATCGATGGCAAGAAAGCCCTGCTGTTTGGCCCGTTCGCCACCTTCTCGACGAAGTTCCTGAAAAACGGCTCGTGGATCGACTTGCCTGCCTCGATCGGCACGGGCAATGTGAAACCGATGCTGCAAGCCGGCTACGACAATATTCCGCTGACGAAATATCTGGTGGAACAGGTCATGAACACGCCGGAAGACCGCCTGAAGACCCTGCGCGAATACTTGCCGAACGCCAAGATGGAAGACTGGACCCTGCAAAACGCCGGCCAGCGCGTGCAGATCGTCAAGGATGACCCTGTCAAAGGCGGCTTGCTGCAGTTTGGCACGGAAGTCGTCGGCGCCGCCGATGGCAGCATCGTCGCCTTGCTGGGTGCTTCGCCAGGCGCCTCGACCGCGCCGCCGATCATGATCAAGGTGCTGCAAACGGCATTCAAGAGCCGCCTGGCCACGCCGGAATGGCAAGCGAAGATGGTGGAAATGGTGCCGTCGTACGGTCAAAAGCTGAACAACGACCCGGCCCTGGCCAACAAGATCCGCCATTACAGCAGCAATATCCTGGGCTTGAAGGCGATCACGCTCGACGTTCCCGCTGCTGCGCCAGCGCCGGCGGCAAACTAAGCCAGCCTGACCGGCAGGGGAGTTTCCTGCCGGCATGAAAAAAGGGGCAGCCTGTTCAGGCTGCCCCTTTTGCGTGGGAGCGTGCGTTCATTGCGGCGGACTACTCCTTGCCCGGCAAGATCAGCTCCGGCGTACACCCTTCGGCGGCGATGCCGTCGCAAGGCTTGGCCAGTGCCGCGCCGTCCTGTGCCCGTGGCGCATGGGGCTGGCGCAGGTAGCGCGACGTGTGGCGGTGCGCTTGCTGTGCGTTGCCATGCACGGGCCAGGTCAGGAAGCGGGACAGCTCCTGCAAGGCGCGCTGGTACACATCGCGTTTAAATTCAATGACGACATCGAGCGGGACCCAGTATTCATGCCAGCGCCAGGCGTCGAACTCGGGATGGTCGGTCAGGCGCAGATTGACGTCGTTATCGCGCGCGCACATTCTCAGCAGAAACCAAATCTGCTTCTGGCCACGGTAATGGCCGCGAATCTCGCGCTTGATGAAGTGGTCTGGCACTTCATAGCGCAGCCAGTCGCGGGTGCGGCCGACAATTTTGACGTGTTCCTGTCTGAGTCCGATTTCCTCTTCAAGTTCGCGAAACATGGCTTGTTCCGGTGTTTCGCCATATTTGATACCGCCTTGCGGAAACTGCCATGAGTGCTCGCGCACCCGCTTGCCCCACCACACCTCGTTCTGGGCGTTTAGCAGGATGATGCCGACGTTGGGCCGAAACCCTTCACGGTCGAGCATAATGCACCTCAAACTTTCTGCGACAGTGCGTCCTTTTTTACATAATTACCCACAACTTCGCAAGCCGGTGACCTTTTCGGGGTGCGAAAAGCGCCGGAATCGCACCAATTGAGCGCATTTGTGTAAAGTATGGACGCATCAGCCAGCTAATCCTTTAAAATTAGGTTGATTATAACCCTCTCTTTTTAAAAAGAATTCACCGTTATGCGCGCCTCCCGTTTTTTTATTTCCACACTTAAAGATGCACCTTCTGACGCGGAAATCGTCAGCCACCAATTGATGATGCGTGCAGGCATGATCAAACGCCTCGGTTCCGGCATCTATACCTACATGCCGATGGGCTTGCGCGTGATCCGCAAGGTGGAAGCCATCATCCGTGACGAGATGAACAAAGCCGCCGCCATCGAACTGCTGATGCCGCTCGTGCAGCCGGCCGAACTGTGGCAGGAAACGGGCCGCTGGACCAAGATGGGCGACGAACTGATGCGCGTGAAAGACCGCCACGGCCGCGAATACGCGATCCAGCCCACGTCGGAAGAAGTCATCACGGACGTCGTGCGCACGGAAATCAAGTCCTACCGCCAGTTGCCGTTGAACTTTTATCACATCCAGACCAAGTTCCGCGACGAGCGCCGCCCACGCTTCGGCCTGATGCGCGGCCGCGAATTCACGATGAAGGACGCGTATTCGTTCGACCGCGACCTGGCCGGCATGCAGGCGTCGTACAAGGTCATGTTCGACGCCTACACGCGCATCTTCACGCGTTTCGGCCTGCAATTCCGCGCCGTGGCGGCCGACAACGGCGCCATCGGCGGTTCCGGTTCGCACGAATTCCACGTCATCGCCCACACGGGTGAAGACGCGCTTGTGTACTGCCCGACCTCCGACTACGCCGCCAACATGGAAGCGGCCGAAGCGCTGCCGCCAGCGGGCGAGCGCCCGGCCGCCGCCCAGGCGCTGACCAAAACGGCCACGCCGGACACCGTCAAGTGCGAAACCGTGGCCGCCTTGCTGGGCATCGAGCTGTCACGCACCGTGAAAACCATCGCCCTGACGGTGGAAACGGCGGGCAAGGATGAAAAAATCACGAAACAGCATTTCATGCTGCTGCTGCGCGGCGATCATGAATTGAACGAGATCAAGGTGGGCAAGGTTGCCGGCCTGGCCGGTCACCGTTTCTCGACGGAAGCGGAAATCCTGGAAGTCTACGGCACCATTCCTGGCTACCTGGGCCCGATCGGCACGAAGGCACCGGTCACCGTGGTGGCGGACCGCACGGTCGCCCACATGAGCGACTTCGTCTGCGGCGCGAATGAGGCCGGTTTCCACTACACGGGCGCCAACTGGGGCCGTGACGTGGCTGAGCCTGCCATCGTGGCCGACTTGCGCAACGTCGTCGCCGGCGACGCGTCGCCGGACGGCCAGGGCGCCCTGGCCATCGAGCGCGGCATCGAAGTGGGTCACGTGTTCCAGCTGGGTACGGCGTACTCGGAAAGCATGAAAGCCACCTTCCTCGACGAAAACGGCAAGCCTGCGCCGCTGCAGATGGGTTGCTACGGCATCGGCGTGACGCGCATCCTGGGCGCCGCCATCGAACAGAACTTCGATGACAAGGGCATCATCTGGCCAGCGTCGATCGCGCCGTTCGAAGTCGTGCTGTGCCCGATGGGCATGGATCGCAGCGAACTGGTCAAGGAAGAGACGGAGAAGCTGTACGCGGCCCTGCAAGGCGCTGGCGTGGACGTCATCGTCGACGACCGCGGCTTGCGCCCTGGCGCCATGTTTGCTGACTGGGAACTGATTGGCGTGCCGCACCGCATCGTCATCGGCGAGCGCGGCCTGAAAGAAGGCAAGCTGGAATACCAGGGCCGCCGCGATGCGGAAGCGACCGGCGTGGCGCCGGACGAGATCGTCGCCTTCATCCAGGGCAAAATGGCGCAGTGAAGCGCCTATCGGTAAGTAAAACGGCTGGCGCGCTCGCGCTGGCCGCCGGCCTGGCCTGCGTCTCTCCGGCGCAGGCCGGCAACCAGAAAGAGGAGGCGCTGGCCGACTCCGTCCGCCTGGCCCTGTCGCATGCGATCCGCGACGAACGCCCGCCGCAGCCCAAATTTGCCACGCCCGCCGACCTGCAGCGCTACCAGCAATGGCTGGCGCAGATGTCGCAACGCCTGCAGCGAAAGCTGCCGGACGCCCAGCTGCGCACGGAATTCCTGGAAACCGTCTGGTACGAAGCGCGCCGCGCGGGCCTGGAACCGGCCCTGGTGCTGGGTCTGATCCAGGTGGAATCGGCTTACCGCAAATATGCCGTTTCGCTGGCCGGCGCCCGCGGCTACATGCAGGTGATGCCATTCTGGACGGGCGTCATCGGCGACCATGACCGCAGCAAGCTGTTCCACATGCAGACAAACCTGCGCTACGGCTGCGCGATCCTGCGCATGTACCTGGATATGGAAAAGGGTGATTTATACCTGGCGCTGGGGCGCTACAACGGCAGCCGGGGCAGGGCCGAGTATCCGAATGCGGTAAGGGCGGCTTGGAAGCAGTGGGAAGTCAAATAAAGGCTGGGGTCAGACCCCCGGCAGCGTTGGCGCAGAGCTCTGTATTAACGGTGTTGAGGGAATGATCCCGGGTGAATGGGGCGGACGTAGGTCGGATTAGGTCTGAAAGACCGTCATCCGACAACATGGTTGACCCCCGCAGCAAAAAAATGCCCCGCTCGCAGTAAAGCGGCGGGGCACTCACACGGCGTAGACGCCCTGTGCGTATCTGATTATTTCAAATGATCGGAGATCAGTTTCGTCATTTCAAACATGGAGACTTGGGCTTTGCCGCCGAAAACAGCTTTCAGCTTGTCGTCCGCATTGATCATGCGGCGGTTGGCCGGATCTTGCAGATCGAGTTTTTTGATGTAATCCCATACCTTTTTGGTCACTTCCGTGCGCGGCAGTGGTGCTGCGCCAACAACGGCGGCCAGATCTTTCGATGGCGTCATTGCTTTCATGAATGCTGCGTTTGGCTTGCGTGGTGTTGCCGGTGCTGCCGCTTTCTTCGCCGCTGCTGGTTTAGCTGCTGCCTTGGCTGCGGGTGCTGCTTTCTTGGCGGCTGCAGGCTTGGCTGCTGCTGCTTTGGCTGGCGCTGCTACTGGGGTTTTTTTGGCTGTTGCCATCTTCGAGCCTCCTTAACAAACACATGGGAAATTGCGCAATTAATCGCACGGCTAATATTGGTGTGGATTTACCTTGTATGCAAGTGTTTTTCACGTTTTCACGAGGAAAAAGCAGGGAAATGGCAATGCTGTCGCCCGGGCGCACCGCTTGGGAGCGCAGAACGGCGTTTTTACCCGTAAATGGCATGGTTGCTGGCTATGCGGGGAGGGGCGCTGCGGAGGGCGGGAAGCGTGATGCCGGACACATGAAAATGCAATCCGGCATTATTTGGAACGGTGTTTTTTGACTTGAACTACGTCTCACGCGGCGTAAAAAAGGCCTTCAAAATCACAGCGAGCGGATGGTATTTGTGGCCGAGAAGCGCAACCGTACTAAAGTACGGTGAGCATCGCCGGCCGCAAGAACCACCGCGCAGCGGATTTTGAAGCCTTACCTCATCCCGGGCATCATGCCTTTCATACTGCGCATCATCTTCATCATGCCGCCGCCCGACAATTTCTTCATCATCGTCTGCATCTGCTCGAATTGCGTCAGCATGCGGTTCACTTCCTGCACCTGCACGCCGGCGCCGGCGGCGATGCGGCGCTTGCGCGTGGCCT
The DNA here is from genome assembly GCF_001758725.1 of Janthinobacterium sp. HH106. Taxonomy (NCBI): domain Bacteria; kingdom Pseudomonadati; phylum Pseudomonadota; class Betaproteobacteria; order Burkholderiales; family Oxalobacteraceae; genus Janthinobacterium; species Janthinobacterium sp. HH106. Next base: position 21,851 of record NZ_LRIC01000005.1, on the reverse strand, counting down.
TGATCAGTTCAGGCTTGGCGCGTTCCTGCGGCGTCATCGAATCGATGATGCCGCACATGCGGCGCACCTGCTTATCGGCCTGATCCATGTTCTTGCCGCCTGCCGCCTGCTGGAACTGGGCCGGCAGCTTGTCCATCAGGTTGGCCATGCCGCCCATTTTCTTCATCTGGCCCAATTGCGCCTTGAAGTCGTTCATGTCGAACTTGCCGCCGACCTTGATCTTTTGCGCCAGATCGGCCGCTGCCTTGCTGTCGACGCCCTTGCGCGCTTCTTCGACCAGGGCGAGGATGTCGCCCATGCCGAGGATGCGGTTGGCCATGCGGGTCGGATCGAACGCTTCCAGGCCGTCGAGTTTTTCCGAGACACCGGCAAACTTGATCGGCTTGCCCGTGATGTGGCGCACGGACAGGGCGGCACCGCCGCGCGCATCGCCATCGAGCTTGGTCAGCACGATACCGGTCAGCGGCAGCGCATCATTGAAGGCCTTGGCCGTATTGATGGCGTCCTGGCCCAGCATGGCGTCGACGACGAACAGGGTTTCGATCGGTTTCACGGCGCCGTGGACGGCGGCGATTTCGCGCATCATCTCTTCGTCGATACCGAGACGGCCCGCCGTATCGATTATCAGCACGTCGTGGTAGTGCTTTTTCGCCCAGTCCAGCGCGGCCAGGGCGATATCAACCGGCTTGTCCGTGCTGGTGGACGGGAAGAAGTCGGCGCCGACCTGGGCGGTGACCGATTGCAGCTGGGCGATCGCGGCGGGACGGTACACGTCGGCCGAGACGGTCAGCACTTTCTTCTTCTTTTCTTCCTTCAGGTACTTCGCCAGCTTGCCGACGGTGGTGGTTTTACCCACACCTTGCAGACCGGCCATCAGGATGATGGCGGGCGGCTGCTGCGCAAAGCTGATCTGCGACGCTTCCGGTCCCAGGTCGGCGCCCATCAGGGCGGCCAGCTCGCGCTGCACCACGCCAACGAGGGCCTGGCCTGGCGTCAGCGAGGAAATGACATCCTCGCCCATGGCTTTTTCTTTGACTTTGGCGATGAATTCGCGCACGGCGGGCAGGGCGACGTCGGCTTCGAGCAGCGCCAGGCGCACTTCGCGCAGCATGTCGGCGGTGTTCGCTTCGGTCAGGCGCGCCTCGCCGCGCATGGTCTTGACGACTTTGGCAAGCCGTTGGGTGAGATTATCTAGCATGATGAACCTGCAATGAAAAGCTTGGGAGTGGGCGGCGCAAGCCGGACGATGGCCGTCATTTTACCTTATCGCGGGTGGCTGGCGGTCCCGCGCGGCAGCGCCTGGCGGTTGGCCGGCTTTTGAATGAGTTGGTATTTCTGCCAATGCCGCGATTGCATGAAAGTCAAAAACACGGTTAAAATGAGAATAATTCTTATTTACATTCGTGGGCGCGTCGCGCCAGACCGGAAAGGAATGCCATGTCGGCCGCCGATTTTGCACAGCAACAAGACCTGCACGCGCTCTACAGCAGCCATCACGGCTGGCTGCAGGGCTGGCTGCGGCATAAGCTGGGCAATGCGGGCGACGCGGCGGACCTGGCGCAAGACACCTTCATCAGCGTGCTGACGGCCGCTTCCGCGCCGCAGATCCGCGAAGCGCGGCCGTTTCTCGCCACCGTCGCGCGCCGCCTGGTGGCGCACCGCTACCGCCGGCAGGTGCTGGAAGACGCCTACCTAGAGGCGCTCGCCTGCCTGCCGCCCGAGGTGGTGCCCGCGCCGGAAGCGCGGCTGCTGGCGCTGGAAGCCTTGCAGGAGATCGACCAGGCCCTCGACGGCTTGCCGGGTCCCGTGCGCACGGCGTTCTTGCTGGCGCAGCTCGAAGGCCTCAGCTATGCCGAGATCGCCGCGCGCCTGAACGTATCGGCCAGCTCGGTCAAGCAATACCTGACGCGCGCCAACCGCCAGGTGTTTTTCTCGCTGCCGGCATGAGCACGGCGGCAGAACCGGCGGCACCGCCAGCCATTCGCGAGGACGTGCAGCAGCAGGCGGCCGAGTGGCTGACCGTGCTGATGTCGAGCGAGGCCAGCGAAGCGCAGCAGGCCGCCTGGCAGCGCTGGCGCGCCGCCGACCCGGAACATGAACAGGCCTGGCGGCATATCGAAGCGGTATCGCGGCGCTTCAACGGCTTGCACCGCGGCGCGGCCGCGCAGGCGCTGGCCGGCACGCAGCGCAAAGCCGTCAACGGCAAGCGGCGCCAGGTGCTGGCGTGGCTGGGCGTGGCGGCCGGCGGCGGCATGCTGGCCGCGCAGACGGGCGCCTGGGATGATATGCGCGCCCTGCGTGCCGACTACCGCACGGCCACGGGCGAGCGGCGTGAGGTGATATTGGACGATGGCAGCGTGCTCAGCCTGAATACGGGATCGGCCGTCAACGTGCGTTTCGACGCCAGCCGCCGCCTGATCGAGCTGCTGGCCGGCGAGATCCTCGTCGTTAGCGGCCACGGTGCCGGCAGCGCCGCGCCTTTGGTGGTAGCCACGCGCGAAGGCCTGGTGCGCGCGCTGGGTACGCGCTTTGCCGTACGCCAGCAGGATGACTACAGCACGGTGGACGTGTTGGAAAGCGCCGTGGAAATCCGTCCCCGCGACAGTGCCGGCGCGCCAATGCTGCTGGCGGCCGGGCGCGGCGTGGCATTTTCCCGCCAGACGCTGGACGCGCCGCACGCCATCGCTGCGTATGCGCATGCCTGGTCGCGCGGGCAGCTGATCGTCGACGACGTGACCCTGGGCGATTTCCTGGCCGACCTGGCCCGCTACCGCCCCGGCGTGATCGACTGCGCGCCGGCAGTGGCCCAGCTGCGCCTGTCGGGCGTGTTCCCGCTGGCCGACACGCAGCGCATTTTGAACATGCTGCCCAACTCGCTGCCGGTGCAGGTCCGCAGCCGCACGCGCTATTGGGTCAGCGTCGAGCCGGCGTCATAGCACGCTGCGCAGAAATATTTAGCCATCCGGCTGCCCGTTTTTCGTTTTCGCGGCACCTACAAGGTAGGCGCCTGTTTTTTACCGTCTCATGACGCCATTACTATCAGGAACTTTCATGTCGCACGCTTTGCCTTTTGTCAGTTTGCCATCCTCTCACTCCTCACTGCGTCCGCTGGCGCAAGCCGCCGCGGCCCTGTGCCTGGCCACCAGCCTGCCGGCGCTGGCGCAGCAGGCGCCAGCCATTCCCGCGACCGAGCAAACCATGCTCGGCGTGTCCGTCACTGCGGGGCGCGATGCGACGACGGAAGGCAGCGGCTCCTACACGACGGGCGTGAGCAACACGGCAACCAAGCTGAACCTGTCGCTGCGCGAAACGCCGCAGTCGGTCAGCGTGCTGACGCGCCAGCAGATCGACGACCTCGGCATCACGACCCTGGACGATGCCGTGCAGTCGATCACGGGTCTTGTCATGCAAAAGGGCAACTTTACGGGCGATTCGGGCAGTTTCAGCGCGCGGGGCTTTCCAATCGACAACATCCTGTTCGACGGCTTGCCTACCAGCCTGGGCGCGAACGGCACGTTCAATGGCGACAATGACGACCTGGCCATCTATGACCGCATCGAGGTGGTGCGCGGCGCCACGGGCTTGATGACGGGCAGCGGCACGCCCAGCGCGGCCATCAACATGGTGCGCAAGCGCCCGACGGCCACGCCGCAAGCGTCGTTCTCGGCCAGCATCGGCAGCTGGAGCAACTACCGTCTGGAAGCCGATGCGGCCAACGCGCTCAACGCAGCGAAGACCCTGCGCGGGCGCATGGTCGTCACGGTGCAGGACAAGAAGGATTTTGTCGACGTGCTGCATGGACGCAATCACCAGCTGTACGGCATCATCGAGGCCGATCTGCGTCCCGATACCACGTTGACCGTGGGCGCCCACTACCGCAAGACCGATAACGACGGCGTGACGACGGGCGTGGTGACGGCCGCCGACGGCCGCTTTTTGAATTTGCCCCGCTCCACCTACCTGGGCAGCGATTTCGACGGCTGGCGCCAGACCGATAAAACCATCTTCGCCGAACTGGAACACCGCTTCGCCAACGGCTGGAAGGCCAAGCTGGCGGCCACGCGCAAGACGCCCGAGATCGACACGACGTTTTCCGGCATCAACCGCCGCGGCGACACCCTGCGCTTCAATTCGCAAAGCTACCGCGCCGAACTGGCCAACACCAGCTATGACGCGTATGCCAGCGGCAGCTACAGCCTGTTCGGCCGCGAGCACGAGCTGACCGTCGGCGCCAGCCACCGCCGTTCGTCGAAAAACAGCTATGGCGGCTGGGCGCCGTACAGCTGGGGCGCGGCTGCGCCCGTGCTCGACCCGTTCCACTGGGACGCGGGCAGCGTGGCGCGCCCCGTCATCAATTACGCGCAGTGGCGCACGGCCAGCATTACCGAGCAAAGCGGCGTGTATGCGGGCACGCGCCTGCGCCTGACCGAGCCGCTGTCGCTGGTGCTGGGCGGGCGCGTGAGCTGGTACAAGGACGATGCCGGCTACTCGGTGGCGCGCGAATTCACGCCGTACGCCGGTGTCGTGTATGACCTCGACAAGCAGCATTCCGTGTACGCCAGCTGGACCGAGATCTTCCAGCCGCAGGCGTCCACCGATGCCAATGCGCGGCCCCTGAAACCGATCAGCGGCACCAACTATGAAGCGGGCGTGAAAGGCGAATACTTCGGCGGCGCCCTCAATGCCAGCGCGGCCGTGTTCCAGATCCGCCAGCAGAACCGCGGCGTGGACGACCTGGCCGGTCCGAATCCCTGCCCCGGCAGTACCTGGGGCTATTGCCAGCGCGCGTCGGGCGAAGTGCGCAGCGAAGGCGTGGAGCTGGACGTGGCGGGCGCGCTGACGCCGGACTGGCAGCTGTCGGCCGGTTTTACGTATGTGAAGGCGCAATTCACGCGCGACAGCGATCCGGCCAATATCGGCAAGGATTTCAACAGCCGCTATCCGCGCCAGCAGCTCAAGCTGGCCACCAGCTACCGCCTGTCCGGCGCCGCACAGGGCTGGCGCGTCGGCGCGTCGGTGTACGGGCAGGGCGCGACCGAGTCGAGCGACGGCACCTACCATCTGCGCCAGGGCCGCTACGCGATCGTGGGCCTGAACGCGGCCTGGCAGATCGACAGCCGCGCCGAGCTGCGCCTGAACGTCAACAATGCGCTGGACAAGCACTATTACCAGAGCATCTATTCCGATGTCTTCGGCAACCTGGTCGGGGCGCCGCGCAACGTGATGCTGACATTGAACTACAAACTGTAAACAATCACTTTTGAATGACCTATCTTGATGAAGGATGCATGGCTTATGGATGTGCAGTTGAATCTGGCCCACGCCAGTAATGGCGTGAGCCGGCGTATGCCACGGGGAGTGCCGCGATGATGAAGTCGGCCAACATGATGTTGTTTTCGCGCGTGCTTGCCGCCGTCTTTGGCGGCTATGCGCTCACGTCCGGCGTGGCCGTGCTGCTGGCGGCCGTGCTGCCGCTGTCGCGCGCCGAAGCCGTGCTGACGGCGACCCTGAGCGCCTTTGTCGTCTACACCTGCGCCGTGATCTGGGTCTTTGCCGTGCAGGACCTGCGCCGCGCCTGGCTGGGCATGCTGTTGCCAGCGATCCTGTGCGGCGGCATCGGCCTGCTGCTGTCGCGGGGTGCCGCATGAACGCCGTCAAGGCAGACAAAGTGGTGAAAACGCCGCAGCAGGGCGGCCTGCGCCAGGCCATGGCCTGGCTGCATACGTGGAGCGGCCTGTGGATTTCCTGGCTGCTGTTCGCCATCTTCCTGACCGGCACCCTGGCCGTCTTCGACGACCCGATCGGGCACTGGATGACGCCCGAACACGCGTTGGAAGAAGCGGCGCATGCGAACGATCCGCCGTTGCCGAAGGTCACGGACCGTGGCCACCGCCTGGAGCTGGCGCTCGACTTCATGGCCAAGGAACATCCGAAGGCGGACATGTGGGAAATCTGGCCCGTGCAGCGTCCCGGCCACGGCCTGTCCGCCTACTGGTTCCAGCCCAGCGGCGGCTATGGCTCGGCGGAGCTCGATCCGCTGACGGGCGCCGTCATCGAACATGCGCGCGAGGCAACGGAACGGGAAACCATCGGCGGCCACCATTTCGTCGATTTCCACTACGAGCTGCACGCGGGGCGCATCGGCGTCTGGATCGTCGGCATCACCACCATGATCATGCTGGTGGCGCTGGTGAGCGGCGTCATCACGCACAAGCGCATCTTCAAGGATTTCTTCACCTTCCGCCCGGCCAAGGGCCAGCGCTCGTGGCTCGACGCGCACAACGCCGTGGCCGTGCTGACCTTGCCGTTCCAGTTCATGATCGCCTACACGGGCCTGGCATTCTTCAGCGATGACTATGTGCCGGCCCCCGTGGCCGCGCAATACGGCATGGACAATCCCAAGAAAGCCTTTTTGAGCGACTGGAACGACGCGGGCAAACCCGTGAAGACGGGCCAGCCGCTGGCCATTCCCGCGCTGGAAGCGTTCGCGCTGCGCGCCGAACAGTCCATCGGCCAGGAAATCCGCGCCGTGGTGCTGGACAATCCGAACGACGCCTCCATGCGCGTGTGCATGTACGGCTGGAATGAAGAGACGGACACGATGGAACGCATCAGCGCCAACACGGGCAGGGCTTGCTATGCGCTGGCCACGGGCGAGCAGACCGCCTTGCGTCTGCCCGGCGCGTCCGACACGGGCGGCGCGGGCCTGACGCGCTCCGTCATGTCGAATCTGCACATGGTGGGTTTTGGCGGCACGCCCATGCGCTGGCTGTACTTTTTCTGCGGCCTGGCCGGCACGGCCATGATGGGCACGGGCGCGATCATGTTCATGGTCAAGCGCCGCCAGAAGTCGGGCGGTGAGTTCGGCGCTTACACGCAGCGCGTCTACCGCGTCATCGAATGCCTGAACGTGGCGGCGATTGCCGGCCTGTCCATCGCCTGCGTGGGCTTCCTGTGGGCGAACCGTTTGATCCCCGTCGGCCTCGAGCACCGCGCCGGCTGGGAAGTGCGCGCCTTCTTCGGCGTGTGGTTTTTGATGCTCGTGCACGCCTGCCTGCGCGCGGAAAAGCGCGCGTGGATCGAGCAACTGGGCTTGCTGGCCGCCCTGTGCCTGCTGCTGCCTGTGCTCAATGTCTTGAGCACGGGCGACAGCCTGGCGGCGCAGATCGCGCGCGGCGACTGGGAAAGCGCCGGCGTGGAGCTGGGCAGCATGGCCTTCGGCCTGCTGGCCGCCTGGGGCGCGTGGAAAGTCCACCAGCGCAAGGAAAAACCGCTCAAAAAGACGGCAAGCAAGGAAACACCATCGGTCAGCCTGCACGTCACTACGGAAGGACAGTCATGATTAACACCATCCTGTGCGCGCTGGGCCTGTCGTATGCGGGCATGGCCAGCCTCTCCCTGGCGATGGACCGCCACCATGGCCAGGTCTGGGGCAGGGACGCGGCGCCGAACGTGCGGCGCGCGCTGCAGCTGGCGGGCGCCGTCCTGCTGGCGCTGGCCATCTGGCCTTGCGTGGCCGGCTGGAGCGCCACCGTCGGCGTCGTCGCCTGGCTGGGGTTCATTTCGGCCGGCGCGCTGCTGGTGGCCCTGCTGCTGCCGTATGCCCCCCGCTTGCTGTTGCGTAGTTCCCTGCTGGCAGCCGTCGCCGCGCTGGCAGGTCTTGTGACGTTCCTGCGGTGATGTCCACCGCTATTTTCAAGGATAGACCGATGTATTTTTCACGTTTGGCGACACCGTTTTACTGTAACTGCAAGCGCAAGGCGGCTGCCTGATGGCGGCCCGCCTGTCTTCGCGCCGCGCCCGCATCCTCGGCGGCGTGGTCTTGCTGGCGCTGTTTGGCGCCGGCGCACTGTGGGCCACGCGCGGCCCGGCCACCGTGTTCGACACGGCACCCGTCAAGCGCGGCAATATCGAGGCCAGCGTCACGGCCATCGGCACCCTGCAGCCGCAAACCTATGTCGACGTGGGTGCGCAGGTGTCGGGCCAGATCACGCGCCTGCACGTGCAGCCGGGCAGCGCCGTGGAAAAAGGCCAGTTGCTGGCAGAGATCGACCCCAGCGTGCAGCAAGCCACGGTCGACGCGGGCCGTGCCGCGCTGGCGGGCTTGCGCGCGCAGCTGGCCGACCAGCAGGCGCAGCATCGCCTGGCGGGCCAGCAGCACGTGCGCCAGAAGCAGATGGCCAAGTTCGATTCGACGCCGCTGGCCGACCTGGAGACGGCCGAAGCCACCCTGGCCTCGGCCGGCGCCAAGATCGATCACCTGAAGGCGCAGATAGATCAGACCCAGGCCAGCCTGAAGGCGGACGAGGCGCGCCTCGGCTATACGCGCATCTACGCGCCGATGGCCGGCAAGGTGGTGGGCCTGGACGCGAAAGAGGGGCAAACCCTGAACGCCACCTACCAGACGCCGAACATCCTGCGCATCGCCGATTTGTCTGCCATGACGGTATGGACGGAAGTGTCGGAAGCGGACGTGCGCCGCGTGCGCCCGGACATGCCCGTGTACTTCACCACCCTGGGCGGCGACCAGCGGCGCTGGAGCGGCAAGGTGCGGCAAGTGCTGCCGGCGCCGCCGGTGCCCGGTGGTTCCGCCGCCGGCACGGCCCTGGCGCCGTCAACCAGCAAGGTGATCTTGTATACCGTGCTGTTCGACGTCGATAACGCCGATGGCGAATTGATGCCGCAGATGACGGCGCAAGTGGTGTTCGTCACGGCAGCGGCGAACAATGTGCTGGCCGTGCCCTTGCCGGCCCTGAAACCATCGACGGAAGAAGGCGCCAAGCCGGGGCAGTTCACGGCCCGCGTGATGGATGCGGACGGCAAGGTCGATACGCGCGCCGTCACCGTGGGCGTGCGCAACCGCCTCAGCGCGGAAGTGCTGCAAGGCTTGCGCGAAGGCGAATTGCTGGTCACGGGCGAGCAGCCGGCCGGCAGCGGCAGCAGCAGGTTCCAGCTGTGAGCGCGATGAACGAGGCCGCGTCTCTGGGACAAAGCGGAGAAGGCGGCCAGGCGGCGCCCCTGATCGAGCTTGCCGGCATCCGCAAGCGCTACGGCGGCCACGATGGCGCGCCGGCCGTGGAAGTGTTGCGCGGCTTGACCCTGGCTATCGGCGCCGGCGAATTCGTCGCCATCGTCGGTGCGTCCGGTTCCGGCAAATCGACCCTGATGCACTTGCTTGGGTGCCTGGACAGGCCCAGCGACGGCACTTACCGTTTCGCCGGCCAGGACGTGGCCAGCCTGAATCCCGATGAACTGGCGTGGCTGCGGCGCGAAGCGTTCGGCTTCGTCTTCCAGGGTTATCACCTGATCGCCACGGAATCGGCGCGCGAAAACGTGGAAGTGCCGGCCCTGTACGCGGGCATGCCGGCCGCGGCCCGCCACGCCCGCTCGGAAGCGCTGCTCAAGCGCCTGGGCCTGGGCGAGCGGCTCGACCACCGGCCGAATCAATTGTCGGGCGGGCAGCAGCAGCGCGTGTCGATCGCACGTGCCCTGATGAATGGCGGGCGCATCATCCTCGCCGATGAACCGACGGGGGCGTTAGATAGCAGCAGCGGTGCCGAAGTCATGGCCCTCTTGGGCGAACTGGCCGACGCGGGCCATACCATCATCCTCATCACGCATGACCGCAAGGTGGCGGCCCAGGCGCGCCGCGTGATCGAGATCAGCGACGGCGAAATCATCGCAGACTCGGGCGCCATCGCCATTCCCGCCACGTCGACGGCCCTGCCGCCGCTGGACATGTCGCGCGCCTCCCATGACACGGGCGCGTCGCTGGGCACGGAATTGCTCGACGCGGCGCGCGCCGCCTGGCGCGTGCTGTGGATCAACCGTTTCCGCACGGGCTTGACCTTGCTGGGCATCGTCATCGGCGTCGCTTCCGTGATCGTCATGCTGGCCATCGGCCTCGGCACGCGCCAGCAAGTGATGGCGCAACTGGGCGCCTTCGGCTCGAACCTGCTGTACATGGCGTCGCGCGGCGAAAGCTCGCGCATCCCCGGGCGCAGCATCACCCTGGCCGACCTCGATGCGCTCAAGGACGTGCCTGGCATTTCCCACGTGCTGCCGAATGTCACGGGCAACAAGGTGATACGCCACGGTAACCTCGACGTGCAGACCTATGTGCGCGGCACGGGGCCGGCCCTGCCGCAGATCCAGACCTGGCCCGTGGCCAAGGGCGGTTTCTTTACCGAGGAAGACGAGCGCGAGATGGCCACCGTGGCCGTGCTGGGCGCGCACCTGGCCGAAAAGCTGATGCCCGACGTGGCCAACCCCGTGGGGCAGAGCATCCTGATCGGCAATGTGCCGTTCCAGGTGATCGGCGTGATGAGCGCGAAAGGCGCGCTGACGGGCGAGAAGGATGAAGACGACGTGCTGCTGCTGCCGTTTTCCACGGCCGGCATCCGCGTCTTCGGCCAGCGCGAGCCGACGTACACGGTGATGGCGGTGGACGACGTCAAGCGCGTGACGGAGGTCGAGGCGGCGGTCGACGCCACCATGTTCGAGCGCCACCGCATCCGCGACTACGGCATCAGCAACGCGGCCGCGTCGATCGCCGCCGAAGCCAAGACGCAGGACAACATGACCATGATGCTCAGCTTGATCGCCGCCGTCTCGCTGGTGGTGGGCGGCATTGGCGTCATGAACGTGATGCTGATGACGGTGCGCGAGCGCACGCGGGAAATCGGCATCCGCATGGCGACGGGCGCGCGCCGGCGCGACATCCTGCGCCAGTTCCTCACCGAAGCCGTGCTGGTGTCGGTGGTGGGCGGCGTGGCCGGCATCGTGGTCGGCGTGACGGTGGCCGGCCTGCTGCTGGTCTGGGACGTGCCCGTAATCTTTTCGCTCAGCGCCATCGCCGGCGCATTTGCCTGCGCCGTAGTGACGGGGCTGGTGTTCGGCTTCATGCCGGCGCGCAAGGCGTCGGGACTCGATCCGGTGGTGGCGCTGGCGGGACAGTAACGCTTCATGCAGCCGGGCTTGCTGCTCCCGGATTCGCCTGTCTTTGCGCTGCTGCAACAGCGCCAAGGCAGGCTTTCCATAAAAAAGATTGCTCCTGACTCAACACACGGTACTATCTCCCCATAATAAGAAGCCGTGTTTCGCATAGCTGTGCCCTTGCGGGCACATACCAACCACCACAGGAGAACCCGATGCAGAAAAAATCAACCCTGAAGACCGGTATTGCCGCCGCCCTCATGCTGGCGTTCGGCATGGGCGCGGTGCAGGCCCAGGCGCAGGAAGTCGTGCGCCTGGGGAATTTGAAATTCGCCCATTACGGCGCCGTGTCGTACATCAAGGAAATCGCGCCCAAGTGCGGCATCAAGGTCGAAGAGCATGTCTTCGCCAAGGGCCTCGACGTGATGCAGGCGATTATCGCGGGCGAGCTGGACGTGGGCGCGACGGCGTCCGAAGCGGCCATTTCCGGCCGCGCCGGCGGCGCGCCGATCTATGTGGTGGCCGGTTTTGCCAAGGGCGGCGCGCGCCTGGTGGCGGGCGCCGGGCAAAAGATCGCCAGCGTCAAGGAACTCAAGGGCAAGCGCGTGGGCGTGACGCGCGGCGGCATCCAGGAAGTGCTGCTGCTGGCCGAGCTGTCGCAGGCGGGCCTGACGTACTCGGAAACCAAGGGCAAGGATGTGCAGCTGGTGTTTCTCGCCTACGCCGACTTGAACCAGGCGCTGATGGGCAAGAATATCGACGCCATGATGCAGTCGGAGCCGCAATCGTCGCAGGCGATCAACAAGGGCTTTGGCACCGAAGTCATCAAACCGTACGACACGCCGATCGGCGAGCCCGTGCGGACCATGGTGATGACGGAAAAGTTCTACAAGGAACGCCGTCCCGTGGCGGAAAAATTCATGCGCTGCTTCGTCGAAGCGACGAAAACCTTTATCGACAACAAGGCGACGGCGGAAAAGTATGTGCGTGAAGTCGTGTTCCGCGGTCAGATCACGAAGGATGACTTCGACGACGCGATCAGCAATTCGCCGTATTCGTACGACATCTCGCCCGAGCATATCCAGGTCACCACGGACGTGATGGTGAAAACGGGCGTGGGCCGCATGACGAAACCGCCCGTGGCCAAGGACTGGGTCAAGACGGACTTGCTGGAGCAGGCGAAAAAGAGCCTGAACGTGAAGTAAATCAGGCAACCATGTAATGTAAAAAACCTCCGTGCCAGCGATGGCGCGGAGGTTCTTTTTGTGGAGGCGTGGCCTTAGCGGGCGTTAAAACCCATCCAGCCTTTTTCCGTCTGCCGGAAGCTCAAGGTGTAGATGCGCGTCAGTTCATCGCCCTTCTTGAGCTGGCGGCTGATGATGGCGCCGTAATTGTCTTGCACGAGCTGGTCCGACCATTGCAGCAGGTTCTCGAAACGCTCGGCCGTCATCGCCGCCTGGCGCGCCAGCAGCGGTGCGGGAATCGCCTTCTTTTCCTGCTGCCGCGTCCAGAATTCGCGGAACACCTTGTTTTCGCCGCCCATGCCGCGCGCCATCAGGCCCAAACCCATGGTCATGCCCACGGAGCCGTCCGTCTTGGCCTGCGCTTCGAGCTTGTCGGCCACGTCGGCCAGCAATTCCAGGTAGCCCACCTTGGCGCGCAGCACGGCCGAGCCCTTGATTTCATATTGCTCGTTCTCTTTCCAGCCATTGAGCTTTTCCAGCTTCGCGATGTCGAAGTACTCCTTGTACAGGTCATAGCTTTGGATCGAGGTACGGAAATACTCTTCGTAGGTGGACTGGGACGGCGCATCTTTCATGCAACCGCTTAATACAGTGCAGGCGGCCAGCAGCAGGCAGGTCCAGGAAATTTTTTTGAAAGAAAACATGGCGGTGGGGGGGCGAGTGGCGAAAAGTGAAAGATTGTTGCTCTATGGACATAATTATAGGGCTGGCTCATCCAGATGGCAACGTGGCCGTGACGCGGTGGCAGTGCGCCGCAGGAAAGATTGCCGAAATCTTGAGGGTGCGCCACCCCGCCGCGCCCGAGGCACGATATCATGGCAGGCTTGCGGTATCGGCTGGCGGCGAATTGCCTGCAGCCCATACTGTCGCTTGAATCGCGCTTGCCGGCTATGGTGTAAACTTAAACTATGCAGATCTATTTCTTTTTCATCGCCGCCCTGTTGTATGCGGCGTGCGCGGTGCTTCCCTCGTCCCGTGCCCGGCTCATTGCCGGCCTGACCGGCGTCGCGTGGCTGGCGCACGCCGCCACCCTGTGGTTCGACCTGATGGCGCCGGGCACCTTGCGCTTCGGTTTTTCCGCCATGCTGTCGGCCGCGCTATGGGTTTCGGTGGGCGCCTACTGGATAGAGAACCGCAATTTCAGCCTGGACGGCCTGCGCCGCATGGTCATGCCCAGCGCCGTCATCGCCATCGGCCTGGCCTGGGCCTTTCCCGGCAGCCAGGTCAGCATGGAAGGCAAGTCGGCCGTCTTCGGCTGGCATATCGCCGTGGCCGTGCTCGCCTACAGCACCTTGACGATCGCCGCCTTTCACGCCGTGCTGATGGCGCTGCAGGAATCGCGGCTGCATACGCGCAGCGAAAGCCGCGGCTTCATCGGCACGGCGCTGGACCAGCTGCCCGCCCTGCTGACGATGGAAAAGCTGCTGTTCCGCATGATTGGCCTCGGTTTTATTTTGCTCAGCTTGACCGTGCTGTCGGGCATCGTGTTCTCCGAGCAATTATTTGGCAAGGCGCTCAACTGGGATCACAAATCCGTGTTTACCATGCTGTCGTGGTTATTGTTTGCCGCCCTGCTGGCGGGGCGCCGCTTTCGCGGCTGGCGCGGCAAGACGGCGCTGAGCTTTACCCTGGCCGGTTTCGCCACCTTGTTGCTGGCCTATGTCGGCAGCCGTTTTGTACTGGAAGTGGTTTTACACCGAGGATTCGCATGACACGTGTTTTATTCTGGCTGGCGCTGGTGTTCCTGGTGCTGTTTGCTATCCGCAGCAAGATCCGGGGCATGCAGCAGCGCGCCCGCGCGCAGCAGCCGCCGAATCCGTTTGCGCCGCCGGGCCGGCCGCAGGAATTGCCCGATGCCGAGCTGATGCTGTGCTGCGCCCATTGCGGCGTCTACTATCCGGCCTCGGAAAACGTGCAGGCCAAGGGTCACGATTACTGCAGCCACGCGCACGCCACCGTGTAAGGGCAAGCGCGCAGCTTCGCGCGCGTTGCTCATCCGTATCGTAACGACCTCCGGCATTCGTCCGGCGTAGCATCTGCAGCAGGCGGTTCGCCACCGCCATTGCAGAAAGGCGCGCTCCCATGTCCAGTCCCCGCACCAGCCAGCAGACCGTGACCACCACCGGCATGCCGCCGGCGCCGCAACTGAGCGGTAATTCCTTGCCCATGCAGGCGCTGCGCGCGCAGATAAGCCGCATCGCCCGCTGCGGCGCGCCGGTGGCCATCCGCGGCGAATCGGGCACGGGCAAGGAACTGGCGGCGCGCGCCATCCATGCGCAGGGCGCGCGCGCCGGCTTCCCGTTTATCGCCGTCAACTGCGGCGCCATACCCGAAGCGCTGATGGAAGCGGAATTCTTTGGCTGCCGCCCGGGCGCCTACACGGGCGCGCTGCACGAGCGCCAGGGCTTGTTCCAGGCGGCCCATGGCGGCAGCCTGCTGCTCGACGAAGTTGACGACCTGCCGCTGGCCATGCAGGTGAAACTGTTGCGCGTGCTGCAGGAGCGCCGCGTGCGCAAGCTGGGCGGCAGTGCCGACGAAGCCGTCGATGTGCGCATCCTGTGCGCCAGCCAGCATGGCCTGGCGCGCGGCGTGGCCGCCGGCACCTTTCGCCAGGATCTGTTTTACCGCCTCAATGTGATCGAACTGGCGCTGCCGCCGCTGCGCGAACGGCGCGGCGATCTGCAGGTATTATGTGAGGTGATCCTGGCGCGCCTGTCGCCACGCCGGGCCGTGAGCCTGGCGCCGCCCGTGCTGGCGGCCCTGGCCGCGTATGCGTTTCCCGGTAATGTGCGCGAACTGGAAAACGTGCTGGAGCGGGCGCTGGCCTTTGCCGACGGCGGCGTGATCGCGCTCGACGGGCTGGCCTTGCCATCCGCGCCGGGCAGCATGCCGTTGCGGGCGGCGCCGGCATTGCCGGACTTGCCGGAACGGCAACTGTGCCTGCCCGGCATGGCGGCATATGGCGTGGGCCCGGTCCTGCCGCTGGACGTGTATTTGCGTCAAGCCGAGCGCGACATGATCATGCAGGCGCTGGTCCAGGCGCGTTATCACCGCGCGCGGGCGGCGCGTCAGCTGGGCCTGAGCGTGCGCCAGTTGCGTTACCGCATGCAGAAATTGACGATACAGGAAGCATTACTTGATGAGCGGATGGACGATAGATGAAGACGGTTGGTGCGACGGCGCGCTGCGCTATGACTCGCCGTACTGTGATGCGCGTCCGGACGGTGCGCAAGTCGACTTGCTGGTGATTCATAACATCAGCTTGCCGGGTGGCCGCTTTGGCGGGCCGCATGTGTCGGACTTGTTTACGGGCCGGGTAGATTATAATGCCGATCCTTCCTTCGCCGACCTGCGTGGCTTGCAGGTGTCGGCGCACTTTTTTGTGCGGCGCGATGGTGCGTTGTTGCAATATGTTTCTACTGATCAACGTGCCTGGCATGCGGGCGCGTCCGTGTTCGAAGGACGCCCGCAGTGCAATGGCTATTCCATCGGTATCGAAATGGAGGGCGCGGACGATGTGCCTTTCCGGCGGCGGCAATACCATGTGCTGGCGGCGCTGACGGCGGCGCTGGTGGCGCGCCACGGGCTGTCCCATGTGCGCGGCCACGAGCATATCGCACCGGGAAGGAAGACGGATCCGGGGCCGTTTTTTGACTGGCATTTTTATCAAGAGTGCTGGCTGGAAACCCTGCGCGGGCAGCCTGCGTTAGCGCTTACTTCGCGGGGATTGGGCTTTCCATCCATGCCCTGAAAAGTCAACCGAAATCGTATATGAAAATACAAAAAATTACGCCGGCGGATGCTGGAAAACTATTGCATCGCCCTTCGATGGGCACTACAATTAGTGCAGAAGTTGGATATAAAGACTATATCTAGTGCCATCACAGACGTTTTCAGAATTATTATCAAAGCTACCCAGATTGCTGATAAAGCACTGGAACTGGCGGTTTATCACCCTTGATCATGTTTTGCGCCAGCCGGGCAGTACGGTGTGGCGCTATGGATACTGACCTGTTTTATGCATTATAAATTTACTATTTAGCAACAAATACCTGAAGAAACCCTGACCATCGGGCGTTCTATTCAACAACACACGCGGCAGCAAAACTGCAGGCTGACTTTAGCTGACAACGGGAGCTTCAATGCAATCACCACAAGATATTTCCATCCATCCAACGCCAGTATCGCCAGCGCCAGGCGCGGCCAACAGCGTGGCGAGCACGGGCGCGGCATTGGGCGACTATCGCATCATCCGCCGCAACGGCGCGGTGGTGGCATTTGAGCCTTCGAAGATCGCCATCGCCATGACCAAGGCGTTTTTGGCCGTTAACGGCGGCCAGGGCGCCGCCTCGGCACGCATCCGCGAACTGGTGGAGCAACTGACGGACGGCGTCGTCGCCGCGCTGGTGCGTCGCCATCCGGGCGGCGGCACCTTCCATATCGAAGACGTGCAAGACCAGGTGGAACTGTCGCTGATGCGTTCGGGCGAGCACGATGTGGCGCGTGCCTACGTGCTGTACCGCGCCAAGCACATGGAAGAGCGCCGCCTGCAGAAGGAAGCGCAAGGCGCGTCCGCACAAGTTTCCGCACCACAATTAAATGTCACCGACAACGGCGTGCGCCGCCTGCTGGACATGCAGGAAGTGCGCGACCTGATCAACGCCGCCTGCGCCGGCCTGGAAAAGCACGTCGATGCCGACGCCATCCTGGCTGAAACGGTGAAGAACCTGTACGACGGCGTGCCCGTCGAAGAGCTGCACAAGTCGGCCATCCTGGCGGCGCGCGCGCTGATGGAAAAAGACCCGGCCTACAGCCAGGTCACGGCCCGCATCCTGCTGCACACGGTGCGCAAGGAAGTGTTCGGCAAGGAAGTGCCGCAAGCGGCCGCCGCCGCCGAATACCTGACGTATTTCCCGCAATATATCGCCAAGGGCATCGCCGCCGAGCTGCTGAATCCGGTGCTCGCCAGTTTCGACCTGGAGCGCCTGGCCAAAGCCATCGTCGCCGACCGCGACTTGCAATTCGGCTACATCGGCCTGCAAACCCTGTACGACCGCTACTTCCTGCACATCCAGGACGTGCGCATCGAAATGCCGCAGGCGTTCTACATGCGCGTGGCCATGGGCCTGGCGCTGAACGAGGCGGACCGCGAAGCGCGCGCCATCGAGTTCTACAGCCTGCTGTCCTCGTTCGACTTCATGAGCTCGACCCCGACCCTGTTCAATTCGGGCACCCTGCGCTCGCAGCTGTCGTCGTGCTACCTGAGCACCGTCTCCGATGACCTGGAAGGCATCTACGACGCCATCAAGGACAACGCGCTGCTGGCCAAGTTCGCCGGCGGCCTGGGTAACGACTGGACGCCGGTGCGCGCCCTGGGCGCCCACATCAAGGGCACCAACGGCAAGTCGCAAGGCGTGGTGCCGTTCCTGAAAGTGGTCAACGACACGGCCGTGGCAGTCAACCAGGGCGGCAAGCGCAAGGGCGCCGTCTGCGCCTACCTGGAAACCTGGCACATGGACATCGAGGAATTCCTCGACCTGCGCAAGAACACGGGCGATGACCGCCGCCGCACGCACGACATGAACACGGCGAACTGGATTCCCGACATGTTCATGAAGCGCGTCATGGAAAAAGGCGATTGGACCCTGTTCTCGCCGTCGGACACGCCTGACTTGCACGACAAGGTCGGCAAGGCTTTTGAACAGGCTTACCTGGGCTACGAAGCCAAGGCCGCCGCCGGCGAAATCCGCGTCTTCAAGAAGATCGCGGCGCTGGACCTGTGGCGCAAGATGCTGTCGATGCTGTTTGAAACGGGCCACCCATGGATCACGTTCAAGGATCCTTGCAACATCCGCAGCCCGCAGTCGCACGTCGGCGTCGTCCACAGCTCGAACCTGTGCACGGAAATCACGCTGAACACGGGCCCTGACGAAATCGCCGTCTGCAACCTCGGTTCCGTGAACATGCCGGCGCACATGAAGGAAGGTAAGCTCGATCACGTCAAGCTGGCCAAGACCATCCGCACCGCCATGCGCATGCTGGACAACGTCATCGACATCAATTACTACGCCGTCGACAAGGCGCGCAACTCGAACATGCGCCACCGTCCGGTCGGCATGGGCATCATGGGCTTCCAGGACTGCCTGCACATGATGCGCGTGCCGTTCGCCTCGGACGCCGCCGTGTCGTTTGCCGACACCTCGATGGAAGCCGTCTGCTACTACGCCTACCTGGCGTCGACGGAACTGGCCGAAGAGCGCGGCCGCTATGAATCGTACGCCGGTTCGCTGTGGGACCGCGGCATCCTGCCGCAAGACTCGGTCAAATTGCTGGCCGAAGAGCGCGGCGGTTACCTGGAAGTCGATTCCTCGTCGGCCATGGACTGGACGCCGGTGCGCGAGCGCATCGCCAAGTTCGGCATGCGCAACTCGAACTGCGTGGCGATCGCCCCGACGGCGACGATTTCGAACATCATCGGCGTCTCGGCCTGTATCGAGCCGACGTTCCAGAACCTGTACGTGAAATCGAACCTGTCGGGCGAATTCACCGAGATCAACGGTTACCTGGTGCGCGACCTGAAGGCGCGCGACCTGTGGGATGAAGTCATGATCTCCGACCTGAAATACTTCGACGGCTCGCTGGTGAAGATCGACCGCATCCCGCAAGACCTGCGCGATATCTACGCCACCGCCTTTGAAGTGTCGCCAAGCTGGCTGGTGGAAGCGGCTTCGCGTCGCCAGAAGTGGATCGACCAGGCCCAGTCGCTGAACATCTACATGGCTGGCGCTTCGGGCAAGAAACTCGACGAGACCTACAAGCTGGCATGGCTGCGTGGCCTGAAAACCACCTACTACCTGCGCACCATCGCCGCCACCCACATGGAGAAATCGACTTCCAAGACGGGCGCGCTGAACGCCGTGGCAGTCGACGGCGGCATGTCGGCCAGCGCACAGAGCGCCCAGGCAGCCGTTGTGGCGGCAGCAGCAGTGGCCGTGGCGCCGGTAGTGGCGGCGGCGGCGGATGACGCCGATGGCGAAGCCTGCTATCTGCGTCCCGGTGATGACGGTTTCGAAGAGTGCGAAGCCTGCCAGTAAGATTTTAGTTGTCAGCCCAGAACTTCTGGGCTGATTCAATGTTGTCAATGTCCGTATTGTCCGATTCAACGGGCCTGTTGCGGATCGCCGGCTCGCCGGCATGGAAAGGAAGAAGAATATGTCGTTGTCTTGGGATGATGAAACCACGTCGGCAGCTGTGCCGCGTCCGGCGCAGCAAGCGCCGTTGGGAAATACCGAATTGAACCTGCCGGCCGGCGCCGAGCCGTCCGAAGCGAACGCCGAGCAAGTGGCGCGCCGCGTGAATGCCGACGACAAGCGCATCATCAACGGTAAGACGGACGTCAACCAGCTGGTGCCGTTCAAGTACAAGTGGGCGTGGGACAAATACCTGGCCGGCTGCGCCAACCACTGGATGCCGCAGGAAGTGAACATGCAGCGCGATATCGAGCTGTGGAAAAACCCGAACGGCCTGACGGACGACGAGCGCCGCCTGGTCAAGCGCAACCTGGGCTTCTTTGTTACCGCCGACTCGCTGGCCGCCAACAACATCGTGCTGGGCACCTACCGCCACATCACGGCGCCCGAGTGCCGCCAGTACCTGCTGCGCCAGGCGTTCGAGGAAGCGATCCACACGCACGCCTACCAGTACATCGTCGAATCGCTGGGTCTGGACGAAGGCGAGATATTCAACGCCTACAACGAAGTCAAGTCGATCCGCGACAAGGATGAATTCCTGATCCCGTTCATCAACACCCTGACCGACCCGGCCTTCGTCACCGGCACGGTGGAAAACGACCAGAAGCTGCTGAAATCCCTGATCGTGTTTGCCTGCCTGATGGAAGGCCTGTTCTTCTATGTCGGCTTCACGCAGATCCTGGCGCTGGGCCGCCAGAACAAGATGATGGGCGCGGCCGAGCAGTACCAGTACATCCTGCGCGACGAATCGATGCACTGCAACTTCGGCATCGACTTGATCAACACGATCAAGATGGAAAACCCGCAGCTGTGGACGGCCGCCTTCCGCGAAGAGATCAAGGACCTGTTCATGAAGGCCGTGGAACTGGAATACGCGTACGCGGAAGACACCATGCCGCGCGGCGTGCTGGGTCTGAACGCGCCGATGTTCAAGGGCTATTTGCGCTTCATCGCCAACCGCCGCGCGCAGCAGATCGGCATCGAGCCGCTGTTCGCCCAGGAAGAAAATCCATTCCCGTGGATGAGCGAGATGATCGACATGAAGAAGGAACGCAACTTCTTCGAGACCCGCGTGACCGAGTATCAAACGGGTGGTGCGCTGAACTGGGAGTAATCCTTTTTCAGGCTACGCCAACAAGCGCCGTCATCGTGACGGCGCTTTTTTTTTGCGTGCGTGGCGGCGCAAAAATGCGCGCATCATCGGTGCATGCGACGAGGCCTGCGCCAGGATTTCCGGATGCCGCGCATGGCCGCATCGCACACCCGAAAAAGCATTTCCGGAGACGCTGGCGGCGGCATTTGCCGCGCGATTGTGCGATAGCACGCGTATCGTGCAAAAAAGCGGGCGAAAACGTGTCGTGCCGGTTGCGCATTGACAAGGTTTTCGTGTACTTTATGAGATTGCAAATGCGAGCGTTAGAATGCGGGGTTTTTTAACCAGCGCGGTAGCGAAAAAACCTCGCAAAACAGGGATACAGATTTACACGGATATGCACAAAACCACACCGTTTTCGTCTGCCGCCGTGCCCGAATTTTTTCAGGCATGGCGGTTTTTTATTTGACGCATCGGTGTTGTGGCGAGCGCGATGCGAGGAGCGAAAAACGCACGGCATCGAAAACGAATGACCGAATTCAGACTTTGCCACCAGCTGCGAGATAAAGCAGGGTGGCACCGACGATGGCTGAAGTGCTGCAAACGTGAGGAGTTGCAGCAGTTCAGCTGGTGCCGAATTCATTAGCGCAAACGACCGTTTGTGCCGATGAATAATTCGCCTGGCCTATCCCTGTGGTGGGTCGGACGGGTTTAAATCTTGTAGCTTAAATTTCTCATCTCAGATGAAGGAGAGACAAATGGCAACAGCCGCTAAGAAATCAGAAGTAAAGAAACCAGCCGCCAAGGCTGCTCCTGCCGCGAAGAAGCCGGCAGCCGCAGCGAAGACGGTTGCCGCTAAACCAGCTGCCAAAGCCGCAGCGAAACCAGCAGCAAAACCGGCCGCCAAAGCCGCAGCCAAGCCTGCAGCAAAAGTGGCTGCCAAGCCAGTAGCGAAAGCCGCAGCCAAACCAGCGGCCAAGCCAGCAGCAAAAGCCGCAGCAAAACCTGCAGCCAAGGCAGCAGCCAAGCCTGTAGCGAAAAAAGCCGCAGCCAAACCAGCGGCCAAGCCAGCAGCAAAAGCCGCGGCAAAACCAGCCGCCAAAGCAGCGGCCAAGCCAGCAGTGAAAAAAGCCGCAGCGAAACCTGTAGCCAAGGCAGCATCCAAGCCGGCCGCCAAGGCAGCAGTCAAGCCAGCAGCGAAAAAAGCCGCAGCAAAACCTGCAGCCAAGCCGGCCGCCAAAGCCGCAGCGAAGCCAGCAGCAAAAGCTGTCGCCAAGCCAGCAGTGAAAAAAGCCGCAGCGAAACCTGCAGCCAAGGCAGCAGCGAAGC
>NZ_LRIC01000004.1:0-1395 GCF_001758725.1 Janthinobacterium sp. HH106 | reverse complement strand
TGCTTAGAACGCACCACAGATGAACAGCAAAGGAGTGGTTGGAGAAAGGAAAGCGTGATGGCAACAAAGCTAGATGAATGGAAAGTTCTACCGCGTTTGATGATGCTGGTTACAACTATCATGTATATACGTTGCCTTGAGTGGGCGCTATCGCAACCTGACTTGTCAGTATCACAAGCGGGTCTAATTTCAGTTGTAACTGGGGCTTTCACGGGAAGTTTTGGCATCTGGATGGGTAAGGAGTCTAAGTAATGTTACAAGCCCTGATAGGCCCAATAGCAAACCTCGCAGGCTCTTGGTTGCAAGGTAAAGCAGATAAGAACGCAGCTAATGCTGAGTTAAAACTTACAGAGGCAAAAGCGAAAGCCCAGATACTTTTGTCAAAAGAAACAAGCGTTGCCGATTGGGAGCGCATTATGGCAGAGGGCGCAAAATCAAGCTGGAAAGACGAATGGTTTGTAGTAATCCTGTCTATCCCATTGATTTTATGTTGGATTCCGGGGGCGGAAGGTTGGGTTGACCGTGGGTTTGCGCAGCTTTCAAAAGCGCCAGATTGGTATTTTTACAGCCTTGGAATTGCAATTTCAGCGAGTTTTGGTGTGCGCGGGGCGCAGGCATTTTTTAAGAGGAAGTAACATGAGTAATGCTTTAAAAATACTGCAAAAAAAGTGCGGATGTAGCCCAGCCGGAAGTTTTGGTCCAAACACAGCCCGTGGGATCGTAAAGCACTATGATCTGTCACCAGAGCGTGGAGCGCACTTGTTAGGCCAAGTCATCCATGAATCAGGCACATTTAACTATACTAGAGAAAACCTAAACTACAGTGCAGAATCTATGATGAGCGTTTGGCCGCATCGTTTTCCAACTGAAGAAAGCGCAAAGCCATACGCCAGAAACCCCAAGGCACTAGCTGAAAATGTGTACTTGGATGAAAATCGTGGCAAAAAATACAAACTTGGTAACGATTCCAAGGAAAAAGCCAGCCTATACATTGGTCGCGGATTTTTACAATTGACTGGCTATAATAACGTCAAAGCCTTTGCAAGTGATATGGGATTGCCTGAAGTTATAGAAGATCCGTCACTTTTGGAAGAGGACTACGCGATGGATACGGCAATTTGGTTTTTCAAAAAAAACAATCTGTGGAAAATCTGTGATGAAGGTGTTAATGATGACGCAGTCAAAAGATTGACCCGAAAAATCAATGGTGGCTATACTGGTCTAGACCATAGGATTAAAGAAACGAACAGAGTATATAATTGGGTGAAGTGATAAATGCCATTACAACTTCTTAAATATAACCCCGGTGTCGTAAAGGACATCACGCCATATGCTGCTGGGAAAAATGGACCGTTTTGGACAGCCCGCGATCTTGTGCGGTTTAACACTGGCTAC